>NZ_DATFFD010000156.1:0-37921 GCF_035250425.1 Sphingopyxis sp.
CGGCAGCGAATGAGGAACTGGGCGCGGGTGCAAGCCTCGACGCGCTGGTCCGCGTGGCGCTGAAGAAGGCGGCAAAATGACCGATCGCATCCGCAATGCCGCCTGCCGCTGCGGACAAATCCGCATCGCCTGCACCGGCGAGCCGATCCGCGTGTCGGTCTGCCACTGCCGCGAGTGCAAGGCGCGGAGCGGCAGCGCCTTTGCCGCGCAGGTCCGTTTCCCGGCCGAGCAAGTCCGCATCGAGGGCGAAGCGAAGGCGAAGATGTGGCAGTACACCGGCGACAGCGGCAACACCGCCGATTTTTTCTTCTGCGGCATCTGCGGTTCGGGCGTCTGGTACAGGGCGCGGCCCTATCATGACGCCTATGCGATACCGCTCGGCAATTTCGAGCCCGGCCACGGCTTCGTGCCCGACTATTCGGTTTATGAGGAGCGCAAGGAGCCTTGGGTTTCGATCACCGGCGAAGGGATCGAGCATTATGGCTGAACCGGCCACCGGATCGGAACGCCCGCCCTATTATGTCTGGCTTGCCATGCGCCTGTTGGGCCTTTTGGGCATGCCCATGATAATTGTCGGATTCCTGTACGCAGTTGGCAGCCCAGTCGATAGCATCGACTTCCAGTTGGCTCTCGTGTGTCTTGTGGTTGGCGGGTTGATCGGCGACCGTGGGCCGGTCTGGCGCCGTGCAGAATACGACACATCGGAATTTTTCGAATATCTCGGGCGGCGCCTAGCGTCGAAGGGATGCCCCCAATGCGGACAGTCGGTCTTCGATAGAATGCCGCCCAGCGGCTTCGAGTTGGAGAGTGCGCGCCATTCCTTCTGGCCGACCCGCATTTGCTATGGTTGTGGCGGCGATACGACCCACAGACGTACGTCGATTCCGAAACCACCTCTTGATTAGCTGGCGATATGACCAGATTTGTAGATAAGGCGACGGCGTGACCGACCTCACCACCCCCATCCGCACCCCGGAGGACGCCGACGCGGCGCTGCGCCCCAAGACGCTCGCCGAGTTCGTCGGGCAAGCGGCGGCACGCGAGAATTTGCGCATCTTCATCGAGGCGGCGAAGGCGCGGGCGGACGCGCTCGACCATGTGCTTTTCTATGGTCCGCCGGGGCTCGGCAAGACGACGCTGGCGCAGATCGTCGCGCGCGAGCTGGGGGTCGGGTTCCGCTCGACCAGCGGCCCGGTGATAGCCAAGGCGGGCGACCTTGCCGCGCTGCTTACCAATCTCGAGGACGGCGATGTGCTGTTCATCGACGAAATTCACCGGCTGTCGCCCGCGGTCGAGGAAATCCTCTATCCCGCGATGGAGGACCGCGCGCTCGACATCATGATTGGCGAGGGGCCATCGGCGCGCTCGGTGCGGATCGATTTGCCGAAATTCACCCTCGTCGGCGCGACGACGCGGCAGGGTTTGCTCACGACGCCGCTGCGCGATCGCTTCGGCATTCCGGTGCGGCTCAATTTCTATACGCATGGCGAACTCGAACAGGTCATCACGCGCGCCGCAAGGCTGCTCGCGCTGCCGATCGCGTCCGACGGCGCGCTCGAGATCGCCAAACGCTCGCGCGGGACGCCGCGCATCGCCGGGCGGCTGCTGCGCCGCGTACGCGATTTCTCGACCGTCGCCGGGCATGAGATCGTCGATGCGAAAGCCGCCGATGCCGCGCTCAACCGGCTCGAGGTCGATGCGCTCGGGCTCGACGCGATGGACCGGCGTTATCTGACCATGATCGCCGATATTTATCGCGGCGGGCCGGTCGGGGTCGAGACCATGGCGGCGGGATTGTCCGAACCGCGTGACACGATCGAGGATGTGATCGAGCCCTATCTGTTGCAGGTCGGGCTGATCGCGCGGACCGCGCGCGGACGCATGCTCAACGCGAGCGCGTGGAAGCATCTTGGGCTCAACCCGCCCGCGGGTTCGCAGGACGGACTTTTCGACCAGGGAAAATAGGCGGATTTCCGCGGATTTCAATCCACCAACCGGCCCCGATCTGCGACGAACCGTTGGTTAGGGGTTTGCGACGAGTCGAAGGCCCGCTATCGGTCAGGACAATGGTAAACACGCCGCCCTCCTTCACTCCCGGCGCCTTCGTCGGGGCTGAGCATCATTTCCGGGCGCGCGTCTATTTCGAAGACACCGACCTGTCGGGCATCGTCTATCACGCCAATTACCTGCGCTATATGGAGCGCGCGCGATCGGATATGCTGCGCATCGCGGGCATCGATCAGCGCGCGGCGATGGACGCCGGCGAAGGCAGCTGGGCGGTGACCGACCTCGCGATCAAATACCGCCGGCCCGCACGGCTCGACGATGATCTGCTCGTCGTCAGCACGGTCGAGGCGGTACGCGGCGCGAGCGTGATTATTTCGCAGCGCATCCTTCGCGGAACTGACACGTTAAGCGGCGAGACATTAACCGACGGGCAAGTCACCGCCGCCTTCCTGTCGCCCGAGGGCCGGCCGCGCCGCCAGCCCGCGGGTTGGGCCGATCGATTTACCGCCATCATGAATGGAGAGAATATCCCTTGCTAGACAATATCTCGCTGGCCGCCGACGCGGCGACCTTGTCCCCCGTCGCGCTGTTCCTGCAGGCCGATATCATCGTGAAGGCGGTGATGATCGGCCTTCTGCTCGCGTCGATCTATGTCTGGGCGGTGATCTTCACCCATGGTCGCAGCGTCAGCAAGCTGATGAGCGCCTCCGAGCGCTTCGAACGCGATTTCTGGCGCGCCGATAATATCGACAAATTCTTCGACAAGAACGGCAGCGAGGAATTGCCGAGCGCCAAGGTGCTCGGCGCGGGGATCAGCGAATGGCGCCGTTCGACCAAAACCAAGAATGTCGACCGCGACGGCACGCGCGAACGCCTCGGCATCGCGATGAACAGCGCGGTCGCCGGTGAAGTCGACCGCCTCGCCGAAAAGATCGGCACGCTGGCGACCATCGGCTCGGTCGCGCCTTTCGTCGGCCTGTTCGGCACCGTGTGGGGCATCATGCGCAGCTTCACCGCAATCGCGGCGGAGAATAACAGCAGCCTCGCCGTCGTCGCACCGGGCATCGCCGAGGCGCTGTTCGCGACCGCGATCGGTCTGTTCGCTGCTATTCCCGCCGTCATCGCCTACAACGCCTTTTCGCAGCGCCTGAACCGGCTCGAATCGCGGCTCGGCCGCTTCGCCGACGGGCTGCACGCGACGTTCAGCCGCGAGCTCGAGGTCGAAGCCTGATGGCGATGAGCGGCCCCTCAGGCGGTATCGGCGGACGGCGCGGCCGTGGCACGCGCCGCGCGCCGATGGCCGAAATCAATGTCACCCCGCTCGTCGACGTGATGCTCGTGCTGCTGATCATCTTCATGATCACCGCGCCCCTGCTCGCCTCCGCCGTCCCGATCGATCTGCCCGAAAGCCGTGCCAAGCCGGTCGAGACCGAGGAGCAAGAGCCGGTACAGTTGTCGATCAACGCCGACGACACCCTCTATATCG
This sequence comes from Sphingopyxis sp., assembly GCF_035250425.1. GTDB lineage: Bacteria > Pseudomonadota > Alphaproteobacteria > Sphingomonadales > Sphingomonadaceae > Sphingopyxis. Next base: position 3,494 of record NZ_DATFFD010000156.1, read on the forward strand.
GCGAAGATGTGGTGCCCGAAGCCGAGCTTCCCGCCCGTCTCGACGCGATCGCCCGCGAGAATGAGGGCAAAGACAAGCCGCGCCAGATCATGCTGCGCGCCGACAAGGGGCTCGACTATGGCCGCGTGATGCGCGTGATGGGCGAGCTCAATCGCGCCGGCCTGACGCGCATTTCGCTGGTGACGACAGGGTCGGAGGGCGCCGCCGACAGCGCTCCCGCCGCGGTCACCGACGGTTCAGAAACACGGCCCTAGGTAAAGACAATGGCCGAACAACGGGCAGTGAGGGGGAAGGAAGGACGCGGCATCGCCATCGCGGTGGCGGCGCATGTCGTCATCATCGGTTTGCTTTCGGTCCAGTGGACCGCGGGCAACCGCCGCTTCGACAACCCCCCGATGGAAGTCGACCTGATCGCCGAAAGCGCGGTGCTGTCGACCGCGCCGGTGATCAGCGAGACGCCCCCCGCCGCGCGGCTGGGCGAGGAGGATATGACCGACATCGCGGCGCCCGAGCCGGTGCCCGCGCCGCCGCTGCCCGAACAGGTCGTGCGGCCGACGCCTGCACCGACGCCGAAACAGGTCGCGCGGCCAAAGCAGATTCCGAAAAAACAGCCTCCAGCCGCTCAAAAGGCGCAGCCCAAGGCCGCCCCGAAGGCTCCGCCCGCGAAGAATCGCCCCGCGCGCCCGACCGGCCGCCTCGACGGCATCGCCGAGGGGCTTTCGAAGTCACAGCCCAAATCGCCCGCAAGCAAGGGCGCGCCCGCCGCGGCGACCGCCGCCGAAGTCCGGCGATCGATCGACGTCAGCATCAAGTCGGCGGTCGCGCCGCGCTGGAATGGTTGCCGCATCTCGGGGGTCGACGTCGACCAGCTCAAGACCGTCGTCAAATTCCGCCTGACCCAGTCTGGCGCGCTCGCCGGCTTCACCAGCGTCACGACGAGCGGCGAGAACGACAGCAATAAATTCCAGATCCAGCGCCATCAGGAATGCGCCAAACGCGCGGTGGAACTCGCCGCACCCTTCGACCTGCCCGAGGAAAATTACAGCTTCTGGCAGAATTACACGCTCGATTTCATCAAGAGGTAAGAGACATGTTCCTCCGTTCGATCAGCCTCTCGTCTGCCCTGCTGCTCACCGCGGCCCCGGTCCTCGCGCAAACGCCGATCCAACCACCCGTCGTCACGCCGACCGAACCGCGCGAGACCATCGAGGGCACGCTGTCGCAGGACCGCACCGTCATCGCGATCCCCGCGCTCGCGACGTCGTCAGTACAAAGCGTCGCCGGGCTCCGCACCGACAGTCTCGGCCGCCAGATCGCCGAAGTCATCGCCGCCGACCTCGAACGCAGCGGCCTTTACGATCCGATGGGGCCCAGCGGCATCCCCGCGATAAGCCGCGCCGAGGTGCAGGCGCCGCGCTTTGCCGAATGGCAGGCGCGCAACGCCGAAAATGTCGTCCACGGCTTCGTCGATGCGAGCGGGACGGGCGGCCTGGTCGTTGGCTGTTATCTTTACGATACCCAACTCGGCAGCGAGCTTGTCCGCAAGGGCTTCGAGATCCAGCCCGGCGACTGGCGCCGCGCCGCGCATAAATGCGCCGACGCCATCTATTCGCGCCTGTCGGGCGAAGCGCCCTTCTTCGACAGCCGCGTCGCCTATATCGCCGAGAGCGGGCCCAAGGGGAACCGCATCAAACGCCTCGCGATCATGGACAGCGACGGCGGCAACCACCGCTTCATCACCAACGGTCAGGCGCTCGCGATCAGCCCGCGTTTCTCGCCCGATTACAAGAAGATCGTCTACGTCAGCTATTTGAACAACCGCGTCCGCGTCTTCATCTATGACGTCGCGGCGGGCTCGCAGAAGCTGGTGACCGAAAGCTCGAACGCGACCTTCGCGCCGCGCTGGTCGCCCGACGGCACCCAGATCCTCTATTCGATGGCGGTCAACGGCAACACCGACATTTATCGCATCTCGGCCAATGGCGGCACGCCGGTGCGGCTCACCAACACGCCGGGCATCGATGTCGGGGGCAGTTTCTCGCCCGACGGCAAGAAGATCGTGTTCGAAAGCGACCGGTCGGGCGGTCAGCAAGTCTATACGATGAACATCGACGGGTCGAACCAGCAGCGGATCAGCTTTGGTGGCGGCCGCGCCGCGACCCCTGAATGGTCGCCACGCGGCGACCTGATCGCCTTTACCCGCATGGGCGGCGGCGAGTTCCGCATCGGCGTGATGACGCCATCGGGCGGCGGCGTGCGGATGCTCACCAACAGCTGGCAGGACGAGGCGCCGACCTGGTCGCCGAACGGCCGCGTCATCCAGTTTTTCCGGACGTCTCCGGGGCGCGAAGGCAAGTCGAGCCTGTGGCAGGTCGACCTGACCGGCGTGAACATGCGCCGCCTGCCGACCCCGCAAGACGGGTCGGATCCCAGCTGGGGTCCGGTCCTTCCCTGAGGAAAGCCGGAACCAAAGGGGCGCGATCGGGTTCAACTATCGCGTCCTGAACGGGCCAATTCGGCCGCACGAATGATTTTCAACAACAAGAGGACAGAGACATGACGATACGCAAAAGCACCGCGATGATCGCGGCGATCACCATGCTTGCTGTTGGCGCCTGCGCGAAAAAGGCCCCCGACACGCTCCCCCCCGCCCCCGAAGGCACCGGCACCGATACCGGCGCGGGCACCGGCACCGGCGTGGTCCCCGGATCGCAGGAAGATTTCCTTGCCAGCGTTGGCGCGATGGGCGACCGCGTTTTCTTCGACTACGACCAGTATAATGTCGATGCGCAGGACCAGACGACGTTGCAGACCCAGTCGCAGTGGCTGCAGCGCAATCCGGCGGTCCGTGTCACGCTCGAAGGCCATGCCGACGAACGCGGCACGCGCGATTACAACATCGCGCTCGGCGAACGCCGCGCCAACGCCGCGAAAAATTACCTCGCGTCGCTCGGCGTCGATCCGTCGCGGATCAACGTCATCAGCTATGGCAAGGAACGTCCGGCCGAACTCGGTTCGACCGAGGAAGCCTATGCCAAGAACCGCCGCGCGGTGACCGTCGTTATCGGGCGCTAAGAAGCGGCCATAAAGCCACTGTCGCAAAGGCGGCGGTGCAGGCACAGACACCGAAGGGGATCCGTCGCTCACCGAGCGGCTGGTCCCCTTTTCGCTCTGCGACGAGTGCCCAGACGATCCCGCCGAGGCTCGCGAGCAGCAGCATGAGCGGCAGCGCCTGCCAGCCGAGCCACGCGCCGATCGCCGCAACCAGCTTGGGATCGCCGCCGCCCATTCCGTCTTTCGACCGCACCCGGCGATAGAATTCGGCGATGGCGGCGAGAGTCAGGCCGCAGACAACCGCGCCGATCCATCGATCGATCAACGATGATTCCATCATTGGGCCGGCTATCAACAGGCCAACAAGTCCGAGCAGCAGGTTGAGGCGGTCGGGGAGCCAGAAATGGCGTGCATCGAGCAGCGCGAGCGGCAACAGCAGCCAGCCGAACAGAGCCCAGAGCCAGCCCGCGGTCCCGGGCATGAGAGCCAGCGTGATCGTACCGATCAGCGCCGAACCCAGCTCAACGCGCCAGTGGAAAGGATCGATCGCCGCATCACACGTCCGGCAGCGCCCGCGTGACGCGAGGGTCGATAACAACGGGACGAGATCGAGCGCGCCAAGCGGCCGCCCGCAGCCATCGCATAGCGAGCGCCCGAGCACCGAGCGCCCCGCGGGCCAGCGCAGCACCAGCGTCGCGATGAAGCTGCCCAGGACCAATCCGATCAACGCGGCAAAGGCGACGCCCATGCCGAAGGGCAAGGCATCGAGGATCATCACGTCAGAAACGGCCCGAGGTCGCCAGCACGAATCCGCCGGGTCCGGCCTTGAACCCCAGCGCGGCGAGCGCGCCCGCCATCGCCGGATCGCGGTCGACATTGATCGCCAACTGCGCACGCCAGGCACCGCTGCCGTCGAACGACAAGGTCAGCCGCTCCATGCCCGACTGGCTGGCGAGCGCCGCCTGCGCACGCCCGTTCGCGCACGCCAGCGGACCCGACAGGCCGCGCGAGAGGTCGAGCCCCGCGATGGGCGCGGAGACCGCGAGCTGGATGCGCCCGCTTGCGGCGGCGCATTTTCCCGCATCATCGAAGCGTATCGTGGCGCCTTCGAACCGGATCGTATCGATGGGGATCATGCCGAGCCCGCCCGACATCGATGTGGTGCCGCTGACGTCGGAGACGCCGCGCGGGTCGCTGCCATGCAGGCGGCCCGCAAGCGCGCCGAGCCGTTCGTCGGCGCGCGAAAAGACGAGTTCGGTGCGTGCGCCGAGCAGCGCGAGCGGCGACAGGCTGGCGCGCACCGTGCCAAGCGGCAAGACGCCAAGCCGTGCATCGACCAGCTCGCCCGACCATATCGACCCGCGAACATCGCGCGCGCTGATGCCCGCATCGGTCGCCCCCGACCAGCCGAGCGCGAGCCGCATCGGAAAGGTCGCGATGACCAGGACCAGCGCGAGCAGCAACGCCGCAAGCCCCCAACGCCTGCGCATGCTCATTGTCCGCCCTTCCGAAGCTCGGCGGTCAGGCCGACGGTGCCGTCGGCGGCGGGGGTGATCGTCAGCTGGTCGACGACGAAGCCCTGCCCCTCGAGCGAGGCGAGCCAGTCGGTGAGCACCGTCGCGCGTGCGGTGGCGATCGCGATCGTCGCCTGCCCCTCCCCACGCGCTTCGTTACGGTCGAGCGTCAGCCCGATCTCGCCCGCCGATTGCGCAAGATACTGGTCGATCGCGACCGCATCGACCGTCGCCGCAACCGATTTCGCCGGACGCCGCGCAAGCAATTGCACCTTTGCCGCGACGCGCCCTTCGCGCTCGATCGCGGCGCGATGCTGGTTTTCGAGATCGACGAACAGCGCGACCGCCGGACGGCCGAGCCCCCACAGGATGACGCCGAGCGCGAGCACGCCGGCGATGCCGACAAGCCAGCGTTCGCGCAGCGACAGGGCAATCCACCAATTCTGCAGTCGCTCGGTCATGGCACCGCCCGGATCGTGATATTGGCCATTTGTTGCCCATCGCTGCCCGCCATCGGCTGCGCGGTGATGCGATAGCCGCGCGCCTGCAGCGCCAGCAGCACCTGGTTGATATCCTCGACGCGCGGCGCCGCGAGCGTCGTCGTCAGCGTCCCGTCGGTGCGGTGCGACAGCGTCCTGAGCGTTACGCCGGGCGCATCGCCCATCGCGTCGTAAAGCGCCGATGCCGGGACCGAGAAGGCGAGCGGTCCGCCGCCCGCCGCAGCAAGGCGGCGGTCGAGCTCGGCCTCCGCCGCAGTCGCATCGGCCCCCGTCACCCCGGCTTTTTTCGCCATTGCCACCACCGCATCGTCGGCGCGGCCGGCGTCGGACGAGAGGCGCGCCGCATAAATAATCGGGATCAACAAGCTCACGGCGACAAGCGCGATGGCGAGGCGCTTCGCCAGCCTGAGCATCGCCGGATCGACCGACCAGCTGCGCTTGGGCTTCCAACCCCCGCTCAGCAGGTCGAGCGGCGGCGCGGCGAGCGTCAGCAGCAGCGCCTCGCGCATCCGGTCGGCATCGAGCGGCAGCGCGGCGTGCCCGCCCGCGATCAGCGGATCGAGCTCGGGATCGGAGACATAGGCTTGGGTCGCGGTGCGGACGATCCGCTCGCCGCCGACCTCGGCGGTCCACAGCGTGTCGGGTTCGGGCGGCGGCACCGCCACCGCCGCCGGGATAATCGCGGCCGGCGTCAGATCGCGCGCCTTCAACCAGTCGGTCCATGCGGTCATCGCCGCGTGGGTGGTCACCGCAACCGCGACCGCCTGTCCCGTTTCCGCGGGCTGGCCCGCGACGACATGAAGCGCCGCGGCATCGCCCAGACTGTTCTTCAGCGCATCGATCCGCGCCGCGGCGGCGGCCTGCGCGGGCGCGGCGTCGGGATAATGAAGCCAGCGCAGCGGCACATCGGCAGCCGGCGCGAGCGCGATCAGCTGGTCGTCAGGGCTATCGTCACGCGGCTTTTCCCACGCACCGACCCAGCCGTCGTCCTGCCCGCTATCGACGATCACGCCGTCATCGACGCGCAGCCAGGCCGCGTCGGAACCATCGCCTTCGCCAAGCGTCGCCACCGGAGGCAGCCAGAGAACCAACGTGCGCGGCATCTAGGGCATGGATCCGCATATGGCGCATTCGAGGCGCCGAAATGGCAAAGATATCGGCTTCGCGTGGCCGCCGCGGATGGTGGTTCCATCAGCAAGGCCGCGCGGAAACGAGATCGAAGCCATTTCGACGTCCCTTCGGGATTTGACCGATTTTGTCCATGGCTGCGTCAGCGAGCCTTGGAATATACTCATATGCCTGCGTCTCGCTTCCTTGCCCTGAACAAAATCGCTTCAAACCTCGAACGTGCCATATGCGGATCCATGCCCTAGTCGCTCTCGCCCCAATCGCGGCGCACGATCGTCGGCGGCGCGATACCCGCGGAGGGCGCCCCGCCATTGGCATCGATCAGCGAAACTGCGGTCAAGAAACCGTCCCCCATCGTCACATTCGTCGTCAGCGCCAGCCAGCGGCTGTTCACGCCCGCCTGTTCGGCCACATCGTTCGGCGGCTTTCGTCCTTCGAACGGACCCGCCTCCCAGAATCGTACGCTGCTGCCATAGCCGCCAGCGGGGCGCGCCGCCAGCACCGCCCGCGCTTTGGCAACGGTGATTTCGCCGGGCACTAACATCGCGACCAGCGGCGCTTGTTCGGGCGCGAGCGTGTTGACGTTGAGCCGTACCGGATCGGCCGCCGGCAGCACGCAAATCCAGGGTTTGAGGCGCGCATAAATTTTCGGCGTCACGCCGCGCACCGCGCGGAGTTCGCTCACATCGGCCATCTTGCGGTTCGCGGGCAGATAGGCGCCCTGCATCGACCGATAGGCATTGTCCTCGGCGCCGAGCGGCCCTTCATTGCTGTCGCTGTCGATCCAGTCGGCGGCCGCGCCCGCGATCGCCTGCGCCTGCCCCGGATCGATCCCGAGTAAGGTCATAAGCTCGCCGAACTGGCGCATCGAACCCGATCGCTGGCTGAACCGCCCCGGCACCGTCTCGGCGACGAGGCTGTTGAGGTTGAAGCAATTGTTGGCGTCGGTCAGCTTCGCGCGCCCTTCGCCGCCGGGAAGCGGCAGGGTGAAATCGCGCCCCAGCCAATTGCCGGCAAGCGTCAGCTTCGCGGGGTCGCGCCCGACAAGGTCGGCGACGCGGCGCAGCGCAATCTGTTCGGCAGCGAACGCGTAGGCGCGGCCCTGATCGACCGTTGCCGCGCTGCCCGCGATCCGCGTCGCGAGCGTCAGCCGGTCGAGCGCGGTCGCGGCGATCACCGCCATCACCGCGACGAGCAGCAATACGGTAAGCAACGCCGCGCCAGTTTCGTCTTTCGCGCCGGGCTTCACGGTGTCGGCACCCGTTGGGCGGGCGGCGGCGGCAGCGTCGGCGCGGTGAGGAACAACATCGTCAGCGCCTCGCGGCCCGTGCGGGTAACCCGCACCTCGACCGCGCGCGGCAGGCGGTCACCCGGCTCCGAACTCCAGACCTCGCTCCAATTGCCCCGCTCGTCACGATATCGCACCGCGACGCCGGCGACGTCGCCGATCAACCGGTCGCCCTCGCCCAGCGCGGTGCCGTCGAGCATTGGCTGCGTCGCGCGGCGCCATTCGCTACCGACACGCGCATAAGCGACGCGCTCGATATTGGGGCGCGGGCTGCCGCCCGCGGATCCCGCACCGCCATGGACAAAGGCAAAGCCGTTCGCCGATCCGACAAACGCCGGCACAGCTTCCCCCGCCGGCCCGCGCGTCGACCGCTGGACCGCCTGCGCCAGATCGTTCGCCATCACCGCGCGAAGGCGGTTGATCCCGCCCATCGCCTTCAGCCGTTCCTGCACCGCATCCTGCGTATCGATGCTGCTGCGCAGCAGGCCGACGCCCATCGCCGCGATCGCCGCGAAGATGGAGAGTGCGACAAGCATCTCGACAAGGGTGAAGCCGCGATCATCGACACTTGATCGCGCGCCCGCGAAGGCGGGGGCCCAGAGCGCTTTGAGCCGACGTTGCGCCTGGGCGCTCTGGACCCCGGCCTTCGCCGGGGTACGCGTGGAGGCGATGCATATTTTCTTCATCGCGACGGCCGGATGATCGTTAGCGCCGCCTGCCCGCGCCCGCTTTCGGGGCGGACGAGCAAATCGATGCGCAGCAGGGCGTCGTCGGCGGTCTTCGCGACGCGCTGCTCGATGCGCCAGTTGCGCCCCGCGTTCGCGACGCCAACGGCACTGTTGCCGATCGTCGGGGGCGCCGGATCGGTCCATAATTCGACCGCGCGATTCTGCGCGACGATGCCCGCCATCGTGCTTTCGTCGAGGTCGCCCGCGGTGCGCACCGCATAGGCATCGAGGCGGATGAGCGCGAGCGCGGCGATGCTGATGACGCTCAAGGCCACCAGCATTTCAAGCAAAGTGAACCCGCTTTCGCGGCCTTTGGCGCGATCACGGCCCACGGCTGACCTCCCCGGTCGCCGAGACGCGCACGATCTCGCGCGCATCGCCGCCGCTCAATACGACCGCCTGCGGCGTCGGGCTGATGCCGACGCGATCGAACAGGATGCGTGCCGCCCCCTGCCCGTCGCCCGCCGCGAAGCGCACCTCGCCCGGCCAGTTCCGTTGTTCGAAGGCGCGACCGGGCAGCGGTTGCCACTCGCCCGAAATTCGCCGTTCGAAACCATAGCCCGACGGCGCGAAATGGACCGCGACGCTGCGCCCCTCGATCACCGCGACATCGCGCGCGGCGGCAAGGCGCGCGGCGAGGCGGTCGGCCTCGCTGCGCACCGTGCGTTCTTCGCCGGGAATGGTGAGCACGACCGCTGTCGCCGCGAGCGCCATGACCGCGAGCACGACCATCAGTTCGACGAGCGTGAAGCCGCGGTCGCCCGGCCGCCGCCGCGCCAATAAATAGGGACAGTCCCTATTTAATTCCCAGGTTGGCGGCTGTTCGATCGGCCCGTCCTCAATTAAATAGGGACTGTCCCTATTTATTGGCTGTCGCTGCGAATATCCGCATTGTCGTCGGTCCCGCCGGGGGCACCGTCGGCACCGAGCGACCAGACGTCGAACGCCTTTCCGTTCGGCCCCGGCGCCTGATAATTATAGGGGCGGCCCCACGGATCGGCGGGCAGCTTCTTGATATAGCCGCCGCGGCGATAGCGTTCGGGCTGCGCGAGCGCCGGCGGCGCGACGGTCAGCGCGTTCAGCCCGTCGGTCGATGCCGGATAGGTCAGATTGTCGAGCCGGTACTGCTCGAGCGCATTTTCGAGCGTCGCGATATCGGCCCTGGCCTTGGTCACCATCGCGCGATCCTGACTGGGCAGGACGTTGATCATCACCACGGTGGCGAGCAGCCCGATGATGAAGATCACGACCATCAGTTCGGTCAGCGTAAAGCCGCGCTCGTCCTTCTTGCGGGGCGGGCGACCGGAGTCGAGCATCAGGCGAATGAAAAGCTGCATCAGGGACATTTATTATAGACCTGCAAGGTTCTGCAACTGAAGGATCGGAAGCAGAATGGCGAGGATGATAAGGGCCACGCACGACCCCATAACGACAATTATGACAGGTTCGAGAAGCGCCATCGACGCGGCCGTAAACCGGTCGAATTCGCGTTCGAGATAGTCGGCGGCGCGTTCGAGCATCTGTTCGAGCCGCCCCGCGCTTTCGCCGCTGGCGGTCATATAGACGAGCAAGGGCGGGAAGACGCCGGCATCGCGCAGCGCCGTGGACAGGCTGCCGCCGGCGCGCACCTGATCGACGATCGTCGCGGTCGCGCCGGCGAGCGCGGCGTTGCGGATCGTCGGGACGGTCAGTTTCAACCCTTCGACGAGCGGCAGGCGGCTCGACACCATGGTCGACAGCGTGCGCGCGAAACGCGCGGCGTAAAGATCGCGGAGCAACCGGCCAAACAGCGGCAGGCGAAGCAGTCGTCCATCGACGCGCGCCTTGAACGCCGGGCGGCGCATCGCGCTCACCCAGCCGAAGCTCGCCCCGGCGATCAAGAGCGCGATCAGCCACCACCAGTTCGCGGCGAAGCTGGAAATCGCGATCACCGCGCGGGTCAGGAAGGGCAGTTGCTGGCCGACGTCGGTGAATTGTTCGACGACGCGCGGGACGACGAAGATCATCAGCGCCGCGACGACCCCGATCGCGACGACCGCAAGCACGATCGGATAAGCGAGCGCGGCGATCAGCTTGCCGCGCACCTCGGCCTGGCGTTCGAGCAGGTCGGCGAGCCGCGCGAGGATGGTGGTGAGGCTACCCGTCGTTTCGCCCGCCGCGACCATCGCGCGATAAAGCGGCGGGAAGCTCGCGGGCTGGCGCCCCATCGCGTCGGCGAGGCGGCGGCCCTCGAGCAGGCCCGCATGGACGTCGCCGATGACATTGCGCGCGCTTTCGGCCTCGCTCTGGCGCGTCAAGGTACGCAGCGCCTCTTCGAGCGGCGCGACCTCGGCCAGCGTCGCGAGCTGCCGCGTGAAGAGCGCGAGTTCCTTGCTGCTCAATTTGTTCCGGCGGAAGGCGAGCAACGAGCGGCCGGCGGGCTTCGCACCCGCCGCCTCGACCGCGACGATATGAAATTTCCGCCGCATCAGGTCGGCGCGCGCGGCATCGTCGTTCGCGGCGGTCAGGCGCCCCTTGCGCTCACGGCCCTGCGGATCGATCGCTACATAGCGATAGTCAGGCATCGATTTCCTCGCGCCGCGCGACGCGGATCGCCTCCTCGGCCGTTGTCAGTCCCTTGGCGACCATCGTCCGCGCAGCAGACGCCAGCGTCGGCGATTTCAGGAAGGCGTGGCGCGTGATCATCGCCTCGTCGCCGCCATTGTAGATGTAGCGGCGGACCGTCTCGTCGACCTTGATCGCCTCGAACACCCCGATACGGCCCTTATAGCCCGTACCGCCGCACTGGTCGCAGCCCTTCGGGCGCCAGATCACGGTGCCGATGTCGAGCCCGAGCATCGCGGCAACGCTGTTGTCGGCCTGCACGGGTTCGCGGCAATGATCGCAAAGCTTGCGGACCAGCCGCTGCGCGATCACCGCGCGCAGCGTCGAGGCGAGCAGGAACGGCTCGACCTTCAAATCCTTCAAGCGCGTGATCGCGCCCACCGCATCGTTGGTGTGGACGGTCGAGAGCACGAGATGGCCCGTCAGCGATGCCTGCACCGCAATATCGGCAGTTTCGCGGTCGCGGATTTCGCCGACCATCACGACGTCGGGATCCTGGCGCAGGATCGCGCGCAGCCCCGCGGCGAAGTCGAGTCCGACCTTGCTGTTCACCTGCGTCTGTCCGACGCCGTCGACGGAATATTCGACCGGGTCCTCGACGGTCAGGATGTTGCGCTGGCCGTCGTTCAATTGCTTGAGCGCGGCGTAAAGCGTCGTCGTCTTGCCCGAACCGGTCGGGCCGGTGACGAGGATGATGCCATTGGGTTCGGCAAGCGCCTCGCGCAAAATCTGGTCGGCGGCGCCAGTCAGGCCGAGAATGTCGAAATCGATCCCCGCCGCATCCTTGTCGAGAATACGCATCACGACGCGCTCGCCCGCGCGGCTCGGCAGCGTCGAGACACGCACGTCGACCGCTTTCCCCGCGAGCGTCAGCCCGATGCGGCCGTCCTGCGGCACGCGGCGTTCGGCGATGTCGAGCCGCGCCATCACCTTGATACGGCTGACGACGACCGGCGCCACATGCGGAGGCATGCGCAGATGTTCGCGCAGCACGCCATCGGTACGCATCCGCACGACGAGGCCGCTTTCATAGGGTTCGATATGGATATCGCTGACCCCCTGCCGCACCGCTTCGGCGATGATCGCGTTGATCAGGCGGATCGCGGGGGCGTCGTCGGCGCTGTCGAGCAGGTCCTCGGCGCTCGGCAGGCTGAAATCCACGTCGCTGCCGTCAAGCGACCCCGCCATCGCGGCGGCCGAGCTATCGACGGCATAATGATCGGAGAGAAGCCGGTCGAAATCGACGGTGCTCGCGGTCGCCACGCGCAGCGGCTGCGCGAGATAGCGTTTCACCTCGATCAGCACCGCCGGGTCGGCGCCCTCGCGCAAGGTCGCGAGCCACGCGCCGCCTTCGCCTTGCGCGATGACGACACCGTGCGTGCGCGCAAAGCCATAGGGAATATCTACCGGCGCCGGGGGAGGCGCCGCCGGTTCGATGTCGGTCACGGATAGTCTCCGGCGGGCGGCGCAGGCGCCTGCGAGATCGAGGGCGGGACGTCGGTCGCCGTGACGCTGCCGCCCTCTCCGCGCAGTTCGGGCAGGTTGACTGGGCCGACGGTGATGTCGGCGGCGGTCGACGGGGTCGGCGCGGGCGGAACCGCCCCCAGATAATCGCGCACCAGCGTATCGATCGCGGGCTCCTCGCCCGGATTGCGCTGGAGCTGGAAGTCGCGGATATAGCCGTAGCGGCGCGCGGTGAGCGCTGCATTATCCTCGCGGTTGCGCAGGATCGTCGGGCGGATGAAGACCATCAAATTGGTTTTCGACCGGGTGCGGCTGCGCGACTTGAACAGCTCGCCAAGCAGCGGAATGTCGCTCAGGAGCGGGATGCGCTCGATCGTCTTGCGCTCGTCGTCGTTGAGCAAACCGCCGATCGCCAGGATCTCACCATCGTCGACGGTCAGCACGGTTTCGAACGAGCGTTTGTTGAGGATAAGGTCGCTATTACGCGACGAGACCGGACCGGCGACGCTCGATACTTCCTGGCGCAGGAACATCTTCACTTCGCCGGCGCCATTGACCTGCGGCGTCACTTCCAGCTTGATCCCGACCTCTTCGCGCTGGACCGTGCGGAAGGCGTTTTCGAAATTGTCGCCCAGCTGTTCGCCCGTGGTGATCGGCACATCCTGGCCAACGAGGAATTTCGCCGCCTGATTGTCGAGCGTGACGATATGCGGCGTCGCGAGCAGGTTCGAGGTCGTGTCCGATTTCACCGCGTTGATGATCGCGCCGAAGATCGTGTTCTTGCCGATATCGCCCGCGAAACCCGCGAAACCGCCGGTCGCCGCGAGCAACGACGCCGCCGCCGCTTCCTGCAAGCTGTTGCCGAGTGAACTCGTCGTTTGGGTAACGATGGTTTCGCCATCGACCGTCGTCTTGTCCTCCGTCAGCTTGGTCGCGGCATAGGCGCCGCCCAAGGTCAGGATATTCGGCTGCGCATTGCTGTAGCTCGTCGCGACGAACGGGATATTCTTGCCGCCGAGCAGAAACTGGACGCCGAGCCGCTTTGCCGCATCGTCGCCGATCTCGACGACGATCGCCTCGACGAGCACCTGTTGGCGGCGGCTGTCGAGCTGGCGGATCAGTTCGCCAAGCATGCGCTGCACTTCGCTATTGGCGGCGACGATGATCGCATTCGCGCCCTCGTAGCGTGTGATGATCGCGGGGCCGCGGGTCGAGATGCTGCCGCTCCCCCCTCCTCCGGTCGACGTCGGCGCGGTCGTGGCCGATGGCACCGGTACGGCGCTGCCGCCGCCGTTCGAAGACGACGACGAAGAGGATGACGGAGGCGGCAGGCCCGCCTTTTGTGCCGGGTCGCTGCCGCCGCCGATGAGCTGTTGCAACGTCGGCAACAGGGTTTCGGCATTGGCATGTTCGAGCCAGTAAACGCGCAATTCGGTGCCGCCCGCCGCCTTCGCGTCGAGGTCGTTCGCCATCGATACAAAGCGGGCGACCATCGCCTGATCACCCCTGAGGGCGATCGCGTTGCTGCTGTCGATGGGCACGATCGCGACGGGCTTCTGCGCGCCCTCGCCCGCCGCCGGGACAAGCGCCTGCAGCGCGGCGGCGATTTCGCGCGCCCCGGCGTTTTTCAGCGTGACGATCTGGCTGGTCGAGCTGTCGCGGTCGATGCTCGACGCGAGCGCACGGATGCGGCGGATATTGTCGGCGAAATCGGCGACGACGAGGCTGTTGGCGTTGCGGTTCGCGGTCAGCGAGCCCTGCGCGCTGACGAGCGGGCGCAATGTTTCGACCGCCGAGACCGCATCGATGTGCCGCAGGCGGATGATTTCGGTGACGAACTGGTTCTGCGCCGCGCCGCTGCTACCGATCCGGCCGGGCTGCGCCGCGGCGCCATCGATCGGCTGGACGCGGTAACTGCCGTTCGGCCCGGGGACCGCGACAAGGCCGTTCGAGCGCAAGGTCGCGAGGAAGATCTCGAAATATTCGCTGCGCGACAGCGGCCGGTCGGTGACGACCGACACCTTGCCGTTGACGCGGCCGTCGATGACGAAGGTCCGGCCGGTAACCCGCGCCGCATCCTGAATGAAGGCGCGGATATCGGCGTCGCGGACGTTGAGCGTGTACTGGGCATAAGTCACGGTCGGCGTGGCTGAAATCAGCGCCGCAGCAAGCATCAGGGAAAGTTTCAGGCGCATATAGGGTTAGGACTCGCTGGTGATGCGTTCGAGGCGTCGAAATGGCGAAGAGATCAGGTTCGCGTGGCCGCCGCCGATGGTGGTTCCATCTGCAAGGCCACGCGGGCCTGAGATCGAAGCCATTTCGACGTCCCTTCGGGATTTGACCGATTTTGTCCATGGCCGCGTCAGCGAGTCTGGGAATATATTCATATGCCTGCGTCTCGCTTCTTTGCCCTGAACAAAATCGCTTCAAACCTCGAACGTATCACCAGCGAGTCCTAACCCTGACTATTGTTTCGAGAGGAAAATGGCGACGGGAACGACGCTGGCGCCGCGCTCGACTTCGAGCGCGATGCGCGCCCCCGGCGTGAGTTGGTTGGCAAGCGCCGCGGCGTCGCTTGCCGAGCCGATCGGGCGGCCGCCGACCGAACGGATGACGTCGCCGGGGCGCAGGCCGGCGGCGCGGAAGGCCGCGCCATCACCCTGCGGCTGGACGACGATGCCGGTGACGCGGCCGTCTTCGGTGCGCGGGGCGAAGCCGACCCCGGCCTTGATCGCCGCGGGGGTCATTTCTCCGCTCGCCGACGCGCCGCCCGACGCGGCCCCGATCTCGGGCGTCGGCGCGGGCAGCGGCGTCGTGGGATTTGCGACGGGCGCTTCGCCGCTCTGGTCGAGGAACAGGCTTTCGCGCGCGCCGCCGCGGTCGAGCAGGACATGATCGAAGGCGATACCGGCAAGCTTCAACCCCGGCGCGATCTCATCGCCGACGGCGTAGCTGGTCTGGACGCCATCCTCACCCGCGATGATCGCCGAGCCGCCGCCCGTCGCTTCGTTGAGATTGATGCCGAAGAGCGTCAAGCCCGCCGAGGTGACGGTCGTCGACGCGGACCCCTGCGCATTGCCGCGAAAGAAGGGGTCGAAGCTGGAAAAGAGCGCGCGCCGCTCGGCGGGCGAAGCGATCACCGCCGCCTGCGGTTGCCACGCGCCGAGCGGCGACAGCGGCGTGAGCAATATCCAGAGCAGCCGGACGCATTGCCAGATGAGCAAGGCGCCGAGCAGACCAGCCAGCAGCATCGGCCAGATCTCGCGCGGCGAGCGCTTCCCGGCGCGCAACCAGGCTGGCAGCGCGCGCGGCAGCCGAACGGCCGATCCGGACATCAGCGTTGCCATGAAATGTCTCTGTCCCCCCAGACTGAAAAAACTGTCTCGCGAATCGCCTAGGGGCGAACGGTGACAATCAGTTGACCGGAAGATTACAGTTTTTTGACATCCGGGCGAGTCTGGTGCGGTGGGAGGTGGCAGCGGCGCAGCCGCTGATGGAGGGGTATTAACGAGGTCGCAACCCCTCCACCACCCGCTTCGCGGCGGTCCCCCTCCCCATCGCTGCGCGACGGGGAGGATTTTGACCCTAGAATTTGAGCGACGCGCTGAGCGAGAAGGTACGGCCCAGCTTGTAACGGTTGAGGAAGATGCGATTGTCGCCCGACGTCTGCACTTCCTCGTAATTGCGGCCGGTCAGGTTGCGCGCCTCGAACTTCAGTTCGATTTCCTTGTCCAGCAGCGAGATGCCCTGACGAGCGACGAAGTCGAGCGAGATGCCCGGCTTTTCGCGGATATCGGGCTGACCCGACGGGCCGCGGCTGGTGACGCGCGGACTGGCATAGGTCAGGAGCAGCGTCTGCTGCGACAGATTGTCCTGATCTTCGAGCCCGATCTGGACATTGACCAGATGGTCCGACTGGCCGGTGAGCGGCGCGCCGTCGAAGAAGAAGTTGCTCGCATCCTGCACCACACCGTTGATCACCGTCGTGTCGCCAGCGCCGACCTGAATTTCCGACTTGGTGTAGGTGTAGTTGCCAATCAGCACCAGGCGGCGGCTTGCCCAGAAGGCCGAGTCCGACAATGTGTCGAGCGCGAAATATTTCTGAACCTCGACCTCGCCACCGTAAAGCAACGCTTTAGGCGCGTTGGCGAAGCTGGTGTTGGCGATCGAATCGGTGCTGAGCGAGGTGTAAGCCTCGATCGGGTTTTCGATCTTCTTGAAGAAACCCGCCGCGGTGAAACGCTGGTCCTTGGCGAAATACCATTCATAGCGCAGCTCGCTGTTCCACAGCTCGCTATCGGCCAGCGACGGGTTGCCGCGAAACTGGCGGTTCGATTCGGGATCCTGATAGATTTGCGCGATGAGTTCGCGGAACTGGGGGCGCGCGATCGTGTTCGATGCGTTGAGGCGCAGCTGCATATCGGGCGCCACTTCCCAGGTCAGCGTCACGGCCGGCAGCCAATAGTCGTTGTTGATATTGGTTGCGGCAATCGCACTTCCGCCCGTGCCGAACAGGTCGATCGGCACGACAGTCTGCTTGCCGTCCTCATAACGCACGCCGACATTGACGTTCATGCCCGAAACGATCTCGGCCTGAAGCTGGGCATATCCGGCGTGGGTGGTCAGCCCGGCGTCGAACGCCGCCGTGCCGTCCTGCGCCGACGTTTCGACCAGCGTGATGTCATAGAGCTGGATCGACGCATCGGAGAGCAGATAATCGGGACGCAGCTGCGTCACCGGCACCGGCAGACCCGAGGCACGGAACTGGAAAGCGCGGCGCACGGCGGTACGGCTCGTGTCCGAATAGGCGTAACCCACGGTCGCGGTGATCTGCGGGGCCAGCTCGTACGACAGGTCGACGCCGCCCGACCACAGATCCTCGTTCAGATCCGAAAAGGCGATCGTCGCGTCGCCGCGGTTGCCGCCAAGGTCGTTGACGAACTTGTTACCCGTGGGATCCTGGTCGGTCGGCAGGTTGGTGCGCACATAGGTGAAGCCGCGTTCATAGGGCGCCTCGCGCTGCGAATTGGCGTAAGCGCCGCGCAGATCGACCTTCAACGCGTCGAAATGGAATTCGCCGACGAATTGCGTGTTGATCAGCTGGCGCTCGTACCAGGCGGTGTCCTGCTTCATGATGTCGCGGCCGACCTGGTTCGCGTCGGTGCCGAGGCCGAGACGCGCCTGCTTCAGCGTGTCGCGGATGAAAAGGTTGGTCCAGCGCAGCTTGTGCTCGCCGATTTCGAGCCCGAGACCGAGCAGCGCGTTCACGACGATGCGATTGTCGGTGATGACGCGGTTGTAGCTTGTCTGCGGATCGCCCGACAGATCCTGGTTGAGCGACGTCTGCTGCAACGTGTCGCGGGTGCGCCACTTGTTGCTGATTCCCGCGGTGGCGATGATGCCGAGTTCGCCGTTCGCGAGAGGAATGGTCGTGCCGCCGGTGATGCCCGCCGACCAGTTGACCGGGATATGGTCATTCTGCTGCAGCAGCGTCGTGTCGCTGTTGACCAGCTCCATCTGGATAAATTCCAGATCTTCCTGGGAGAAATCGGCGCCCTCGAGGATCGGCTTGCCGCTCGCGAAGGCGGCTTTCAGGAGCGAGGGAACATCGCGGCTGCCGTCGTCGAAGCCGGTGCCGTCGGTGTCGCTGCCATAGTAAGTATAGCCAAGCTGGTTCGTCGTCTCGCTGTCCCAACCGATGCCGCCACTGAAGGTGATAAAGGGTTCGCGCGGGATCGCCTTGGTCGTGAGATTGATCACGCCGCCGCCGAATTCGCCGGGGAAGTTCGCCGAATAGCTTTTCTGGACGAGCGTCGAATCGATGACGTTCGACGGGAAGATGTCGAGCGGAACGACGCGCTTCAGCGGCTCGGGGCTCGGCAGCGGCGAGCCGTTGAGCAACGCGAGCGAGTAACGGTCGCCGAGGCCGCGGACATAGACGAAGCCGCCGCCGACGACCGACAGGCCGGTGACGCGCTGCAGCGAGCCCGAAATGTCGCCTTCGCCGGTACGCGCGATGTCGGCCGACGAGAGGACCGAGACGACTTCGGGGGTCGCGCGGACGACGTTGGGGGTGAAGCGGCCGGTGACGACGATTTCCTGATCGGCGCCGCCGGGGATCGAGACATCGCCCTGTTCGTCGTCCTCGGCCGCGGCATCGTCGGCCGCGGGCGCTTCGGTCGTGACCGGCGGCGCGTCAGGCGCGGGCGCGCCCGTGTCCTGCGCCAGAGCGGCGGGCGCGACGAGAGCGGAGCTGAGGAGAAGCAGGCTGGCAAAGATCGGCCGCTTGGTCATGATGGAAAGTCCCCAATTATATGCAGGAAGGGAGCGGGCCAGCCCGTCAGGCGTGCCCGCTCCCCAATTGGATCGCGAGCGATCAGGTCGTCGGGATGGCGCTGCAGCTGGCGCTCGTCGTGCCGAAGTTCGCGGTCGTCGAGTTGCAGGTCCAGCCCTGATACCAGGTGTCGTTGGCGTCGCGGACGGCGCCGACATAGACGGTGGTGTCGAAGAAGGCGTTCAGCGTCTTCGCGTTGAAGGGCGTGAAGCCGGTTTCGGTCGCCCCGTTGATGAACAGGCTGGTCAGCGAGGGCACATAGTTCGAGCGGTTGTTCGTGCCGGCTTCGAAGATCGTCTGAACCTGCGCGTCGGTGACGCCGTTCGTGCCGCGGAACGGCGAGGCGTTGCACTGCAACGAGACCGAGAAGAATTTCGGCGGACCGGCTTCGTCGAGCGCGGGGTTCGCCGGGTTGATCGTCGTCGCGCTGTTGAGGCCGAGGCAGCGGAAGCCCGGAGCGACGATCAGGCCGTTGGCGAAGGTATAGTCTGCGCCGCCGCGGACAAGGATCGACACGCCGTTACCCGCCGCATTGTTGCGGTGGATATAGGTGAAGTTCGAGATCGCGACATTCTGGCGCGGAACCGCATCCTCGTTGCCGTTCGAGTCGATTTCCATCATCGAGTCGCCGACCGCGCCGCCCTCGCGCTGCACGCCGATGACATACTGAATGTTGCCCTTATAGCCGACGTCGGTGTCGAGGCCGTCGTCTTCGGCGCCGGTGATCACCAGATGCTTCATGTTCACGCGGCCGCCAAAGACTTCGATGCCGTCGTCCGAGCTGTTGTGGATCTGGACATGGTCGATCTGGGTGCCCGAACCGGTGCCCGACGGGGTCAGACCCTGAAGCTCGCTTGCCGCCGACAGGATGAAGCCCGAATAGCGGATCTGGACATAGGACAGGCGGCCCGAGTTATCGGCCGGCTGCGCGCCGCCATAGAGCGCGTTCGACGTGCCTTCGGTGTCGCGTTCGCAGGCCGCGGTGCCCGGCGCCGCGCCCGGTGCAAGGCAGTCGGTGATCGGCGCGCGGCCGAGCAGGACGACACCGCCCCACAGCTGCGAGGTCTGGTCGCCCGCCGAGCCGACGACGTTGCCGCGGCCGGTGAAGATGATCGGCTGCGTCGGCGTGCCGACCGCGTCGATCCGGTTGCCGCGGTTGACCGCGAGGAAGGAAACGCCCGTTGCGCCAAAGATGGTGACGCCCGGATCGACCGTCAGCGTGACGACATTGTTGGTGCTCGCCGCACCCTGGTCGGTGCCGACATCGACGCGGCCGGGGAGCGAATAGATGACGCCCGCGACCTTCGGAATGGCGGTCGTTGCAGTAAAGCGCGTCGGGAAGCCGCAATTGCGCCATTCGCCGCCGGGACCCGAAATCGTGCCGAGGTTCGTAAGCTGGTCGGGACCGGCGATGGTCGGGCAGTTCGCGGCGGGGGTCACGGTCCCCGGCGTCGGGGTCGGGGTTGGCGTGGGGGTCGGCGTCGGCGTCGGGGCAGGAATGACGATCACGCCTTCACCCGGCGACGCGACGCCGTCGGCACCGCACGCCGCAAGAATGGAACAGGCCACGCCGCTGAGCATGACCAAACGAATGCGTGCGAAAGCCGCCATGAAAATCTCCGTTCCCGGTGTGCGCCCCCACTATCGGTTGAGCGGCGCCCCTGATGAAAAATCACCGGCGAACGAGAAGAGATGTGCTGACTCGCCCCCGGTGACGCCGCCACTAGGGTGATTCGATGACGGTCTGACGCCAGAGCCGTGACACTTGAGTGACTCTTTTGAGTCGGTTCGATGACATCGACAGCAGCGCTAGGAGCCGTCTGCTCGCACCAGCGAAAATAAATGCAGCGAAGCTCGCTTGCATCACCCGGAAAGCTTTGCTAGGCGCCCGCTCCTACCTGGTGCCGGACCCGTCCGGACCATCATGATGTGCGGTCGTGGCGGAACTGGTAGACGCGCAACGTTGAGGTCGTTGTGGCCGAAAGGCCGTGGAAGTTCGAGTCTTCTCGACCGCACCATCATTAGTAGTTCATGGCTTGTTTTCAGCATATTGGCTGAGGCCATAAACTCGGCGGGGTTATTGCCCCTTTTTGTTTCGAAATTTCGATGGCAATGGCGAAAGCGGACTGCCGCCGTTCGTCGAGCGACGAATGGACATTAGCCATTCAGCCGAATCTCGCCCGGCAGATTCTAGCGTGAAATGTCCTGCGCCACATCGGAAACGCGGTCGACCATTGCGCGCGAAAATGGCGCAAGATCGCCGTGGATGCCATGTTTGAGAACGGACAGCCCGAGGCCGCGCTTCGCTGCATCCGCCAAGCCCCTCCCCTGCCACAATCCGTCGAGAATGCCGGCCGCGAACGCATCGCCGGTTCCGACCCGGTCGATCACCGGCGCGACGATGGTGGGATCGCTTGCGCCTCCCTCGTCGCGTGTATCGATACGCGCCGTGATCCGGTGCACATCCGGGCCGACTATCTCACGCGCCGTCGATGCAACATATTCGAGCGACGGAAAGTGATCGAGCAGCGCGAGGGCCGCCTCGCGCCGCCGGTCTTCGGCTTCACCCGAAAACTCGCGGCCGAGGAGCAGCGCCGCGTCGCGATGATTGCCGAACAGCACCGTCGCCTGCGCGACGATCGGTTTCAATATGGCCGCCGGATCGGGCTGCCAGCGATCCCAAAGGCGTCCGCGCCAATTGCCGTCGAACGAGACGCCGATCCCGGCCGCCCGCGCATGCGTGACAGCTTCGAGCGCGGCTTCGGCGCTGTTCGGCCCGAGCGCGGGCGTAACCCCCGACACATGCAGCCAGCCGGCGCCGTTCAGCAGGCGATCCCAATGCCAGTCGCCCGGCCCGGCCTCGGCAAAAGCCGAGCCGGCGCGGTCATAGACGACCTCGGCCGGCCGCATCGGACCACCGGGAAGGTAATAATAAAGGCCCATGCGGCCCGCGGGGCGAAGCACCGGCGCAACATCGACGCCGTGGCGGCGCAATTCCCCCAGCACGCCGTCGCCGATCGGTCCTTCGGGAACCGCGCTGATCATCGCGGTCTGATGCCCAAGCGTCGCCAGCGCGACGGCGACATTCGCCTCGGCGCCGCCGGCATGCGCGTCGAATCGCGCCGATTGCAGCGGCATTTCGCCGTGCGGAACCGATACGCGCATGACGATTTCGCCGAAGCAGGCGATGGTTCCTTGGGGCGAGATCATGGTTTGAATCCGGTTTCGCCGATGGCGGTGCAGGCAATCTGGACGGCCCGGCCGAAACGGGCTGCCGCCGCCCCGCCAATGCCGATCGCATGGACCCCGGTGATCGCACCGGCCGAAATCCATTGTCCGGGCTTCAGTTCGATCACGCCGCGCCGATCGAGGTCGACGAGAAAATTGAGCGATCCCCACGGACCGTCGAGCACGTCGATCGCGCGCCCGGTTCCGACCGTCACGCCATCGATTTGCGTTTCGACCGCCAGCGTCGTGAAATCGGCGATGTCCAGCCTCGGCCCCAGCAGAAGCCCGTTGTTGATGCCGATATCGGCGATGATGCCAAAGGGGGCGTGGTCGTGGACGTCGGGTGCGGGCGAGCTTGCGACTTCGAACCCGGCGCGGATCTCGTCAACCCATGTGGCACCGTCGTCGCCGCCCGTCAGCCGGTCGGGCACCGCGCGCAGGCGCAGCATCACCTCGGCCTCGATCGCACCGGCGCCACCAGCGAAGATCGCCGCATCGCCCGGAACCTCCCCGTCGAGTTCGGCGATCCGCAGCACGGGTCCCGCGACACGCTCGGCGCCCAGAACCTCGATCAAGGCCGACGGAATACGCCCGACCTTCCAGCCGAGCACTGGCGCGCCCAGCGCGGCAATCAGGCGCTGCTGCATCGCATAAGCCTCAGCGAGCGTGGCCGGCACCGGCGCAGGAAAGGCGGCGAGCGCGCGCCCCGACAGGCGTGCGCCGAGCAGCGCCGCGACCGGATCCGGCGCGGCCGGTGAAGGCGAATAGTCCGGCATCAGGCCAATTTTGCACTCAGCAGATAGCGTTGGCGGCTTTCGGCGGACTGGCGGCGCAGCTCGACGATCGCGCGCTCCTCGGTCTCGTCGAGCATCGATTCGATCAGGCGGTTGAAGTGGCGCCGCATCGCGAGCCGGGCGCCGGTCGCATCGCGTTTGCGCAGCGCCGCGACGACGTCGGCATGCTCGGCCTGACGCGCGCTGCCATCCTTGCGGCACACCAAAGAATGGCTGCTCCGCACCTCGGGCAATTCCATCCGCATCCGCCACAGGCTCTCGATCACATGGATGATCGCCTTGTTGCTCGACGCGGCGGCGATCGTCATGTGAAACTCGCGGTCGATCGCGCTGATATCTTCCTCGCTCTTGCTGTCATCGGCCATCGCCTCGAGCAATTCGTCGAGTTTGGCGAGCGTTTCGGCCGAAATCGTCGGCGCGGCAAGCGCCGCGGCTTCGGCCTCGAACAGCGACCGCGCCTCGGTCAGCTCGAAGGCGCTGACTTTGGGCAGGATCGCATTGTCACCGGGCAGGATCGCCTCGACATAGGCACCCGCGCCGGTGCGGATGTGAATCCACCCCGTCGCCTGCAACGCGATCTCGGCCTCGCGAATCGTCACCCGGCTGACCTCGAAGCGCTCGGACAGCTCGCGCTCGCCGGGCAGCCGCGTTCCCGGCGGAAAGGTTCCGTCGAGAATCAGGCGCCGAATCGTATCGGCGACATCTTCGAAAAGGCGGCGTTCGGCCATGGTCAATCTTCTCCCCGCACAAGTGTCAGGAAGTCCATACAATCCGGTAGGACAAGTTTGAAGCCCATGACCGAAGTTAGTTTCAGATCCGCGCCCGGACGCCGATGAAATATTTCGCGCCATAATAATGATACTGACGGCTGCTGCCATAGACCGGCATATAGGTCGCCTTGGGCTCGTTGAAGATGTTGAGCGCCTCGAAGCGGAGCGACACGCCGGGCATCAGGTTCAGCGACGCGCGGAAATCGACGGTCTCGCTCGGCCCGACATAGCGCAGCTGGCTGTTACCGCCGACGAAGTCCTGGAAATAGCTCGAACGATAATTGTAGATCGCCTGCAGCGACACCGGGCCGATGTCGTAATAGGCCTGCGCCGACAGCACATGCTTCGAATAGCCCGAGAGGCCCGCCGGCGGGATGATGCCTTCGCTCACCTCTTCGGTGACAGGATCATATTGGTCGCCGAGGCGGATGTCCTGCGTCTCGAAATTGGAGTCGGCGTAGTTATAGCTGACCTTCGCGCCCAGCCCGTCGAGCGGCTTCGGCAGGAAGCTGAAGCGCGTCGCCGCGGTCAGTTCGAGGCCATAGATACGCGACTTGTCGGGGCTGTTGCGCGTCTGCGTCACCGGGATCGACACCGTCTCGCCGTCGATCGTGAAATCCTCGTTCAACACCACCGGCTGGAAGCCGCCGTTGAATTGCTTGTAGTAAACGGTCGCCGACAGGAGGCTGTCCTTGTTCGGATACCATTCGACCGACAGGTCGCCGTTCCATGACATCAGCGGCTTCAGGCGCGGGCTGCCGTTGGCGCGGATATTGTCGATCGCATCCTCGATCGATGTGAAGTCCCCGGCGCCTTCGAGCGTGATCGTGCGCCCGGCGCCGAGCGCGCTCGGGTTGGGGCGCGACATGGCGCGATAGCCCGCGAGGCGGACGAGCGTGTTCGGCGCGACCTCGAAGATCGCGTTGACGCTGGGCAGGATGCGCGTGTTGCTGCTCTTGATCGTTTCGGTCACGAAGTCGCCGGTTTCGTCGAGCGTGAACGAGCCGTCGCCGCTGGGGTCGGGAACGACGATCAGGTCGCTGCGCAGCCCCTTTGAGGTGACGCGGGTGTTGACGACGCGCACGCCGATGTTGCCGCGCACGGGCAGGCTGCCGAGGTCGCCTTCATAATCGGCCATGACATAGCCCGCGAGCGTGGTTTCCTTGACATTGCGGCTGGCGACCGAGCGCATCTCGTCGGGCAGGCCCGGATCCTCGGTTCCCAGATATTCGCGGAACAGGCAATCGACGTCGAAGGTCGCCCAACTGTTGATGCTGTTGCCCTTGGCCGCCGACAGGAAATCGGTCTGCGGGAAGGCCTGGCGGCAGATATTGTTGATCCGCTTGTCCACCGCGATCGGCTCGGTCAGGTTGAAATCGCCGTTGCGCAGGTCGTAATCGCGATAGGTAAGCTGCGACCAGCGGCCGCCGGCGGAGATCGTCTTCAGGAAACCGTCGAGTTCATAGATCGCGTCGAAGCGACCGGCGAAAATCTCGTTGTGGCGCTTGGCTTCGTCGCGCCGGAACCGCGAATCCTCCCAGAAGAGATCGTGATTATTGAGGTCGAAACGCGGGTCGATCGTGATCGTCGGCACGAAGCTGCCCGGCGTGATCTCATATTTATAGGGGATGCGCCGGTTGTTGAATATGGTGCGCACGCCGTTGACGTCGGTCGCAGCGGTGCGCAGGCGGACGTTGCGTTCGATTTCCTTGCGGATCGTGCGCGAATAGCTGCCGTCGAGTTTGATCGTCAGCCGGTCGCTCGCTTCCCAGTCGACCGACAGGCCGCCGCCGAGATATTCCTCCGACCGCGACAGTTCGGATCCGTTCGATTCAAGCGCTGAAAGGCCACTGAGGCTCTGGACGATACCATTCTCGTCATAAACGACGTTGGTCAGGCCGTTGCGACCCTCGGAGATGTTGAGGTCGCGGCGGCTTTCGACGAAGGTGCGCTTCGAATATTGGACGTCGAGATTGATGTCGAGCGTGTCGGTCGGGCGGAACTGGATCGCGCCGAACACCGCATCGCGCTTGTCGGTCTCGCTGATCTGGCGGAAGGTATAAGCGTTGGGGACGAGGTAGAAGGGCAGGTTCTGCCCATATTCGCCGCGCTCATATTCGTTGCAATTGCCATTCGCGACGACCGGCGAGGCCTGGCACGCGGTCCAGGTCGTCGATGCGGCATAGGTTTCTTCGGGATTGTTCGTGTCGTTGCGCTGGACGCCGATCGCGATGCCGATCGTGTCGTTCGCGAACTGGTCGACATAGCTCAGCGTCCCGCGCCAGCCGATGCCGCCCGATCCGCCGGTGATACGGTCGCCATAAGGGTTGAACTGCGCCTTGACCTCGCCCTGCAGCCGGCGCTTGCCGAAATCGAGCGGGCGCAGCGTGCCGATCTCGATCGTGCCCGCGACGCCGCCCTCGACGAGGCTCGCCTGCTGGGTCTTGTAGATCTTGATATTGTTGACGAGCTCCGACGGGAACTGGTTGAAGTTCACCGAGCGATCGCCGCTGCCGTTCGATGCATCGCGGCCGTTGAAGGTCGCGTTCGACAGGAAGGGGCCGAGCCCGCGCAGCGCGATTTCGGACGCGTCGCCCTTTTCGCGGTGCGTCGTCGCGCCGGTGATCGTCTGGATCGCCTGCCCGACCGAGATGGCGGGGATGTCGCCGATGTCGTCCGACGACAGCGCGTCGACGATCGCGGTTTCTTCGCGCTTGGTGTTGATCGAATTCTGGATCGTTTCGCGGATGCCGGTGACGACGATCGCGTCTTCTTCCGGCTCGGCCTGCGGTGCGGGTGCGTCCTGCGCCATCGCGGGCGTCGCGGCGATCAGCAGCATCGAACCGGCGCCGGCCAGCAAGGCGGCACGCAGCACGCGCGCACGGATCTGATTACGAGAATTCACGTCGTCTCTCCCAAAAGTCGATTCTGTTCTGGCCAATATAGTCAATCGTGGCTGCAACATTGTCAACCACTATGTATGGCAAATTGGTTAGTCCATTTTGCCATGCATGCCTTTGTCAGCGAACGAGCTGGCTCCTGAGGTCCGGCACCGCACGCGCAAGTGCCTGCGCAACCAGCTTGGCGGTGACCTCGGCGCCAATGTCACCGAGGTGCGTATAATCGAACTTGCGCGTCACCTGTCCGCGCGCACCATCGCCCGCAATCGGGGCGGGCTCGGGCGGCGCCGGGCGTGCGGTCAGCGTCGTGCCCGCTTTCGCCGCGGCGAGTTCCTCTGCTGTCGGCGGTTCCTGCGCCAGCTTGGCCGCCATCTCGGCGCCCATTTCCTGCGCCTGCGCGGCGCTGAGTGCGTTGAGGTCCACCAGCGGCACGTCCATCGCCTTGGCAACGCCGCGCACCTGATCGGACCAGCTCGCGAGCGTGTTCTTGAGCTTGCCGTCCTTGAACTCACGCCGCGTCAGCGGGGTGACGAGCACCGGCGTCGCCCCCGCCGCCCTCACCTCTTCGACGAAGCGGCGGAGGTTGGCGGGGAACTCGGTCGTCTCGTCGGTCCAGCGTTCGGATTTGCTCGACTGGTCGTTATGCGCGAACTGGATCAGCACCCAGGTGCCGCGATAGCCGGGCACCTTCGCCTCGGCGAGCGCGATTTCCCAGCCGCCTTCCTGGCGATAGCTGCGCGTGCTGCGCCCGCCGCGCCCGGCGTTGAGACACGCGACCGACGATTTGACGTGGCGCGAACAGAAGGCCCCGCCCCAACCGCTGTGCGGCGCCATCGTCGAATCGCCAACAAGGATGATCTTGTACGGCTCGAGCGGCGGCGCATCGGTCCGCTCGCGGGTCTGGGCCTGCGCCCCGCTCGCGAGCAGGGCAACGATGGCTGTCGCTACGAGCCGGCGCATCAGGAGAAACCCAGCCCGCCGTTGATGTCGAGGCAGACGCCCGCGAGGAAGCTCGCCGCCGGCGACGCCAGATAGACGATCGCGTCGGCGACCTCGTCGGGATGGCCCTCGCGGCGCAGCGGCGTGTTGCCGGCGGTCGCGGCGCGGCCCTCGGGCTTCGAGAAAATGTCGTGGAAGCTGGTGCCGATCAGGCCGGGACAGACCGCGTTGACGCGGATACCCTGCGGCCCGAGTTCCTTGGCCATTGAGCGCGTGTAGGTCATCAGCGCGCCCTTGGCGGTCGCATAGACCGAGGCGCCGGGGCCGCCGCCGTCGCGGCCGGCGAGCGACGACACGTTCACGACGGCCGATCCTTCGCCGAGGAAGGGCTGTGCCGCCTGCAGCACAAGGAACACCGACTTCAGGTTGAGCGTCATCACCTGGTCGAAGAAGGCTTCGTCCATCTCGCTCAGCGTCTTGCGCGCGATCATGCCGCCGGCGAGGTTGACGAGGATGTCGAGCCGGCCGCTGAACGCGATGCCGACCTCGTCGAGCATCGCCTTGACCGCATTGCTGTCGGTGACGTCGGCCTGGATCAGAAAGGCGTCGCCGCCCGCGTCCTTGATCGTTTTCAGCGTCTCTTCGGCGGCTTCGCGGCCACTGTTGTAATTGATCGCGACGCGGACGCCGGCGCGCGCGAGCGCGATCGAGACCGATCGGCCAATGTCGCGTCCGCCGCCGGTGACGAGCGCGGTTTTCCCCTGGAGAGTCATGTGATGCAGTTCCTTATTCTTGGGTGTTGGTGGGTTGGGTGACGACCGGTTCGACGCGTCCGCCGATCAGCCAGAAACAGAGGAAAGAAATCGGCACGATCGCTGCACTTAATGCGAAGATCGGCGCGTAACTTGTCTTGGTGAGCACGGGGACGAGCCAGGTCGTGATCAGCGTCCCGGCGACCGCGGCGGTCCCGCTGATCCCCGCGAGGCTGCCGACGGCGCCGCCGCCGAAATAGTCGCTGGGCAGCGTCTGGATATTGCCGATCGCCATCTGGAATCCGAAGAGGATGCAGGCGATCAGCAGCACGGCGGAGAGCGGCTCGCTGGCCCCGATGGCGAACAGCAGCGCCGGGAGCATGATCGCGCAACCGATCGCGATCGTCAGCGTGCGCGCCTTGTGCACCCCGCCGCCAGCGGTGATGATCCGCCCCGAAAGCCAGCCGCCGAACAGGCTGCCGAGCATCGCGCCGACAAAAGGCACCCATGCGAACAGGCCGATCTGCTTGACGTCGAAGCCGAAGGTTTCGGCCAGATAGATCGGCAGCCACGACACGAACAACCACCACACCGGATCGAGGAAGAAGCGCGACAGGATGACGCCCCAACTCTGGCGATAGCGCAGCAATTCGCCCAGTGGCACGCGGCGGCTATCGTCGCGGCCGGCCTCGGTGCGCCCGGTCAGGATATAGTTGCGCTCTTCTTCGCCAAGGCCGGGATGCTTGTCGGGGTCGGCCTTGTAGAACCAGAGCCACGGAACCAGCCACACGAAGCCGAGCACGCCGATGAGCAGGAAGGTTCCGTGCCAGCCGAACTGGACGAACAGCAATGCGATCAGCGGCGCCGAGATGATGCCGCCGAGCGAAGCGCCCGCATTGAAGATGCCTTGGGCCAGCGCGCGCTCGCGCGACGGAAACCATAGCGCGTTCGCCTTCGCCGCGCCGGGCCAGTTGCCCGCCTCGCTGACGCCGAGCGTTGCGCGCAGGACCATGAGCAAGGGCATCGAGCGAACCAGCGCGTGCGCCGCGATCGACAGTGACCAGACGGCGATCGAGATAGTAAAACCCATCCGCGTGCCGATTGCGTCGAAGATGCGCCCGAAGATCGACTGGCCGAAGGCGTAGAAGATCATGAAGATCGTCACCAGCAGCGCATAATCTTCCTTCGATGCGCCGATTTCCTTCGACACTTCGGGCCACATCACCGCGAGCGCGTTGCGGTCGATATAGTTGATGACGGTGGCAAGCGCGATCAGCGAGATCACGCCCCAGCGGAAGCGGCCCTTGATATTGCTCATTTCTTCGCTCCGGTTTTGGCGAGGTCGAGGCGGCCGACGGGGCCGGTCCAGGCCAGCGTGCGGCCGTCGGCGATGACGCTGTGTTTGGCCCCGGCGGTGACATCGTCGGCGACCGCGACCGCAATACGACGACCGTCCACGAGCGTGATCAGGACGAGATCGGCGCCCTTCTCCTTGCGATGCTCGAGCGCCGAGACGCGCGCGCTGCTCGCGACGACCGTTTCGGCCGACGCATCATAGGCGCCGTGCGGTTCGAGCAGGCTGACGAAGGTCGCGTCCGCCGCGCCGTCGACCCGCTGGATCAGCGCGGGTTCGCGGCGCAGGTTGAACTCGGGATCGTTCGCACCGCTTTCGGCGACGATGAAGCGCGCCCCCGCGGGCGGCAGCATATGATAGCTGTAGAAGCGGCTGCCCTGCATCCACGTCAGCCGCGCCTTGCCCGTCTTGGTGCCCTCGCCATCGATCCACAGATGCTCATAGCCGTTCGCCTTGCCGAGCACCGGCCGTTCGGCGAGCTTGCGATCGAACGCGATATCGCTGTCGATGATATGTCCCGAAAAATGCAGCGGCAGGTCATAGCGATGCCTGCCGCTGCCAGTTCCGTGGAGGATATCGAGCGTTAGGGGGTTGGCGAGGCCGTCGATCTCGACCAGCAACAGCGCGCGGCGGATTTTGACGTCCTTGTACGCGCTGTCGATTTCGCCGATCGCATAGCGCGTCGGGCCTTCGAGCGAGGCCGCGAGCTGGCGCGTTCCGGATTTTTCGCCCGCCTTCCAGTCGCCGCCGAAGTGGCTTTGCTCGTCGACCACAAGCGTATTGTGCGCAATCGTCGCGCTCGCCCAGCTATCGTTTTCAGGGAGGTAGCGCCCGCCGCGCTTTGCCTCGACATTCAGGAACCGCGCGGCGCCATAATCGGTCACGACCGCGCCGGTCTCGTCATAATAGAGCCAGCCGAGGCGGTCGAAATGGCCGTGTCCCATGCCCTGCACCGTGTTCTTGGCGACGAGCAGCGGGCCGGTCGGATCGGCCTTGGTGCGGAGCAGCACAAGCGCGCCGTCCTTGCCCTCGGGCCCGTCGCTCAGGCTGCGCGAGCCGAACGGCCAGGGCTTGGCCTTGCCCGCCGCAAGGTCGGCCGCCATCGCCTGCCCCGCTGGCGTCAGCACCGTATGCCCCTGCCAGTCGGCGATCGACAGGAAGGTCGGATCCTTCGTCGCGCCATAGGCGATCGCGACCGCGTGATAGAGTTCCTCGGTGCGCAGGCTCTTGTCGGGCATCGCATCGTTGATCGGCAGGAAAGTGCCGTCGTGCGTCACGTCGATCGCGGTGCGGATCGCCTTCAGCACGATGCCATCGCGATACTCGAAAATCTTGCGGCCCGGATCGTTCGCCGCGATTGCCGCTGCAAAGACGACGAAGGGCTGCAGCGCATAGCGCTGATAATAGGGCCCTTCCGCATAATAGCCGTCGGGAGAAAAGAGCAGGCCGAGCTGGCGCAGGAAGCCCGCCTTGCCGCTCTTGTCGAGCCCGAGCAACGCCTTGTCGACGAGATCGCGGTCGCCGAGCAGATAGCCCGACAGGCCGACGCCCGCGGCGGCCCAGGTCGCATGATTATGGATGCGGTTGATGACCTCGGGCGAACCGTCGGACAGGAAGTGCGCCATCGGGCGGATCACCTGATCGTCGATGCGCTTGCGGTCGGCGGCGGACAGGGCATCGCGGATCTCGGCATAGCCCTGCACCGCGTTCACGAGGAAGACGCTGTCGTTGAGGCTCTGCCAGAAGAGGCGGCCCGCGCTCTGGTTGGCCTTGGCCGGATGCGGCCCGAGCCCCGGATAGAGGTCGGCATAAGCGAGCAGCAGGTCGCGGACATGATCGCGATAGCGAACGTCGCCGGTGAGGCGATAGAGCTGCCCGCCCTCGAAGATCGTGCGGTAATTGCGCTTATGCTGTTCGTGGGTGAAGCCCCCGCCCGGATCCTTGGGGACGGGCACGTTGACGCCCGCCTTGATCGACGCCTCGACGCCGGTCTTGGCGCGCTCGATTTCGGCGGCGAACAGCGGCGCGAATGCCTGCGCCGAAGCGGCCGGTGGGGTCTGCGCCGAAACGGGGACGGCTGGCAGCGTGGCGGCGGCTAGCAAGAGCGCGATGGTGCGGGTCACGGGCGCGCCTCCACGACATTGCCCGCGATCTGCCCGCGCGGCGAGCCTTTCCACGCGAGTTCCTCGATCCGCGGCGCGGGCGTCGCAGCAAAGGCGTTCGACGCAATCTGCGTTTCGGGCGCGCCGACCGAATGGATAACAAGGACGCCATCCGACTTTGCGAAGTTGTTTTGCACAACATCTGCGTGCTGCGCGCCCGAGATGCGCAGCGATGCGCCGTCGCGGCCGCTGTCGGCGACGCTCGATCCGATCATCGCGAACCATGGACCGAAGGTGCTCTCGTCGGTGCCCTTGCGCAGCAGGTCGGCGACCATCGCGACGCGCGCGAAGCGGCTGCCGGTGATCGTCAACCGCTCCATCGGATACCAGCCCTTGGGCTCCTGTTCGCCCGTCGCCGCGACGACCACGCCCAATTCGGCAAAGTCGCTGTTCGTAATCCTGATATCGTCAGCGAAGGTGCCCGGCGCCATGGCGATGCCATCGAGCCGGCCCTTGCCGGGCCCACGCACCGACACGCCGTCGAGCGTGACGCTATAGTTGGGCGCGACGCCGCTCCCGACCGCGATCAGCGCGCCGTCGCCGGGCGCACCGCTCGCATCGACCGCGAGATTTTCGAGCCGCAATCCACCGCCGCCTTCGATCCGCGCAAGGCTCGACGCGATGCGGAGCACGGGCTTCGCGTCCGTCGTGCCCGCGATGGTCAGCCGGTGCCGCACCGTCAGCGGCGCCGCGATGTCATAGGTGCCGGTCGCGAGCGTCAACGTATCGCCCGCCTTCGCTTCGGCGACCGCCTGTGCGACCGACGCGCCGGCAGCAAGCGGCCGCTTGCTGCCGCTGCCGAATGCCGCTTCGGGCGCATCGCCGCGATACCAGCTTGCCCCGACCTCGCCGCGTTTCACCGGCTTCAGGTCGCGCGGCGCGCCGACCGCGGCAAGCGCCGGATCGGCCGGGTAAAGCAGGCCGTTGGCGGCGCGCTCGAGCTTGACCTCACGCTGCTCGACCCCCGCGCCCAGCAGCGGCTTGGCGACCTTCGCCTCGACATTGCCCGCCATTGCAATGCCGCCAATTTCGCCCTCGGCGCGGAACGGATCCTGCCCCTGCGCGCCGACGATCAGATTGCGCTCGAACTTGCTGTCGACGGGCGCCGCCGACCGCTCGGCGTCGGCCCCAGCGGCCAAGGTGATGCGCGCGCTGTCGATAATGCTGTTGCCCTCGATCCGCGCGTTCGCGACCTGATGATAGCGGTTGATTACCGAGTTCGGCACGCCGTTCATCATGCTGATCGCGCTCTTGAATGACGTGCCCGCGAGCCCCTCGAAATAATTGTCGCGCACGATCTGGTCGCGGTTGATCACGCGCACCCCGCCGGTGTCGGGCACGCCCTTGCCGAAGAAGATGTTGCGCTCGACGAGGTTGCCGTTGCCGTGGCGCAGCACAAAGGCGCCCTGCGCTTCGAGCACCAGGTTTTCGCGGATGATATTGCCGCCCGACTTGATCGAGACGATCTCGACCTCGCCGCTGGTGCGGTCGAAGATATTGCGTTCGATGGTCGTGTTCGACGCCGACAGCGACTCCTCGCTGGTGCCGATGCGGATCGTTTCGCCACCGTTCGAACCGAGCGGCGGACGCGGGCCGAAGTAATTGTGATCGATGCGATGGCGGTTATCGAGCGGATCGCCCGCGCGGCGGATCACCGCGAGCGTCACGCCGCTGTTCGTCTTGCCCTCGAAATGCGAATGGTCGATGCGGTTTCCGGTGCCGTAAAGCGCGACCCAGATGTCTTCCACGCGGCGGTCGGTCTTGCTGTAACCGTCGATGACAACCTCGGTCACGCGGGTATCGGTCGCGAGCGTTTTGGAATCGCGGCGGAAACTGATCACCTCGTTGGTCGGGCTCGCACCATTTTTGAAGACGAGGCCCGAAACGAGAAGATGCTGACCACCTATGCGCAGGTTCGACTGGCCGGTGATCGTCACCTTACCCTTGGTCTGCGCGGTCAGCGTGATCGGCTTGGCGGCGCTGCCATTGCCCGTAAAGACGATCTGGAAATCGCGCCATTCGCCGTCGGCGAGAATGATGGTGTCGCCCGGCTGCGCCTTTTTCACCGCCGCCTTATACTGCGCCTGGTCGGCCACGAGCATGTCGCGCGCCAGCGCGGGATGCGCTGTCGAGACCAGCATCGCTATCGTGAAAACCGCCCTTATCTGCACTGCACCTCACCCTTTTTTATGATTCTTGCAGGCTGGTCTACATGACAGGTAGGACAATATCAATCGGCTTTCGGTATACAACATGGGTTGACATATTGGTCTGACAAAGCGAGCTTCCTTCCAAACAAGATCAAATTGGGAGAGTGGGATGATTCGGGGCAGCATCGTTCGCGCATCGGGCACAGGCAAAATTAACCTTGCGGCGGCGCTGCTCGGCACCACTGCATTCGCGATGCTTGGCAGCCCCGCCTTTGCGCAGGACGCGACCGGGCAGGATAGCGCGACAACCGCCGATGAGACAGGCGATGATGCGATCGTCGTAACGGGCATTCGCAGCTCCCTTGCCACCGCGCTGGGCGAAAAGCGCTCCACCGACAATATCGTCGAAGTCATCCAGGCCGAGGATATCGGCAAGCTGCCCGACCAGAACCTCGCCGAAGTGCTCGAAAATGTCACCGGCGTTCAGATCACCCGGCAGGCGGGTGTCGGCAACGCCGTGCAGATCCGCGGCACCGACGCCAACCGCACCGAAATCAACGGCGTTTCCACCGTCGGATCGGGCGCCGGCCGCTCGGGCATCAGTTTCGAGGATTTGCCCGCCGCGCTGATCGCCTCGGTCGAAGTGACGAAGGTTCCGACCGCGCAGACGATCGAAGGGTCGGTCGGCGGCACGATCAATCTGCGGACGATCCGCCCGCTCGACCTCAAGGAACCGCTGATCGCTGCGCGCGCGCAGATGGAAAA
>NZ_DATFFD010000157.1:0-16615 GCF_035250425.1 Sphingopyxis sp.
GCTGGCATAGCGCAGAGCCAGCGCTTCGTCCTGGGCAAACGCCTTGGCTTCGAGGCCGCTCACGAGCATCAGCGCGCGCGCATTATCGTCGATGCAATAGCCATGGGCGCGATCGGGAACGATGCCGAGGCCATGCTGGAGGATACCGGTGCCGTCGCTCATCGCGCGGATCGCGCCGAGCGACGGGCGCGCGCGCGCCTCCCCGATCGCCGGCGCTGGCGCTGGCGCCAGCTGGTCGAGCAGCGCGGCGCACTGACGGGCGATTTCGGGCCAGGCGGTGCGCCGTCCGCGCATATAGGCGCGGTGCTGGAGGGCGCGGCGCTCCTCCGGGGCCGAGAGAAGGAGGAGCACCGCCTTCGCGATCGCGTCGCTGTCGCCCTGCGGCACCAATATGCCGACATCGTCCGCGAGAAGCTCGCGGGCATGAACGAAGGGCGTCGAGACGACCGCGCGTCCGAGCGCGACGGCATAGGCGAGCGTGCCCGATGTGATCTGCGCGAGATTGGGATAGGGCGCGAGATAGATGTCGCACAGCTCGATCTGGTCGAGCAATTCCCCGGTTTCGAGGAAGCGGTTCTCCCACGCGACATTGTCCTTCACCCCCAGGCTTTCGGCGAGTGCCTCGAGGCTCTCGCGGTACGCCTCGCCTTCGGAGGCGAGCAGGTTGGGATGGGTCGCGCCGACGATGCGATAGAGGATGCCGGGATATTGCGCTGCAATGGCCGGCAAGGCGCGGATCGCGGTTTCGAGCCCCTTGCCGGGACCGAGGAGTCCGAAGGTCGAAAGAACCGGCCGGTCGGCGATCCCGAGCGCCGCGCGCAGCGGCGGCGACGCGGTGAAGGGCCGGTCGGGCGTCCCATGTTCGATCAGCGCAACCGACGCAGGTTCCGCGCCATAGGCTTCAATGAGCGTCCGGCGCCCGAAATCGCTCATTACGACCAGCCGCGACGCGCGCGCGACGAGCCGCTCGATCACGCGCCGCTGCCCCGCGCCGGGTTCGGCGAGCACGGTGTGTAGCGTGACGATCAGGGGGGCCGCGACGCGATCGACCAGTTCGAGGATCAGGTCGCCCGCAGGCCCGCCGAAGATGCCGAATTCATGCTGGAGCCAGACCGCGTCGGCTCCGCTGCGGTTGATAGCTGCCGCGGCGGCCCGATAGGAGGCGGGATTGTCGTCGTCGATCGAACAGGTGATCGCCGCATCGCTGCCCTGCGCGTGCAATGAACGCATCGCATAGACATCGACCGCGATGCCCGTGCCGGTCGCCATAAGATGGTCATAAACGTCCGCGGTGAAAGTCGCGATCCCGCATTGACGGGGCCGGAAGCAACCGATCAGCGCGATCCGCTTCAGCGCTTGCGGCGGCAATTTTGCGGAGATTCCGCGCAGGAGAACGTCGCCTGAAACGTCTGAAAGAGAAAGGACTTCCGGATCATATTTCATTGCAACGCCTTTTTCTGATTTTCCCCTCAATCGACATGGAATCGGTGCCCTGACCGCTGGGAAAAGCGGCAGGCAGATCATAACAACTTCATCAACGCCTGCACCGCCTCACAAGTTGCGCCGCGCCGCCGCGCGAAAAAGGCGTTCCGGCTTATCGGCGTCGGCAGCGCGCGCTTGCCAAACCCCGTCCTGAAGAAATGACGGCCGCGCCCGATGGTTGTATTTCGGCGCAGATGCGAATGCAAAGCGAAAGGCGATGATGGCCCGCCATTGTTCGCGATCTTGATCTGCCAACCAGATTGCGCACCCGCGGGCCGTCGCACGGACTATTTCGCGAAGCGCCGCATCGTGCCACGCTATTTCTTGAGCTCTTTCGCCAGCGTCTTGGCGGTCGCCTTGCCATAGGGCGGCTTGAAGCCCGCAAGTCCCGCGACGTCGAGCTTGGGCTGGCGATAGACGGCGCGCGCGTGGCTGAAGGTGCGGAAGCCGTCGACCCCATGATAATTGCCCATCCCCGACGGGCCGACGCCGCCGAAGGGCAGATCCTCCATCGCATTGTGGAACAGGACGTCGTTGACCGTCACCCCGCCCGAGATCGTCCGCGTCAGCACGCGGTCCTCCTCGCTCTTGTCCTGCCCGAAATAATAGAGGCCGAGCGGGCGGTCGTTCGCGTTCACATAATCGATCGCGTCGTCGATATGCTTGTACGTCTTGACCGGCAGGATCGGGCCGAAGATTTCCTCCTGCATCACCTTCATGTCGTCGGTCGGATTGCGCACGATATGGAGCGGCATCTTGTGGCCGTTCGAGCTTGCGAAATCCTCAGCCCCCGGATTGACCTCGATCACCTCGGCGCCCTTCTCGCGCGCATCGGCGAGGTAGCTCTGCAGCCGGTCGTAATTGCGCGTGTTCACCACCGATGTGTAATCGTCATTGCCGAGCAAGGTCGGATAGAGCGCGGTGGCGCCCTTGGTGACGCTGTCGATCACCGCGCCTTCCTGATCCTCGGCGACGAGCAGATAATCGGGCGCGAGGCAGATCTGCCCCGCGTTCATCATCTTGCCGAGCGCGACGCGCTGGCCGACGAGATCCTTGTTCGCGCTGCGCCCGATGAAGGTCGGCGACTTGCCACCAAGCTCGAGCGTCACGGGCACCAGATTGTCCGCCGCGGCACGCATGATGTGGCGCCCGACGCTGGTCGCGCCGGTGAAGATCATATGGTCGAAGGCGAGTTTCGAGAAAGCGACGCCGACATCGGAATCCCCGGTGAACACCGCCATTTCGCTCGCGTCGAAATAGTCGGGGACCAGCCGCGCCATCAGGCCTGAGACATTTTCGGTGAACTCCGACGGCTTGATCATCGCGCGATTGCCCGCCGCGAGCACCCCCGCCATCGGCACGAAAACCATGCCGACCGGAAAATTCCACGGTGCGATAATGCCGACGACGCCCTTCGGCTGATACACGACCTCGGCCTTCGCGCCGAGCAGCCCGAGCGGAAAGGTGGGCCTGCGCTTCTCGCCCTTCGACCAGCTCGCCATATGCTTCTTCGCGTGCTTCAATGCGCTGACCGAGGGCATGATGTCGGTCATCAGCGTCTGTTCGCGGCTGCGGTGGCCGAAATCCTCGCTCACCGCCTTTGCGAAGTCTTCGGCGTTGTCGACCAGCATCGCGACAGCGCGGTCGATGCGGTCGGTGCGTACCGCCAAGCTTTCGGGCATCGCGGCGGTAAAGCTCGCCCTCTGCGCGGCGAGCACTTCGCCCATCCGCCGCGTTTCGCCGTCGATATTGCTTGCGACCGTCGCCATTATTTTTCTCCCTGTGGCCCTTTCGCCCGTTTCACCATGCGCAGGGGCAGGTTGCAAGATGAAACCCGCCGCGGGTGCCGGCCGCGATTTGGCACAACGGCGGAAAACTGCGCAACTTCACACTGGAATCACTGTTTGGCGGCTTGCCGCTCCGGAGGTGCGGCGGCGCTTAAAGCCACAAAAGCCCCGCATGCGCGGGGCAAGATTGTGTCCTTTGTGGCTTTAAGGCGAGAAGAAGCCCGATCGCTTAAAGCGACAAAATATACGCACAGGCGGACCGAAAATGTCTCCTTTGTCGCTTTAAGCTGAGCCTGAGGCACAAGCTGCGCCACGGACGCGTGAACAAGCACGCGGAGAAGCGGAAGATACGAAGAGGAAACGGATCGCGACATGCTGTGGAGGCTAACGCGGCGCGGTTTTGTAGGACAGCGATTTTCGCTGAGGCGAACTACGGGCTCTTGTACCAAGAAATGTCGGCTTTGGGTGGGAAGCGGACATAGTCAGTTCCTCCCCGGAACGGGGAGGTGGCAGCCCGCAGGGCTGACGGAGGGGTCGAAACCTCTCATCAAGACGCACCGTCCCGACCCCTCCACCACCGCCTACGGCGGCGGTCCCCCCCCTTCCGGGGAGGAACTAAAACATCCGCTACCGGTCGTTTCCTGACGATGATGGAAATATCCTATCGCGCCGCGATGGAGAGGTGGCAACGACAACCGATCGCAAGCCGCCATTTGTTTGCGGGCGCGCGGAAGCGACCGGGCAAGATTGCCGTCACCTCTTTCGCACGTGCAGCATTTCCGCTAAGCGACCCGCCGACGTATCTTTCCCCCACGGAGTCTTCGCCATGACCGCCACCGATCCCGTCGTTTTCCTCTCCTACGCCCGCACCCCGATGGGCAGCATGCAGGGCGCGCTGTCGGACGCGAGCGCGACCGATCTGGGTGCGACCGCGGTGAAAGCGGCGGTCGAGCGCGCGGGCGTTTCGGGCGACGACATCGAGCGCATCTATATGGGCTGCGTGCTTCCCGCCGGGCTCGGCCAGGCGCCGGCGCGTCAGGCCGCGATCAAGGCCGGGCTGCCCAAGTCGGTGCAGGCGACGACCGTCAACAAGGTGTGCGGCTCGGGTATGCAGACCGTGATCATGGGCGCCGAAGCGCTCGCTGCGGGCAGCGTCGACCTGATCGTCGCGGGCGGCATGGAATCGATGACCAATGCGCCCTATCTGCTCAAGAAGCATCGCGGCGGCGCGCGGATCGGCCACGATACCGCCTATGACCATATGTTCCTCGACGGTCTGGAAGACGCCTATGAAGCCGGCCGCGCGATGGGCACCTTCGCGCAGGATACCGCCGACGCCTATCAGCTCAGCCGTCAGGCGCAGGACGATTACACGCTCGAATCGCTGAGCCGCGCCAAGAGCGCGATCACCGACGGTGCCTTTGCCAACGAGATCGCACCGGTGACGATTTCGGGTCGCAAGGGCGACGTGATCGTCGACACCGACGAAGCCCCCGGCAAGGCGATGCCCGACAAGATCCCGACGCTGAAACCCGCCTTTGCCAAGGACGGCACGATCACCGCCGCGACCAGCTCGTCGATTTCGGATGGCGCCGCCGCGGTCGTGCTGACCCGCCAGTCGATTGCTGATGCCAAGGGCGCGAAGCCGGTGGCGCGGCTCGTCGCGCATGCCGCGCACGCGCAGGAGCCGAAGGACTTCACGGTCGCCCCCGTCGGCGCGATCAACAAGCTGCTCGCCAAGACCGGCTGGTCGATCGGCGACGTCGACCTGTTCGAAGTCAACGAAGCCTTCGCCTGCGTCGCGATGTTCGCGATGCACGACCTCGGCATCCCTCACGACAAGATCAACGTCCACGGCGGCGCGACCGCGCTCGGCCATCCGATCGGCGCCAGCGGCACGCGCATCATCACGACGCTGATCGCCGCGCTCCAGCGCCACGGCAAGACGCGCGGCATCGCCAGCCTCTGCATCGGCGGCGGCGAAGCGACCGCGGTTGCGGTGGAGCTGGTTTAATCAATTGTCGCCCCCGCGAAGGCGGGGGCCGCTAGAGGGTTTGCGCCTCGCCGTAGCAATAAGGCCGAAAGCGGCCCCCGCCTTCGCGGGGGCGACGGGTTTGCGTCAAAGGTCCCGACGCTCGCCGCAGAGCGCTCACGACCCGTCGTTGCGCCGCGACAAATTGCGACACTAATGACCTGAAAATAAACGCGGCATTCCGGTTCGGTTCAAACCGACTCGCCTATTCCATCCTTGTCATCGGGCAGATCCCCTCCCCCTGACCGACTGAAAAGGAATGGCACAATGAAGAGCAAATTTCTCACCGCCGGCCTGATCGCCGCGATGATGGTCCCCGCCATGGCGCAGGCCCAGACCCGCGAGATTCGCGAAGATCGTCGCGACGTCCGCGAAGAGCAGCGCGAGTTGCGCCACGCCCAGCGCTATGGCGACCGTAGCGATGTCCGCGAGGAACGCCGCGACGTTCGCGATGCCCGTCAGGAATTGCGCGAGGACAGGCGCGATTGGCGCCAGGATCGCCGCTATTC
The DNA here is from genome assembly GCF_035250425.1 of Sphingopyxis sp. Lineage (GTDB taxonomy): Bacteria > Pseudomonadota > Alphaproteobacteria > Sphingomonadales > Sphingomonadaceae > Sphingopyxis. Next base: position 5,811 of record NZ_DATFFD010000157.1, read on the forward strand.
GAACTATCGCGCACCCTTCCGCTATCAGCAGTTCCGCATCGGTGCGACCTTGCGACCGAACTATTATGCTCCGGCCTATCGCCCGAGCTGGGACAGCCGCTGGGGCGTGCCGCGCGCCGGTCGCAACCTGACCTATGTGCGCCACTATAACGACCTGCTGCTCGTCAACGAGCGCAACGGCCGGGTGGTGAAGGTGTACCGCAACCACTTCAACTGGCGGCGCTAAGCATTAACGAATGAAGGGGCCGGGCGGGAAACCGTCCGGCCCTTTTCCATGGGGGCGATTATTAAATAGGGACAGTCCCTATTTAATTAGTCGCCCCAGATATGGTCGGTCTGAATCCAGCCCTTGCGGCCCTTGACGTCGAACAGGCACCAGCCGTCCTTGCAGTCGGTGATCCGGCCGACGACGCCGGGCTCGGCGCGATAGGCGACCCCTGCCGAAAGGCTGGCGTCTTCGCGAAGCGGGCGGATTTCGCCGGTGACGATCGCGGTCCTGGTTCGGCTGAGCAAACGCGCCGCCATCCAGCCCTGGGTTCCGTCGGGATCCTCGATCTTGCGCCAGGTTTCGAAGCGCGCGACGACTTTGACCGGCAGGTCCTTGCGCCGATATTCCCAGATTACCGGAACGTCGGGCGACGGCCCCTTGCGCATGCGCGCCTCGTCGACGCTGATCGACGCCCAATAGGGTAGCTGGACAGGGTCGGATTGCGCCGATGCCGGTCCCATCACGGCAAGGCTGAGCAATATCATAGCAAATGTTCGGCTGGTCATAACCGACCCTTGTCAAAATCGGTGCGCATTATCAACCGGTCGCACGTCGCAAACGGTCCACCGTCCACAGCTAGGGTTCGGACCCGATAGATGCGCGATCGAGGTTTGAAGCAATTTTGTTCCGTGCGAGGCGGCAAGGCGATGGAATATGTCGATATTTCGAGACTTGCCAACGACGCAATGGACAAAATTGGCCAAATCCCGAAGGGACGTCAAAATGGTTTCGATATCGGGCGAAAACGCCCTTGGAAACAGAACCACTGTTCCCGGCGGACATGTCCGCCCGATATCTTCGCCATTTTGACGCCTCGAACGCACATCTATCGGGTCCGAACCCTAATCCGCGCGACTTCCGCTTGACCCCCTCGCATCGGCGCGCTCTATCGGCGGCCATGCCCGATTCATCCCGTCCGAAACGCCCGCGCGTTATCGTCACCCGCCAGTTGATGCCGCATGTCGAAGGCCGAATGGCCGAATTGTTCGATGTGTCGCTGTCGGCGCGCGACGAAGCTTTTACGCGTGACGAATTGAAGGCCGCCGTTGCCGACTGCGACGTCTTCGTGCCGACGGTGACCGACGAGATCGACGCGGATATCATCAACGCCGCGGGCGACCGGCTGAAACTGATCGCCAATTTCGGCGCCGGGGTCGACCATATCGATCTTGCCGCCGCGCGCGCCAAGGGCATCATGGTCTCGAACACCCCCGGCGTCTTCACCGAGGACACCGCCGACATGACGATGGCGCTGATCCTGTCGGTTCCGCGCCGCCTTGCCGAGGGCGAGAAATTGATGCGCTCGGGCCAGTGGGCGGGCTGGGCGCCGAGCGCGATGCTCGGCCACCGCGTCGGCGGCAAATTGCTCGGCATCATCGGCATGGGGCGCATCGGCCTGGCGGTCGCGCACCGCGCGCGCGCGTTCGGCCTGTCGATCCATTATCACAACCGCCGCCGCCTGCCCGAGGCGATCGAGGAAGAACTCGGCGCCAGCTATCACGCCAGCGTCGATACGCTGCTGCGGATCAGCGACGTGGTCACGATCCACTGTCCGCACACCGCCGAAACGCACGAGATGGTCAACGCCGCGCGGATCGGCGCGATGAAGCCGACCGCGTATCTGATCAACACAGCGCGCGGCGAGATCGTCGACGAAAAGGCGCTCGTCGCGGCGCTGCAGACCGGCCGTATCGCGGGCGCCGGGCTCGACGTCTATACGCACGAGCCCGCCGTCGACCCCGCGCTGCTCGCGCTCCAGAATGTCGTGCTGCTCCCGCACCTCGGATCGGCGACGATCGAAGGCCGCGAAGCCTCGGGCGAAAAGGTCATCGCCAACATCCGCGCCTGGTGCGACGGCCATAGGCCGCCCGATCAGGTGCTGGAGGGCTGGGCGTGACGCCCGCCTGTTAATTTCGCGGAAAAGCGGCGAGGCGGCGAACACCCGACAGCCAAAATGATCATCGTCATAACGGATCGAGCGCCGTTTGCATTCCACTCCCAAATTTGCAAGAAATCGCTGTCCTTGGATCTTTGAGCAAATTCCAGCCAGATTTCCCGGGACGGGGGAAATTCGAAGGGGGGAATGTAATGCGCAAACTTGTCAGCCTGTCGGTCTTGCCGATTATTTTTATGTCCGGGCCTGTCATAGCCAAAGACTATGTGCCGCTGGCGCCCCTCCGGGAAACCCTGCTGACAATTGACGGGACCGGCTCTTCCCGCGCGGCCGAGGCGTCGACCGAGAGCGCATCCGCCGAATCCGCCGTCGCCGCACCACCCCTCAAATGCGCCACGCCGCCCGCGACCAGCGCCTTGGGAACCGCGCAATTCCTGCAAACGACCACCGATTTCGAGGGCGCTGTCGCCGCCGGGCTACCGATGGGATCGATGTCGTCGACAACCGCAAAGAAGGTTCTGATCCAGGATTGGCTTCGGACCGCGAACTGCCTCTCGACCGACGGCCAGACCGAACTCGTCTATGGCCAGGGCATCCGGCTGTTCGCCTCGTCCGACGGGTTCGATGTCGAGGGCGACGTCACTTTGGGAATGCTCGCGGCGAATTCGACGCTGAACAGCAAGAACAGCAAGGTACTGGTCAGCATCGTCGGGTTTAACGACACCCAGCTTACAACAATGGGAAGCAGCATTTTCGGCCCGATCAATGTCGATCGCTTTTCGGTCATCGACGGATTGGCAAAGAAGATGATCGACCGGGCGGCGACGCTGAACAACGGCACCGTTCAGCGACTGGGCGTGGTTTTCCCGCCCAGCAGCTCGGCGCAGCACGTCATGTCTGCTTTCGCGGTCCAGCAGATCGCCAATGGGCTGAGCTGCAACGACACGAAAAGCAAATTTGCCAATCTCTCGCCGCCCAATGCGGCGCTGATCGCATCGGTTTACGAGGAGCTGGAGGCGCCTTGCGACAACAGCGCGCCCGACCTCGTGGCGCGGGCACGCGCAAAGGTCTCCCTCGGCAACGTCAAGATCAGGATGTAGCGCGCCGCTACGGCTCCTGAATCAATCTCCCGTCAAAATCCGGTCGACGAGCTGCTTCACCGTCGGGGTGAAGTTGTTCGAGTAAAAGGGATCGGTCTTGAAATTGAATGCGGCGTGGCCCGCAAACATTAGATTTTGCTCGGGATCGCCGCCGTGCGCGATGTCCTGCAGCGTCTTCTGGATGCAGAAGCTGCGCGGATCGGCGAGGTAACCCGTGGTGTAATCGTCATGGTCCTTCCACGACGAAAAACCGCAATGCGACAGGCAGCCCATGCAATCGGTCTGGTCTTTGCGGATCACCGCCTTGTCGGCTTCGGTGACAAAGACGACCGTATTGTCGGGGGTCTTCAGCGCCTCGGTATAGCCCTCGGCCACCCAGTCGCGGGCGCGGGCGCGATCGTGCGGCGTAACCCAGAAATTCTTGCCCTTCACCCCGACGTCGAGCTGGACGATATGATCGCCCGCTTCCTGCTTCGAATAGGGGATCTGACGCTCCGAGCGCGCTTCGAGATCGCGCAGGAACGGCGTGCGCACCGCGCTCGAGTAGAAGCCGGTGGGCGAAAAACGGTGGAGCAGCACATCGCCGTCGTCGAGGGTGCGGAGACGATCCTTCCACGCCTGCGGGATCGGGCTTTCCTCGGTCAGCAGCGGCCGCGTGCCGTACTGGAAGACGATCTGGCCGAGTTCGGGATTGTCGATCCAATCTTCCCAGTCGCGCAGATACCAGACGCCGCCGGCCATCACGATCGGCACGCTGTCGGCGATGCCCTCGGCGCGCATCGTCTCGCGCACCGCGGCGACGCGCGGATAGGGATCTTGTGGGACGAGCGGATCTTCGGCGTTCGACAGGCCGTTATGGCCGCCGGCGAGCCAGGGATCTTCGTAAACCACCGCGCCCAGAAGATGCGGGACCTTGTGATAGGCGCGCTTCCACAGCGCGCGAAAGGCGCGCGCCGAGCTGATGATCGGCAGATACATCACATTGTGCCGCTCGGCGATCTCGCTGAGCTTGTACGGCATGCCCGCACCGCAAGTGACGCCCGCAACCATCCCCTTGGTGCGCGCAAGCACGCCCTCGAGAATCTGCTGCGCGCCGCCCATTTCCCAGAGCACGTTGATGTTGATCGCACCCTTGCCGCCCGACACCTCATAGGCGCGCTCGACCTGCGCGACCGCGCCTTCGATGCCGTACTGGATCAGCTCTTCGTGGCGCTCCTTGCGCGTCAGTGCGTGATAGACCTGCGGGATGATCTTGCCTTCGGCGTCATAGCTGTCGGCGTTGACCGCCGACACGGTGCCGATCCCGCCGGCGGCCGCCCAGGCTCCGCTCGACATATGGTTGGTCGCCGACACGCCTTTTCCACCCTCGACCAGCGGCCAGACTTCGCGTCCGCCGTAAAGGATGGGCTTCAAACCTTTGAACATTCTAAATCTCTTTCTCTCCACCGGCCGCGTCCCGCGTACCGGCCCCCTTTGCCGTTTCCGTAAGCGGAACACGGCCGTGAAAGTCAATGGGCGCGCCGCCTAATCCCCGGAGAAAAGGCGGCGCCCTGCAAGCGCCCGACCATAGAGATTTTCATAAGCGGCGACCATGGTAGATTCGGCGAAGCGTTCGGCAGCGATGCCCCGGTTGGCAGCGCCGATCTGCGCCCGCAGCGCCGCGTCGCCCGCCAGTTCGCCCAGTGCTGCGCTAAACCCGGTCTCGTCCACCGCAATGAAACGGCGGTTTTCATCCGATACCATCGCCGCAACGTCACCGACCCGGGGGCTGACCACCGGCAGCCCCGCCGCCATCGCCTCGATCACCGCGATCGGAGCCTGCTCGCTTTGCGACGACAGCGCCAGCATGTCGAAATGCCCGATCCAGCGCGCGGGCTGAACCATGAAGCCCGGCATCACCAGCCGCTCGCCCATCCCGCAAGCCGCCGCTTCGGCCGCAATCGCCGCACGCTCGGGCCCGTCGCCGACGATGACCAGCCGGACATTCGCAGGCAGCGCCGCGGCCGCGCGGACGAGGCGCGGCAAATCCTTGACCTTGCGCAGCCCCGCAACGGTGCCGATCACCACCTCGCCCGCGCGCCGTTCGAGTCCCGGAATCGCCACCGTCGGTCCGGCGGCATAGGCGGCGACATCGATCCCGTTGCGGATCAACTGCGTGCGCCGCCGTGCGCCCCACTCGTCGGCCGCGATCCGTTCGAGCAAGGTCGAAGGCACGACCAGCGCCTCGGCGGTCGACAATGCTAGCCTGCGAAAGCCGTTCCGCTTCCAGTTGCGGCTGACGCTCTCATCCTCGTTGAAACCGTCCTCGTGGTGAATCAGCGGCGGCAGTTCGCGAAAAGGCGCGAAGACGCGATGCGCCATCACCCCGTCCATCGCACCCCAATTATAGCTGAGGACCAGGTCGAATTGCCGCATATAGCGCGCAAGATCGCGGTAGCGCTTGGGTCCGGGCTTGCCATGCAGCGCTGGCGCGTCGGCCGGAAACGCAACGTCGATCTCACGATCGATCGCATCGCGCGCACCTAGAGCCTCTGGCACCGCCGACAGGATGGTATGGCGCGCGCGATGCCCCATCAAATTCATCAGCCGCACCGCGCGCGCCTCCTTCCCGCCGAGCGAGAAGCTCGAATGGAGATGAAGCAGGCGAATGGGACGGTTGCCGGTCACGCGGCGGGCAGTTCGGCTACCCACGCATCGATTGCCGCCCGCGCCGCGGGCTCGTCCATCGTCGGCGCATGGCCGACCCCCGGCACCTCGACCATCCGCGCGCGCGGAAGTTCGGCGACCATCTTCTCGCCCGCCGACCGCGCGAGAATGTCCGACAGTTCGCCGCGCAGGATCATCAGCGGAACATCGCCCAGCGCGCGGTACACCGGCCACAGGTCCATCGCGGCATCGCCGCCGCCGGGCACGCGCAGCGGCGCCGCGATCTGCTTGTCATAATCGGTGACGATGCGGCCTTCGGCGGTCAGCCGGTGCGTCCGCTTGGTCAGCCGCAGCCAGTCGTGGATTTCATAACCCGGATAGACCGCACCGTTAAGTTCGGCAAACGCGCGCGCCGCGTGCATCCACGTCGGCTGGCTGCCGCCCGCGCCGATATAGTCGCGGATCCGCTCCAGCCCGGCGGTCTGGAGTTCGGGGCCGACGTCGTTCAGCACCGCGCCGACCAGCCGCCCGGGCAGCGCCGCCGCCAGCAGCATCGCGACCAGCCCGCCGAGCGAGGTGCCGATCGCCGCAAAGCGCTCGATCCCCAGCTCGCCCAGCATCGCGACGACGTCCTGCACATAGGTCAGCGGCACGTAAGTCATCGGATCCTTGGCAAAGGCGCTTTCGCCGCGCCCGCGAAACTCGATCACGATGACCTTGCGATATTGCGCGACATGCGGCGCGAGATCCTCGAAATCGCGGGCATTGCGCGCGAGACCCGGCATGCACAGCAGCGGCGGCGCGCTTTCGCTGCCTTCGGGCCCGGCATAGACGCGCGCGTGCAGCCGGACGCCGTCGGACGACCACCAATATTGGTCCGACCAGTCGCGGTGGCTGTCCTGCTGGGCCAATATGGCACGTCCCCTTGGTTGGCTTTCGTTCGTCCCGGCAAGCGGGACTCATTCTTAGCGTCTATCGCCAACCACGCCGCGCGGTGCAAGCGATCCGTCGCGCGAGTGTGCCCGACAGGTTGCCGCCGTCCGCTTTCACCGATAAGACGCGGACGACCATGAGCGAGCCCTTGATTTCCTTCGAACCCGCAACCGGCGAAGAGCTCTGGCGCGGCGCGGTCAGCAACATCGATGCCGAAGTCGAAATCGCTCGCCGCGCGTGGCCCGAATGGGCCGCGAAGCCCATTACCTTCCGTACCGAAACGCTGCGCCGCTTCGTCGACCGGGTGAAGGCCGAGGGCGAAGCGTTCGCCGACCTGATCGCGCGCGAAACCGGAAAGCCTTTGTGGGAAGCGCGCACCGAGGTCGAATCGGTGACGAACAAGGTCGATATTTCGGTCAAAGCCTATGCCGAACGCACACCCAATCGCCGCGTCGAGGGCGCGATGGGACTGCGCAACGCGGTGCGTCACAAGCCGCACGGCGCGCTCGCGGTGCTCGGCCCCTATAATTTTCCCGCCCATTTGCCGAACGGGCATATCGTCCCCGCTTTGATCGCGGGCAATTCGGTGCTGTTCAAACCGTCCGAAAAGACCCCGGCGGTCGGCGCCAAGCTCGTCGAGCTGTTCCACAGCGCCGGGGTGCCGCAGGAGGTGCTCCGCCTCATCGTCGGCGGCCCCGAAACGGGCAAGGCGCTCGCGGGACACGAGGGCATCGACGGGCTGCTCTTCACCGGCTCGGCGCGCACCGGTCTCGCGCTCAACCGCCAGTTCGCGGGCCAGCCCGGCAAGATGCTCGCGCTCGAAATGGGCGGCAATAACCCGATCGTCGTGTGGGACACCGCCGACATCCGCACGGCGGCGATCATCGTCGTCCAGTCGGCCTTCCTCAGCGCCGGGCAGCGATGCAGCAACGCGCGGCGGCTGATCGTGCGCGACAGCCTGGCCGACGCACTGATCGAGGAGGTTTGCGGCCTCACGAACCGGCTGATCGTCGACCATCCGCACGCCGACCCCGCGCCCTATATGGGCCCGGTGATCGACAATGAGGCCGCCGACGGCCTGACCGAAAGCTTTCTGATCCTGATGTCGAACGGCGGTAAGGTGATCCGCCACATGACCCGCCCGGTGGCGGGCCGGCCGTTCCTGACCCCCGGGATCATCGACGTCACCGCCATGCCAGAGCGCCCCGATATCGAACTGTTCGGGCCGCTGCTCCAGGTGGTCCGTGCCGACAGCTTCGAGGCCGCGATCGCCGAGGCGAACAACACCGCCTTTGGCCTGTCGGCGTCGCTGATCGGCGGTACGCCGCAGCTTTACGACCAGTTCTGGGCCAATGCGCGCGCGGGCGTCATCAACTGGAACCGGCCGACCAACGGCGCGTCGTCGGCCGCGCCCTTTGGCGGCATCGGCCTGTCGGGCAATCACCGGCCCAGCGCCTTCTATGCCGCCGACTATTGCGCCTATCCGGTGGCGTCGGCCGAAAGCGATACGATGCGCGCATCGATCGGCGTCGGGCTGCGCGATCCCGAAGGCTCACAACTGGTGACCAAGAACTACCTATAACACATCGTCGTCATCCCGGACTTGATCCGGGATCCCGCTTCGACCGCCGAAATGGACCCCGGATCAAGTCCGGGGTGACGATGGAATGGAGGAAATTTTACCTTCATCACCGTCAATAAACCCTGCTTTGCGATTCCGTCGGCGCGCCGTCATCTATTGCGCCATGGAAAAGACTCTCCCTCCTGTTGGCAAGCTGTGGCTCGTCGGCGCCGGTCCCGGTGACCCCGACCTGCTCACGCTGCGCGCCGCGCGGCTGCTCGAAAGCGCCGATCTCGTCGTCCATGACGGGCTTGTCGGCGAAGGCGTGCTCGCGCTGATCCCGCCGCATGTCGAGCGGATCAGCGTCGCCAAGCAGCGCAGCCGTCACACGATGAAGCAGGAACTGATCAACGAACTGCTCGTCCGCGAGACGCTCGCCGGCAAACAGGTCGTGCGCCTGAAGGGCGGCGATCCGTTCATTTTCGGGCGCGGCGGCGAGGAACTCGACGCCGCGCGCAAGTCCGGCGTCGCGGTGGAGGTCGTCCCTGGCATCACCGCGGCGGCGGGCTGCGCGGCGCAGGCGGGCCTCCCCCTCACCCACCGCGAGGACGCCAGCGCGGTCAGCTTCGTCGCGGGCCAGTGCAAGGATCTGACCGATCAGGACTGGTCGGGGCTCGCGGGTCACGGCCGCACGCTGGTCATCTATATGGGCCTCGCGACCGCCAGCGCGATCGCCGACAAGCTGATCGCCGACGGTGTTTCGCCGGGTCTGCCCGTCGCGGTGATCGAGCGCGGCACCACCGCCGAGGCGCGTGTCCTGCGCTCGCTGCTCACCGATCTCGGCGACCTCGTCGCACGCGAGAAAGTCAAAAGCCCCGCGCTGATTATCGTCGGCAAGGTCGCGGCGCGCGCCGACGCGCTCGACTGCCTCGGCGCGCCGGGCCTCGCCGAACAAATAAGGGACTTCACATGAAACTGCTCACGGGCAACGACCTGAAATCAGGATTTGTCACCTGGTGGACCGGCTCCGACTGGTCGCTGCATATCGAGGACGCCGCCGACGTCGGCGAGCAAGGCGAGGCGATTCTCGCCGCCGAGGAAGGCGCGCGCCGCGTCAACGCCCCCTATATCATCAATGGCGAGCACACTGCCGACGGCCCGCGCCCCGCGCACATCAAGGACCGCATTCGCGCATTGGGGCCGACCGTGCGCCCCGACCTGACGTTAAAACCCGCCGACCCCGCGGCCGGCGACTGGGTGATCTGACATGTATAAATATGACGAATATGACCATGCCATGGTCGAAGCGCGTGTCGCCGAATTCAGCGACCAGGTGCGCCGCCGCCTCGCGGGCGAAATCACCGAGGATCAGTTCAAGCCGCTGCGGCTGATGAACGGCCTCTATCTCCAGCTCCACGCCTATATGCTGCGCGTCGCGGTGCCGTACGGGACGCTCGACAGCCGCCAGATGCGCATGCTCGCGCATATCGCGCGCAAATATGACCGCGACTACGGCCATTTCACCACGCGCCAGAATATCCAGTATAACTGGATCAAGCTGGAGGATGCCCCCGCGATCCTCGCCGATCTCGCATCGGTCGAGATGCACGCGATCCAGACGAGCGGCAATTGCATCCGCAACATCAGCTCGGACCAGTGGGCCGGCGCCGCCGCCGACGAAATCACCGATCCGCGCCCGTGGGCCGAACTGCTCCGCCAATGGTCGAGCTTCCACCCCGAATTCAGCTATTTGCCGCGCAAGTTCAAGATCGCCGTGATCGCGGCCGATGAGGACCGCGCCGCGATGCGCCTGCACGACATCGGCATCCAGATCGTCGAGAAGGATGGGCAGCACGGCGCGGCTTTCTATGTCGGCGGCGGCATGGGCCGCACCCCGATGATCGCGCCGCTGATCAAGGATTTCGTGCCGCTCGAGGATATGCTGAGCTACGCCGAAGCGTGCCTGCGCGTCTACAATCGCTACGGGCGCCGCGACAATATCTACAAGGCACGCATCAAGATCCTGATCCACGAGCTCGGCGCCGACGAATATCGCCGTCAGGTCGAGGAAGAATTCGCGCATGTGAAGTCGCTGGGCATCGACCCGCCCAAGGCCGAGTTCGACCGCATCGCCGCGCAATTTGCCTCGCCGCCGCTCGACGCATCGGCTTCGGACGACATCGACCGCAGCGATCCCGATTTCGCCGTTTGGCTCGACCAGAATGTCGCCGCGCACAAGGTGCCCGGCCATGCGATCGTCAACATCAGCCTGAAACCCGTCGGCGGCATCCCCGGCGATGCCAGCTCGGCGCAGATCGACCTCATGGCCGACCTCGCCGAGCAGTACAGTCATGACGAGCTGCGGGTGACGCACGCGCAGAACATTGTGCTGCCGCATGTCCG
>NZ_DATFFD010000158.1:0-22644 GCF_035250425.1 Sphingopyxis sp.
TGCGGGGGAAGTTTTAGGTCATGTTTGACGTCGCGCCCACCGAGTTGCTGCTCGTCGTGGTGGTGGCCTTGGTGGTTATCGGCCCCAAGGATCTGCCCAAGGCGATGCGCTTTGTCGGCAAATGGATGGCAAAGGCGCGCGGCATGGCGCGCCATTTCCGCTCCGGGCTCGACACGATGATGCGCGAAGCCGAACTCGAAGAACTTGAAAAGCAGTGGCGCGAGCAGAATGACGCGATCATGCGCGAATTTCCGCGCATCGACGATGTGAACGCATCGCCCGCGACGCCTTCGGCGGATGCATCAACGACCGAACCGGCGAAGACCGAACCGGCGAAGACCGAACCGGTAACAGAGGCTGAGATCGACGGGGCCGCGGCGGCCAACCCGCCCGAAACGCACGCTATACCGCCAAAGGACGGCCCGCTGCCGTGACCGAAGAGACGACGACGGACGAGGATGGCGCCGGCGGCAAAATGCCGCTGCTCGATCATCTGATCGAACTGCGTTCGCGTTTGCTGAAATCGCTGATCGCGATCGGCCTCGCCTTTGGCGTGTGCCTCTATTTTGCGAAGCCGATTTTCGGCATTCTTGTTCAGCCGCTCGTTCGGGCGGGGCAGGGGAAGCTGATCTATACCCAACTGTTCGAGGCGTTTTTCGTCGAGATCAAGGTCGCGCTGTTCGCAGCGATGATGATCGCCTTTCCGGTAATCGCGAACCAGCTGTGGAAATTCGTCGCGCCGGGGCTGTTCAAGCAGGAAAAGCGCGCGCTGTTGCCCTTCCTGCTCGCGACTCCTGTCCTGTTCGCGATCGGCGCCAGCTTCGCCTATTTCATCACCATCCCGATCGCGCTCAAATTCCTGCTGGGATATCAGGGCAATGTCGGCGGAATCACGCAGGAAGCGCTGCCTTCGGTCGGGAATTATCTGAGCTTTACGATGCAGTTCATCATGGCGTTCGGCATCGCGTTTCTGCTGCCGATCCTGCTGATGCTGATCGAGCGGTCGGGACTGGTCACGCGCGAGCAACTGGTGTCGGCGCGCCGCTATATGATCGTCGCTGCCTTTGCGATCGCCGCGGTGTTCACCCCGCCCGACATCCTGAGCCAGCTCTTGCTCGCGGTGCCGCTGGTGTTCCTTTACGAAATGTCGCTGCTCGCGATCTGGTTCACCCAGCGCCGACGCAAAACAGGCGCCGAAGAGGCGCCTGTCGAGCCTCTCGAAGAGGCTTAGGGTAAGTTTTCCGAATCAGTGAATGGCGTCGCTGCCAGCTTCGCCGACCGATTCTATATCCCGGCCGACTCCCTTCACCGTGTTGCAGCCAGCGACCAGAAAGCTGGCAAGCAGGGACAGAAGGATAACACGCACACTCGACATTCTTCACCTCATCAGGATGGGATGCAAAATGGCCCGGCACGCTTTCGAGGGGGGGGAGGGAATGCGGGCCGGGCCAATGTTGCTGAGCAGCGCTGCGGGGGGGCGATGACCGCTGCTCAAAATGAGAAACGACCAAAGCGGCGGATAAGTTCCGAAAAAAAATCGCAGCAATGAATTTTTTTTCGGAGCTTTTTGAATCGCTTGGATTTCAGTAACTTGCCTTCATAGCGTGGTCAGCCCGCTGAGCACCGCGAGGCCCAGGAACGCCAAAAATCCCATGGAATCGGTCGTCATCGTGACGAAGATCGAACTCGCGACGGCGGGATCCTGGTCGAGCCGGTCGAGCAGCAAGGGGATCGCCACCCCGGCCACGCCCGCCACAAATATGTTCACTACCATAGCCGCCGCGATGACTGCGCCAAGCTGCGGATTGCCGAACCATAGCGCGGTCGCGGTTCCTGCGATCAGCGCGATCGTGCCGCCGTTGAGCAGCGCGATCTTCATTTCACGCCAGATCGCGCGCCAGCTGTTGGAATCGGTAAGCTGGTTCATTGCGAGCGCGCGCACGGTGACCGCCAGCGTCTGCGTTCCCGCGTTGCCGCCGACGCCCGCGACGATCGGCATCAGCGCCGCGAGCGCGACCATATGCTCGATCGCGCCGCCGAATATTGCGACGATTGACGAGGCGACGAGCGCAGTGCCGAGATTGGCGATCAGCCAGCGCACCCGCGCGCTGTATGTCTCGCGGATCGGTTCGTTGATGTCGCCATCGCCGGCGCCCGACAGGCGCAATATGTCCTCGCCCGCCTCTTCCTGAATGATGTGGACGACGTCATCGACCGTGATCATGCCGACGAGCCGCCCGCCCTTGTCGACGACCGCCGCGGAGATCAGCGCATATTTCTGGAAGCGCAGCGCGACCTCTTCCTGGTCCATATCGACCGGGATCAGCGTCTGCTCGCGTTTCATCACGTCGCTGATCGCGATGTCGCGCGGGGTGCGGAGGATCCAGCTCAATTGGCAGGTGCCGACCGGGCGGTGCCGCGGGTCGACGACGTAGATTTCCCAAAAATCGCTGGTCAGGTCGGTATCTTCGCGCAGCCGGTCGATCACGTCGCCGACGCTGACATGCTCGGGCACCGCGACCAGATCGCGCTGCATCAGGCGCCCGGCGGATTCCTCGGGGAAGGAAAGGGCGTCCTCGATCGCGGCGCGATCCTCGGGTTCCATCGCCTGGAGGACGGCCTGCTGCTCGTCCTCCTCCATATCCTCGATGATCGCGACGGCGTCGTCGGTATCGAGTTCGGACGCGAGTTCGGCCACTTGTTCGGGCGCGAGAAGATCGATCAGCTCCTCGCGGACATAATCGTTCATTTCCGCCAGCACGTCGGCGGACAGCATGTCGCCGAGCACCGCGGCGAGCATCGGCCGCTCGTCGGCGCGCGCCAGTTCGAACAGGTCGGCGATGTCGGCGGGGTGCAGGCGGCCGATCCGTTCGCGCGCGGCTTCGCCTTCGCCGGCTTCGGCCAGCTCGATGACGTCGCGCACGAATTCGGGCTTCAGCCGGTCGTCCTCGTCGAGTTCGGTGTCGGTTTCGCGTACCGGCTGTTCGCGGTCGCGATCGTCGGTGATGGCAACATCGTCCGGCGGCAAGGATTCTTCGCGTTTGTCCATCGCGCGGTCCTCCCTGGCAGTTGCGGCGTCCGAGCTTTCCCCTAGTGCTGCGGCCCGCGGATAGCAACGCCGCGAACGCCTTTTCGCGATTTAATGCGTGGCTTTGGGCGCCGCCCCGGCTATGGGACCGCCAACATAACCGCAGGAGTTCTACCATGTCCGACACTCTCACCCTTTCGCTGTCGACCGGCGATGTTGTCATCCGCCTCCGTCCCGACCTTGCGCCGCAGCATGTCGAGCGCATCACTGGTCTTGCCAGCGAAGGCTTCTACGACGGGGTCGTGTTCCACCGCGTGATTCCGGGCTTCATGGCGCAGGGCGGCGACCCGACGGGCACCGGCATGGGCGGCAGCGAGCTTCCCGACCTGCCGCAGGAGTTCAGCAGCGAACCGCACGTCCGCGGCGTCTGTTCGATGGCGCGCGCGCAGAACCCGAACAGCGCGAACAGCCAGTTCTTCATCTGCTTCGACGACGCGCGCTTCCTCGACAAGCAGTATACCGTGTGGGGCGAAGTGATCGAAGGCATGGACAATGTCGACGCGCTGCCCAAGGGCGAGCCGCCGCGCGAGCCCGGCAAGATCGTCAAGGCGACCGTTTCTTAATATCTCGTCGCCCCCGCGTAGGCGGGGGCCGCTATCGGCCTTGTGCAAGGTTGCCAGCGGCCCCCGCCTTCGCGGGGGTGACGTTTATTAGTCGCCGATAAAGCCGTTGAGCCGCTGGCACGCGGCGATCCAGTCCTGCTTGAACTCCTGCACGACCTGCCCGGCGCCCATCGCCTCGTTCATCAGGCCCACGCCCTGACCGACCCAATAGGTCGCGAGCGCCTTTGCGCCTTCATGGCCGCCCTCGGACAATTTATCGACCTTGCGCAGCGCGGGTTCGCTGACCAGCGATTGCAGCGGCATCGGTAGCGGTTTCGGCGCGTCTTCGGCCTCCCATGCGTCGGTCCATGGCGAGCGGAGCTGGCGCGAGGGTTTGCCGGTGCGGCTCTTCGAACGCACCGTGTCGCGCGACGACGCCGCGAGCATCTTTTCCTTCACGACCGGATTGGTTTCGGCCTCGGCGGTGGTGAGCCACACCGATCCGGTCCAGGCGCCATGCGCGCCCATCGCCATTGCCGCCGCCATCTGGCGCCCGGTGACGATGCCGCCCGCGGCGAGGATCGGCGTGTCGGCGCCGACGGCTTCGACCGCCGCTGCGACTTCGGGCACCAGCACCATCGTTGCGACTTCGCCGCAATGTCCGCCGGCTTCGCCCCCCGCGACGACGAGGATATCGACCCCGGCGCGGACCTGCATCAGCGCATGATCGCGCGTCCCTACGAGCGCCGCGACGGGCACGCCGTGGCGCTTGCCGAGCTCCAGCATCAACGGCGGGGGCACGCCGAGCGCGTTGGCGATCAGCGCGATCGGGTGGCGGAACGCGACCTCGAGCAACTTGGCGGCGCCGTCCTCGTGCATGTTGTCGCCGAAACTCTGCCGCCCCGCCATCGCCTCGGACAAGCCCGCGGGATCGACACCATGTTTTTCGAGCAAGCCGGCGGCAAAGTTCAGATGCGTCTCGGGCACTTTCGCGATGGCGGAGGAAGGTTCCTCACCCTTGCCGACGAAGCTGTTGGGGACGATCAGGTCGACGCCATAAGGGCGCCCGCCAATATGCTCGTCGATCCACGCGAGCTCTTCCTCAAGTCGCTCGGGGGGCAGCGCGGCGGCGCCGAACACGCCCATGCCGCCGGCTTTCGACACCGCGACGACGACATCGCGGCAGTGCGAGAAGGCGAGCAGCGGAAATTCGATGCCGAGCATCGCGCAGATCGGGGATTGCATGGGGATCTCTCCATTTGTCTATTTGCACCCATGTCAGCGCCAGTTGACGTAAACGTCAAGTTGATTTGCTGGGCGGGCGGATTATCGCAGGTGCATGACCCAATTTTCCTTGCCCGATTTCGACCTCGATGCCTTTGTTCGCGCCACGCTGGCCGAGGATTTGGGGAGCGGGGGCGATATTACCTCGATGGCGACGATTCCGGCCGACGCGCGCTTTGGCGGCGTGATGGACAGCCGCGATGCGATTACCGTCGCGGGGCTGCCGATTGCCGAGCGATTCTTTCGGGCGCTCGAACCAGCCATGGAGATCGAGATATTGGTCGAGGAGGGCGCGCAGGTCGCGTCCGGAAGCGACCTGATGCGCCTGTCGGGCAATGCGCGCGCGCTGCTGACCGCCGAACGGTCGGCGCTCAACACCGTGCAGCATCTGTCGGGCATCGCAACGATGACGCGCCAATATGTCGACGCGCTCGCCGGAACGGGCGCGATCTTGCTCGATACGCGCAAGACGATCCCGGGCCTGCGCGTGCTGGAGAAATATGCGACGCGCATGGGCGGTGCGACCAATCATCGCATGGGCCTGTGGGACGCGGCGATGATCAAGGACAATCATGTCGCTGTCGCGGGTTCGGTCGAGGAGGCGGTTCGCCGTGCGGTCGCCGCCGGAATCGCCAGCATCATCGTCGAAGTCGACCGGGTCGCGCAGGTCGAACCCGCGCTGGGGGCCGGGGCGACGCATCTGTTGCTCGATAATATGGGTCTCGATGACCTGCGCGCGTCGGTCGCGATCGTTGGCGGCAAGGTGCCGACCGAGGCGTCGGGCGGGGTACGGCTCGACACGATCCGCGCGATTGGCGAGACGGGCGTGACCTATGTTTCGGTCGGACGGCTGACGCAGTCGGCGCCCGCGGCGGACATCGGGCTCGATTTTGCGCTGGCTTGAGATTCAAGCCGTCGCTCCCGCCCAGGCGGGGGCCGCCATCGGCCTTGCGCTATCACTCCAGCGGCCGCGTACAGAGTCACGTGCCTCTGCGCGCCCTGCGCGGGAGCGACGGTCGTTATTGATCGGTGGCCTGATGCTGGCGCTGATGCCGGTCGCGGTGCAGGCGCAATCCTTGGCCTGTTCGGCGCCCGACCGTATCCCTGTCCCGCGCCTCGAACAGCCCAAACGCGGCGAACCCGTGCGCAACCCCCAAATCACCGGTTATCTGTTAGCCATGAGCTGGTCGCCGCAGCATTGCGCCGATGTGCAGGGTCCGCGCGATGCGCGCGACCGCTTTCAATGTTCGGGCGAGTACGGCCGTTTCGGCTGGGTGCTGCACGGGCTGTGGCCCGAAACCGATAAGCCGGGCTATCCGCAATGGTGCCGCCCGGCGAAGATCGTCCCGCAGCCGGTGCTGAAAAAGCATATGTGCATGACCCCGTCGGCACAGCTGCTCCAGCACGAATGGGCGAAACACGGCACCTGCATGAGCCCGAACCCGACGGCCTATTTTCGCTCGGCGGAAATGCTTTTCCGGGCGGTGCGTTTCCCCGACATGGGGGCGCTCGCCGCAAAACCGCAAACCGCTGCCAGCGTTCGCCGCGCCTTTTCCGCGGTCAATCCGGGGGTGACCGCGCCGATGATCGCCGTGTCGGTTGACCGGCAGGGATGGCTCGACGAGGTGCGGCTGTGCCTGGGGCCGCGCATGAAGCCGACAAGGTGCAAGCCATTTCAGGCGGGGGCGAAAGACGGCCGCCAGATCCGCGTTCGACCGATGCCCGCGCATTAAGCCGAATCCGGCAAAGCGTGCCAGTGCGGGACGGCGCCGCGTTAACTCTCTTTTAACCTTATCGACTCGTTAACATGGTCCTAGCTTCGCCTGCATGGACTCGGACGATCAAATCGATATTCGTGGCCGCGTTCGCGATCATGGCAAGCGGCAGCTGGTCATCGCACGGCTCAGCGCGCCGGCCGACTGGCAGGGTGAGCTCCGCGCAGCGCTGGCAGCACATCGTGAGCCCGTCACGATCTTTTCGGCCAATGATTTCCGCTTGTTTCTTCAGAGCTTCGCGATCTTCTTTACCGCGACGATGATGTTTCTGCTCTAAATTCGATCAATCGCAGGCGCGGTGCAGCTTCTGCGCGAGCCACGCCGATACCAGACACATCGCGGCGCTCATCAGCAACTGATCGACGACGCCGACGCCGGCGAAGCCCAGGCCCATCGCGAGCAGCGATCCCGCGACCATCGCGCCCGAATTGACGATATTGTTCGCGGCGACGGTGCGTGCGGTCTGATCCTTGGGCACGGTTGTCGTGAGGAAGGCGTAGAGCGGCACGACGAACATACCGCCGCTGATCGCGATGCCGAGCAGGCTGAGCAGAAGCGGATAGACGTCGGCGTGGTTCAAAAATCCACTGATGCCGTACATCGCGCCCGAGGGGTCATGTTCCCAGTTACGGCAGACCCAATAGAAGGCGACGACGAATACGCCCATGACGATGACGCTCGCGGGGCTGTATCGCGCCGATACCTGCCCCTTCAGCAACCGGTTCACCGCGACCGAGCCGATCGCGATACCGATCGAGAAGATCGCGAGGAAAAGGCTGGCGACGCTTTTGTCGGCGTGCAGGATATTTTTCACCAGCGGCGGGAACTGGATGAACAGCACGGCGCCGATCGTCCAGAAAAAGCTGATCGACAGGATCGCGAGATAGAGGCGCGGGATGTGCATCGTGCCGCGGACGAGCGTGATCGACGAGCGGACGATATGCCAGTCGATGCCCGCTTCTTCATGTTCGGGCGGGGCGGGCGGCACCTTTCGACCGGTCCAATAACCGATCGCGGCGACGAGCACGACGCCGAGCGCGGCCCATTCGACGTCGATGATCCCGGCGAGGATCGTGCCGGCGAGGATCGCGATATAGGTTCCCGCCTCGACCAGCCCGGTGCCCGCTAGGACTTCGTCGCTTTTCAGATGCTGCGGCAGGATCGCATATTTGATCGGGCCGAAAAAGGTCGAGTGGATGCCCATCGCGAACAGCGCGAGCATCATCAGCGGGATCGCGATCAGGTGGACCGCGAAACCCAGCCACGCGAGCACCAGCCCGGCGCCGCCGACGAGCATGATCAATATTTCGCAGAATTTGACGATGCGGATGATCCGCGCCTTGTCGCGCGTGTCGGCGAGTTGCCCGGCGAGCGCCGAGAGCAGGAAGAAGGGCAGGATGAACAGGCCGGTTGCGACCGCGCTGAACAATGTTTCGGACGCTTCGTCGTTAAACACGCCGTAAACGACGAACAGCACCATCGCGTTCTTGAACAGATTGTCGTTAAAGGCGCCGAGGAGCTGGGTGACGAAAAGAGGTAGGAACCGGCGTTGCTTCAACAGCGCGAAGGTGCCGGTCATGCGTGGTCCAATCTTTTCTTCATCGTTCGATACCACGCGATTGCGGGCAATTCGGTTGTCGCCCCGGGGGCTTATCGGCTAGGGCGAATGGGGTCAAAGGTCATTTTGTTACAAGCGCGCCGTTCCGGCGGGAATCAGAGGTCATGCTCAGCCTTCCTAACATCCTGACATTATCGCGTATCCTGGCGGTGCCGATCTTGCTGTTCCTGCTGTGGCCCGGGGTGGTCGAAGGGTCGCACCAGCCGAAGCCGATCGACTATGCGCTCGCCTTTGGCCTGTACTGCCTGATGGGCATTACCGATTATTTTGACGGTTATGTTGCGCGTTCGCGCGGGATCGTGTCGCGGCTGGGGGCTTTTCTCGACCCGATCGCCGACAAGATCATGATCGCGGCGGTAATCCTGCTGCTGGTCTTCACCCGCGACATCGCCGGCTATCATGTCATCGCCGCGCTGATGATCCTGCTGCGCGAGATCATCGTATCGGGCCTGCGCGAATTCCTCGCGACCTTGCAGGTATCGATGCCGGTGACGCAGCTCGCCAAATGGAAGACGACGTTTCAGCTCGTCGCGTTCGGCGCGCTGATCCTGGCAGGGGCGTTGCCCGAAATGGTGTGGATCAAGACCGTCGGGCTCGCTTCGCTCTGGGGCGCCGCGGTGCTTACGCTGATTACCGGCTGGGACTATCTGCGTGTCGGCCTGAAGCATATGGATTGAACATCGGATGTCGCTGGAGATCGCCTATTTCGCCTGGGTGCGCGAGCGCATGGGAATGGCCGACGAGACGGTCGACCTCCCCGCGGACGTCACGCATGTCGGCGCGCTGGTCGCATGGCTGGCGGCGCGCGATGCGCGCGGACAGGTCGCTTTTGCCGAACCGCAGCGCATCCGCGCCGCAATCGACGGCGTGATGATGGGTCTCGACGCGCCGCTTGCCGGGGCGCGCGAGGTCGCGCTGTTTCCACCGGTGACGGGCGGATGATCCGCGTCGCGGTTCAGCCGGCGGCGATCGACATTGCCGCCGAACTCGACCTGCACGATGCGGGCGGACATGGCGCGAGCGCCAGTTTTATCGGGCGGGTGCGCGGCGACGGCGACCTGACCGAACTGTTCCTCGACCATCATCCCGCGATGACCGCGGCGGGGCTGGCCGATCTGGCGCATGCCGCGGCCGATCGCTGGCAGCTTTCGGCGCTGACCCTGATCCACCGCGTCGGCGCGATGGTGCCGGGCGAGACGATCGTGTTTGTTCTCACCAGCAGCCCGCACCGCGCCGAGGCGCTGGCGGCGTGCGAGTTTCTGATCGACCGCCTGAAAACCGATGTCATGTTGTGGAAGCGCGAGACGTTCGGCGACGGGCGCGTCCAGTGGGTCGAGCCGCGCGAGGGGGATGAGGCGCGGGCGGAGCGGTGGAGCTGACTTCAATTTCCGTTCGTGTCGAGCGAAGTCGAGATGCCCATCGGTCACGCGCTATCCGCTGGGCGTCTCGACTTCGCTCGACACGAACGGGTTTGGTTGGCCTTAATCCCCCTGATGTTTGCGAAAAATGTCCGCGAGCATCCGGAATTCGTCGGCGCGCGGGCTGCCCTTGCGCCATACCAGCGCGATCGTGCGCCAGTCATGGTCCGAATCGAGCGGGCGAGTGTCGATATCGGTGTGGTCGAGGATGCCGGCCTCGATCGCCATTTGCGGCAACATCGTGATGCCGAGCCCGTTGTCCACCATCTGCACCAGCGTGTGCAGCGACGTCCCCATCATCCGCGCGCCGGCGCGCAGTTCGGGCCGGTTGCACGCGGCGAGGACATGGTCCTTCAGACAGTGCCCGTCTTCCAGCATCAGCATCTGCGACGGGTCGATCTGGTCGGCGCTGACCATGGCGGGCAGATCCTCCGACTGGTCACCGGGGAACGCGACGAACAAAGCGTCGTCGAACAGATTTTCGGCCTCGACGTCGCCGCAGGCATAGGGGAGCGCGAGCAGCACGCAATCGACGGTGCCGTGGTGCAGCGATTCGCACGCCTGCGCGCTCGGTTCCTCGCGCAGGAAAAGCTTGAGCGACGGGCGTTCCTTGCGGAGCCGCGGCAACAGACCGGGGAGCAGGAACGGCGCGATCGTCGGGATGACGCTCATGCGCAGTTCGCCGACCAGCGGCGCAGCAGCGGCGGCGGCCATGTCGGCGAGTTCCTCGGCCTCGCGCAGCACGCGGTGCGCCTTTTCGACGATCGCGTTGCCGAGCCCGGTGAAGCGGACGACGCGGCGGGTGCGTTCGACGAGCGTCTGGCCGAGCAAAGTTTCGAGTTCGCGAATCCCGGCTGACAGCGTCGACTGGGTGACGTTGCAGCCGTCGGCGGCGCGGCCGAAATGGCCGTGTTCGTGGAGCGCGACGAGATATTGCATCTGTTTCAGCGAGGGGAGGTAATTGTGCATTGATCGAACGTAGCAATGATCGAGCGGATTTTGAACAAGTTTGCCGATTAAAAATTCGCGGCCATAATGGCGGCGTCTGTTGCCGTTTTCCGCGCCGTCATGATAGTTATCGCCGATCAACCGGCGCGGAGGGGCGTATGGCAATTTCCCGTTTTCTGATTGGCGGCGTCGCAAGCGCGCTGTTGCTGACCGGCGGGCTCTTCATGTGGAAGGGCTATACGCAGATCGCCGAGGAAGAGCTATTGCCCGATCCGCCGCCCGCCTTGCCCGCAATTCCGGTCGCCGCGGCGGGGGCGCCCAAGCGCGGCCCCGCACCCCCGGCGCTGCCCGCCGCCAAGGAAGCGTCGCGCGAGGAGCGGCGTTTCAACCGCTTCGACCGCGACCGCAACGACCGGATCAGCCGCGTCGAGCTGATGTCCTCGCGCACCGCGGCCTTTCGCAAGCTCGACAAGGACGGCAATAATCTGCTGACCTTCGAGGAATGGGCCGCGGCGACGGGGCAGCGTTTCGCAGGGGCCGATGGCGACAAGTCGGGTGACCTGACCCGCGTCGAGTTTGCGACAACGGCGCCGAAGCAGGCGGTTAAGGCGAAATGTAGCTGTTGAGAACGATCCTCCCCATGGCGAAGCCAAGGGGAGGTGGCAGCGGCGTAGCCGCTGACGGAGGGGTAAGCGCGCGGCGTCGGAACCCCTCCACCACCGCCTGCGGCGACGGTCCCCCTCCCCAACGCTTCGCGATGGGGAGGATCTTCAGGCCGCTACCCCGTCGGCGACTTTCGCCCACTCCGCCAGCGCCAAACCCGCCCTTGCCGTATACCCCAGCTTGCGATCCTTCTTGCGCACATCCTCGGCGAGCGGCGGGAAAAGGCCGAAGTTGACGTTCATCGGCTGGTAGCTCGCGGCATCGGCGCCGCCGGTGATATGGCCGAGCAGCGCGCCGAGCGCGGTTTCGGGCGGCGGGGGTGCGAGGTCGCGGCCCGCAAGCTCGGCAGCGGCAAAGCGCGCAGCGATCAGCCCGATCGCGGCGCTCTCGACATAGCCTTCGCAGCCGGTGATCTGCCCCGCGAAGCGGATGTGCGGCGCCGATTTGAGGCGAAGCTGTGCGTCAAGCAGTTCGGGCGAGCGGATGAAGCTGTTGCGGTGGAGACCGCCGAGGCGCGCGAATTCGGCCTTTTCGAGCCCGGGAATGGTACGGAACAATTCGACCTGCGCGGCGTGCTTCAGCTTGGTCTGGAAACCGACCATATTCCAAAGCGTGCCGAGCGCATTGTCCTGACGCAGCTGGACGACCGCATAGGGCCAGCGCCCGGTGCGCGGATTGTCGAGGCCGACGCCTTTCATGGGGCCGAAGCGCAAAGTTTCAGCGCCGCGCTCGGCCATCACCTCGATCGGCATGCAGCCTTCGAAGTAAGGCGTGTCTTTCTCCCAATCCTTGAACTCGGTCTTGTCGCCATCGACCAAGCCCTGAACGAAGGCGTGATACTGGTCCTTGTCCATCGGGCAGTTGATATAATCCTTGCCGTCGCCGATCGGCCCGACCTTGTCCCAGCGGCTCGCCATCCACGCGACGTCCATGTCGATGCTGTCGCGGTAGACGATCGGGGCGATGGCGTCGAAGAAGGCGAGGGCGTCCTTGCCGGTCGCGGCGCCGATGCTCGAGGCGAGGCCCGCCGCGGTCAGCGGGCCGGTGGCGACGATCGTCAGGCCTTCCGAAGGTAGCGTGTCGATACGTTCGCGGACGATGGTGATGTTGGGATGGCTTTCGAGCGCGTGCGTGACGCCGCCCGAGAACAGGTCGCGATCGACCGCGAGTGCCGATCCTGCGGGCACCTTATGCACATCGGCCTCGCGCATGATGATCGAACCGAGCGTCCGCATTTCCCGGTGAAGCAGGCCGACCGCGTTGCTGTCGCCATCGTCGCTGCGAAAGCTGTTCGAGCAGACCATTTCGGCGAGCGCGTCGCCCTGATGCGCCGGCGTCATGTCGCCGCCGCCGCGCATTTCGGACAGGCGGACGCGAAAACCCGCCTCGGCGAGCTGCCATGCCGCTTCGGATCCGGCGAGGCCGCCGCCGATGATGTGAATGTCGTATGTCATTTACCGTATCCGTTGACTTGCCCTGCGTGCGCCGCGCACTAGGCCGGTTGGCGACAAGATGCAAAGGGAGCGACGATGAGCGGGGAGCAGGACTGGGATCGGGCACGGTGGCTGTGGCTGGCGGTGCTCGCCGGAGGAATCAGCTTTTTCGTTGCGGTGTATTTGCGGCTCGATGGTCCCGCGATCTGGGCGTGGAAGACGAGTGGCGTCGGTTTGCTGGCGGCTTGGGCGGCGGCGAATGCACGCGAGAAGAACGGCTGGCTGATCGCGGCCGTGCTCGGTTTCGGCGCGCTCGGCGATTATCTGCTCGATGCGAAGGGGCTTATTGTGGGCGCGTTGGCGTTCGCGGTGGGGCATCTGATCGCCATCATCCTCTATCTGACCAATCGGCGGGCGCAGATGACGCCGTCGCAGCGGCTGCTGGGCTGGCTGACCATGCCCGCGACGCTGGCGATCGTCTGGGGCATGCTGAGTCCCGCGCCGGGCTGGTGGCACGCAGCGGTCTATTCGCTGTTCGTCGCCGCGATGGCGGCGGCCGCTTGGACCAGCCGCTTTCCGCGTTATCGCACCGGGATCGGGGCGATGATGTTCCTGGCGAGTGATCTCTTCATCTTTGCGGGCGAGGGCGGGGTGCTATCCAGGGACGTCACGATGTGGCTCGTCTGGCCGCTCTATTTCGCGGGGCAGGCGCTCATCGCATGGGGCGTGGTCAGTACCCTCGCGAAGGAAGCCCGCACCTGATCAGGAAGGCGGCGCTGCCTCGCCGACGAGCAGCGCCTCGATGTCCGAGACCGGGCGATCGGTCATCGCCTTGACATGCTCGCCGACGAGGCGGGCGCGCACCTCCTTGTGCCAGAGCGGGCGCAGTTCGCCCATCGTGCGCGCGGGCGCGATCACGACCAGCGCGTCGAACTTGCCTGCAAGCGCCATTGCGT
Source organism: Sphingopyxis sp. (assembly GCF_035250425.1). Taxonomy (GTDB): domain Bacteria; phylum Pseudomonadota; class Alphaproteobacteria; order Sphingomonadales; family Sphingomonadaceae; genus Sphingopyxis. Next base: position 13,726 of record NZ_DATFFD010000158.1, read on the forward strand.
TGATCTTTTCGGCAAGGTTGCGCGCGAAGCGGTCTTCCTCCTGCTGGTGGAAATCGGGTTCGCCCATCGTGCCGCCGGCAAGGCCGGTGCCCGCGGGGGCGGGCGATTGGCCCGAGGCGTCGGTCTTGATGTCGCTGTCTTTGCGGTCCTCGCGTTCCTGATGCGATGTCGTGCGCAGGTCGATCTGCCGCGCGTCGCCTTGATTGCGCAGGAACAGAGCCTTTCGGCCATCGGCGACGACGACGAGAGTATTGGGGACGAGGGTGTTGGGGGCGAGAGTCATGATGTTGCTCCTTCTGCGGTAAGCAACGCACGGGCTATCGCCGAGGTTTCGCTATCCGTCCCACGCCGCGATCGTCGTGCGGTGGAGCAAGCGGTCGTAGCCGTCATAGCCCCCGGTCGCGCGATGAAGCACCGAGCGATTGTCCCACATGATCAGCATGTCGGGTTCCCATACGTGACTGTAACGAAATTCCTCGCGCCCCTGCCACTGGATCATTTCATACAGGAGCGGCAGGCCTTCGCTATCGTCGAGCCCGTCGAAGCCGATGATATAGCCCGCGCAGCCGAATAGCCCCAAGCGACCCGTTTCGGGGTGTGCGCGGACGAACGGATGAAGCTGCGTGTCGAGCGCCTCCTCGCCCGAACGAATGTCCATGCTCCGATCCTTGTCGTTCGCACCATACATGCCCGAGGGCGCGTAACCGGCGCGCGCGCTGTGGATCGCCTGCAGCCCCTCGATGCGCGCGCGAAGGTCGGCGGGCATCGCGTCGAGCGCGGCATGCTGGTTCGAAAATTCGGTGTTGCCGCCGACCGGCGGGATAGTGATCCCGAACAGGCAGGTGCCCGCAGGTGGCCGCGCCTGAAAGCTCCAGTCGCTGTGCCAGTTTTCGGCGAAGAGCGGTGCGGTCTCGTCGGCCTTTCGCTTCACGGCGATGATATGCTCGTGGCCCGGGATCGGGCGGATGAACGGGTCGTCGCCGAAACCGCCGAAATAGCCGGTGAAACGCTCGAGATCGTCCTCGTTCATCTTCTGACCGGGAAATGCCAGGACATGATGGTCGAGCCACGCCGAACGGATCTCGGCTATGGTTTCGGGGGTGAGCGGCTGCGTCAGGTCGACACCGGTCACATGCGCGCCGCACGCCTGACCGCTGGGGATAATGGTAAGCGTCATGCCGCAATGCTGCGCCGATCCGGACGCGGGGTCAATTGGGCGCGGCGATCAGGCGGGCGATCGGTGTAGACGCCGCGGCCTTTATCCATCATCCTGAGCCGCTAGCAGCGTTTTGCCCAAGCTGGAGAAGCACAGATGAAGACCCTGATGAAGATTGCGATGCCGTTTGGCCTTGGCCTCTCGCTCGCGGCCATTCCGGCACAGGGCATCGCCGCCCTTCAGCAGGGCGCGAAGGCGCCGGACTTCTCGCTGAACGCCGCGCAGGGCGGCAAACCTTTCGTCCTGTCATTGAAGCAGGCATTGAAGAAGGGGCCGGTTGTGCTCTATTTCTTCCCTGCGGCCTTTACGCCGGGCTGCACGATGGAAGCGCATCTGTTCGCCGAGGCGAGTGACGATTTCAACCGGCTGGGCGCGCGCGTCGTCGGCGTCACCGCCGGCAATATCGAGCGCGTCGCCGAATTTTCGAAATCCGAATGCCGCGACAAATTCGCCGTCGCCGCCGATCCGGGTGCGAAGGTCGCGGCAAAATATGATTCAACGATGCGGCGCCCCGACGGCACGGCGCTCTCCAACCGGACATCCTATGTGATCGCGCCGAACGGGACGATCCTGCTGAGCTACACCGACAGCAAGCCGCAGGCGCATGTCGAAAAGACGATGGCCGCGGTTCGCGCGTGGAAGGCCCGGCAGCGCTACTAGTTAATTCCATCGTCATCCCGGCGGAGGCCGGGATCTCGCCGGTGCGCCACTCCGATGGGGTGAGATCATGTTTCAGAGTCACGCGCCTTTGAACACCCTCCGCCGGGATGACGAAACAAGGGAAATGCGGCTTTTCCGACGCCTCCGATACGCCGATCGCCAAATCGATAGATCCTGATCCTAGTCGCGTTTCTGCAACCCAACCACCGCATGCATCGGCAGCTCGGCATAAATGTGCGGGAACAGTTCACCGCCGCGCGCCGGTTCCCAGCGGACCGCGTCGCCGAGCTGGAGCAGGTCCACTTCGGCGATCATCAGGCAGCTTTCTCCGGCGAAATATTTGGCGATTGTCGTTTCAAGCTGCTCCGAGGTCGACAGGTGGATATAGCCATCGGCGATATCCACCGGTGCGCCGCGGAACACGCGTTCGCGTTCGAAATCGGCCCATTGCTGCTGCGTCAGCACTTTAAAGGCCGTCGCGGCGGTCATTCGGGCGCCGCCTCGGTCGGGGTCTCGGCCTCGGGTGCCGCTGCTTCGCCTTCGGCGCCTTCGACCTCTTCCTCGTCGCTTTCCTCGATCAACGCCGCCGAGACGACATGCTCGTCCTTGGCGACGTCGAACAGGCGTACGCCCGCCGAACCGCGCCCGATGACGCGCATCGAATCGAGGCCCATGCGGATCAACTTCGCCTGGTCGGTGACCAGCATCAGCTGATGCACCTTGGTGGCGGGGAAGCTGGCGACGACAAGGCCGTTGCGCGCGATATTGTCGATATTGGTGATGCCCTGACCGCCGCGGCCTGTGCGCCGATATTCATAGGCCGATGACAATTTGCCATAGCCGTTGGCGCAGATGGTCAGGATGAACTGTTCGCGCGCGGCGAGTTCTGCCATGCGCTCGCCATCGAGCGTCGGTTCGTTCTCATTATCTTTCCACGGCGCGGCGCGCAGATAGGCTTCGCGTTCGTCGCCGCTGGTGCCGACACGGTGCAGGATCGAGAGCGAAATCACCTCGTCGCCCTCGGCGAGGCGCATGCCGCGCACGCCGGTCGAATTACGGCTCTGGAATTCGCGGACGTCGTCGCCGGCAAAGCGGATCGCCTTGCCCTGGCGCGTTGCGAGCAGGACATCGTCGCTTTCGTCGAGCAAGGCGACGCCGATCAGGCGATCGTCCTCGTTCTCGCCCTCGAACTTCATCGCGATCTTGCCGTTCGAGGGCACGTTCGTGAAAGCGTCCATGCTGTTACGACGCACGCTGCCCTTCGCGGTTGCGAACATGACGTGCAATTTGCCCCATTCGGTCTCATCCTCGGGAAGCGGGAGCACGGTCGAGATCGTCTCGCCCTGCGCGAGCGGCAGCAGGTTGATCATCGGGCGGCCGCGCGTCGCCGGCCCGCCTTCGGGCAGGCGCCACACCTTCATGCGGTACACCTTGCCCGCGGTCGAGAAGAAGAGCACCGGCGTATGCGTCGAGGTGACGAACAGCTCGGTGACGACATCCTCGTCCTTCGTCGCCATGCCGGCGCGGCCTTTGCCGCCGCGGCGCTGGGCACGGAAGGTGTCGAGCGGCGTGCGCTTGATATAGCCGTCGAGAGTGACGGTGACGACCATCTCCTCGCGCTCGATCAGATCCTCGTCGTCGATGCCGTCGGCGGCGGGAGCGAGCAGCGTGCGGCGCGGGGTCGCGAATTCCTCGCGCACCGCGACCAGCTCTTCGCGCATCACGCCATAGAGTTTGACGCGGTCGGCGAGGATCGAAAGCAATTCCTCAATCTCGGTCGCCAACTCACCGAGTTCCTTGCCGATTTCATCGCGGCCAAGCGCGGTCAGGCGGTGGAGGCGCAGGTCGAGGATCGCCTTCACCTGGATTTCGGACAGGCGGTAGGTGGCGCTTTCCTCCATCTCGCCCTCGATCGCTTCGACGAGGCGGATATAGGGGGCGATTTCGCCGATCGGCCACTCGCGCGCGAGCAGGGCTTCGCGGGCGGCGGCGGGGGAGTTCGAGCCGCGGATGATGCGGACGACTTCGTCGAGATTGCTGACCGCGACGACGAGGCCGAGCAAGATGTGCGCACGGTCGCGCGCCTTGGCGAGTTCGAACTTGCAGCGGCGGGTGATCACTTCCTCGCGGAAGGTGATGAAGGCCGAAAGAATATCCTTCAGCCCCATCATTTCGGGGCGTCCGCCGCGGATCGCGAGCATGTTCGCGGGGAAGCTCGACTGCGCCGGGGTGTGGCGCCACAGCTGGTTGAGCACGACCTCGGCGGTCGCGTCGCGCTTCAGTTCGATGACGACGCGCACACCCTCGCGGTTCGATTCGTCGCGAATGTCGGCGACGCCCTCGATACGCTTGTCGCGTGCCGCTTCGGCGATTTTCTCGACGAGACCCGACTTGCCGACCTGGAAAGGAATCGACGTCAGAACAATCGATTGGCGGTCGTTCCGGCCTTCCTCGATGATGTGCGTCGCGCGCATCATGATCGAGCCGCGGCCCGTGGCATAGGCGTTGCGCGCGCCGCCCTGGCCGAGCATCATCGCGCCGGTCGGGAAATCGGGACCGGGGACGATCGCCATCAATTCCTCGAGCGTGACGGGTTCGCCGCCTTCGAGCTGGCGGTCGATCATCGCGAGCGTCGCGTCGATGATTTCGCCGAGGTTATGCGGCGGGATATTGGTCGCCATGCCGACTGCGATGCCGCCGGCGCCGTTGACGAGCAGGTTCGGGAAGCGCGCCGGGAGCACCGTCGGCTCCTCGCGGCTCGCGTCATAGTTCGGCTGGAAGTCGACAGTGTCCTTATCGAGATCGTTCAGCAGCACCATCGCGGTCTTGGCGAGGCGTGCTTCGGTGTATCGCATCGACGCCGGCGGATCGGGGTCCATCGAGCCGAAATTGCCCTGACCGTCGATTAGCGGCACGCGCAGCGACCAGTCCTGCGTCATGCGGGCGAGCGCGTCATAGATCGCGCTGTCGCCGTGCGGGTGATAGTTACCCATCACGTCGCCGACGATCTTCGCCGATTTCTTGTACGGGCGGCCCGGGATGAAGCCGCCTTCCTGCGCCGCATAAAGGATGCGGCGATGCACCGGCTTCAGCCCGTCGCGCACGTCGGGCAGGGCACGGCTGACGATCACGCTCATCGCGTAATCGAGGTACGACGTCTTCATTTCGTCGACGATGTTGATCGGCGAAACGCCATCCTCGGACGGCGGCGTAGGCGTATTTTCTTCGGTCAAGACCCGGCCTTTTTTCTGCTTTTCGGGAGATGATTTTTTCCTAGCCGATGGTGGGTGGAAAGGCCAGCGATTCGGTCATTTTTCCAGCATTTTTTTGCTCACAGAAATGGCGCGTAAAGTGCGGGAAAAAGGGGTGAAGGCGTGGCGTCATCGGGTTCCATCGCGGGGCTTGCCAATCGCTTCGTCGTCCCTAAAGCTGCGCGCCGATGACCGCTGTTCAATACCCCCGGCGCCGATGGCCCTGATTGCGCTGGTCGGCGCCAGCGAAACGCTGGCCGACGGGTCGCTCCGCGCGCTCGTCACGGTGGCGGGCGAGACGCTGATCGAACGGCAGGCGGCGCGTCTTTCCGATGTCGGCGTGACGCATATCGCGGTTGCGGTCGGCGCGGTCCCCGCCGAATTGCTGGCAACATGCGACCGCATCCGGCGCCGCGGGCTGAAGGTGACGGCGGTCCGGGCCGCTGCCGACCTGATGGGACTGGTCGAGGCCGATGATCGCATCATCCTGGTCGCCGACGGCCTGCGCGCCGGCGGGACGCATTATGCGGCGATCGCCCGGCCCGGATCGCCGGCGATCCTCGTGACCGGCGATACGCCGCTGACGCAGGGGTTCGAGCGCATCGACGCGACCCGCCGCTGGGGCGGGCTCGCGTGCATTTCGGAACCGATGGTCGCCGAACTCGCCGCGATGCCCGGCGAGTGGGACATGATGCTGACGCTGCTGCGCCTCGCGGTGCAATCGGGCGCACGGCGGCTTTACTGCGAGCCCGCGCTGTTCGAACAGGGCGATATCGCGATCGTCGCTGATCGCCCCACCGCGGCGCTGATCGAACAGTCGAGCCTGCAACAGGTCGAATATGGCGGCATGGGGCTCGGCCGTTCGGCGATCATGATGCCGCTGATCCGGCTTGCCGGACCCTTGCTGGTCAAATCGCCCGCCACCGCGCGCTATCTGCCCTATGTCACCGCGGTGCTGTGGGTGATCGTCGGGTTACTGGCGGCGACCGGACTCGCTGCGGCGGGAGCGCTGGTGGCGATCTTCGGCGGGCTGGGGCTTGCGGCGATGCGTTTCCTGTCGGCCTTTCGCGCCGAAAGCGCGGCGCAGGACCGGACGCGCGAGGTGATCCGTACCTTTGCGTGGGTGCTGCTCGCCATTTTTCCGTGGCTCTTGTCGCTCGCCGGTCCGGCGCACAAGATGCCGCTGTTTGCCGAGGCCGCACTGGCGCCGTGTCTCGCCGCAACCATCCTGCTCGCGCGCTGGCTTTACGAGGATTCGGGCGAGCGCCGCCGGTTCCACTGGCTGCTGCCCGACGCCGATCAGGCGTGGATCATGCTCGCGCCCGCGCTGTTGTTCGGGTTCGCGCCGTTGATGTTCGCGATCATGCCGCTGCTCGCGCTGCTCCAGATATTGCTCTGGCTGCGGCTCGCGCGGCGCCCGGAAGGGCGCTAGAACAATGGCCTTGAAGGTTTAAGGCCTATTAACGCCATGCTGTTATTGGCGGATGCGCATGAGTGAATCCGTCTCCTCTCCCGGCATCGATCCGCCGTCGCCGACGCTGTCGGCGCGCCTGCGCGAGCTGGCGGGTTATCTGGCGGCGCCCGCTGCCGGGCGGCTGACCGAGGAGCAGCGTGCGCTGTCGCTAGGGGTTGCGCGCCGGCTGGTCGTCGATGTCGCGGCAAGGCTCGATCCCCGTATCGATTCGGGTCTCCTGTGGAACGAGTGGCTGCGCGGCGGACTGCCGTGCGCGGCGCGGCTCGCGGGCATTTGTTTCGCGCGCGCCGAGGAGCATCGCTGGCGCGAGCAATCGGGGCAACGAACCAGCCCGCCACCGGTGCTATCCGAACCCGAAACAGCCCACGCCGACGCGCCGGCGGAGAGCGTGCCGCTATCCGGTATCGATCGCGCCTATCTGACGCTGCAGATCGCCGACCGCCGCCGCTTCGACGCGCTGGGTAATCCCGCGCTTGCGATCGCCGATCTCGATGGCGAAATCTTCCGCACCCTGCTGCTCGATATCGCCGCGTGGCGGCTGGACGAGGTGAGCGGGGACAAGCGCCGCGCCGCCGACCTGGGCGACGCGGTGCGCGTCGCGATCGAACGGCAGGCCGACGAAACCGGGATGGCGCATGCGGGACAGGCTTATTACGAGATTTTGGGTGCGGCGTTGCCCGGCGCGGCCGCCGCGGCGATCGCGCGCCACAATTGGCCGACGCTGATCGCGCTCGCCGCTTCGGCGCACCGCCGCGCCTATGACGATATGGCGATGACGCTCCTGACCGCCGAAGCCGCCGCGCTGCCTTCGCTGCTCGCGCCGCTGCGCCTCGATCACGCGGCGCTGGCGCCGCTCGAGGCGTCGCTGGTGATGCTGCCCGCGCGCGCGGTCGCCGACGTGAGCAACGATGAGTGAGCGCATCATCCGGGGCCGGATCGACCGGTCGGGGGTGCTGGTCAGCGCCGATGCGCCGTTGTTGCGCTTGCAGCAGCGTGCGGGCGCGGGGCTCGACAAGCCGCTCGCGCTGCCGCACCTTGCGCGCCTCGTCGCGCTGGCGCAGCGGCTTCACCGCGATATCAGCCGGCCGCTATATGCCGCGGACGACCATAGCGACATCCACGCGCTCGTCCGCATCACGCCCGACGCCGACGGCGTCAGCCTCGAGATCAGCGACTGGCGTACGCGCCCGTTGATGCAGCCGCAGGTGCCCGTGATTGCCGACAGCGCCGCCGTACCGCAAAGCTGGACGTGGGAATGCGACCAGCAGCTGCGCCTGGTCGCGTTGCACGCCGCGCCCGATGCGCCCGCCATTCCCGATGGTTGGGAAGGCCGCTCGCTGTCGGAGCTGTTCGAGCTCCAGCCCGACGAAGACGGGCGATTTCCGGTCTTGCGCGCGCTGGCACGCCAGTCGCGCTTTGAAAGCCAACGCGTGCAGGCGGCGGGTATCGCGATGACCTTGTCGGGCGAAGCCTTGTTCGACGCCACGGGGCGTTTCACGGGTTTTCGCGGGCTTGCGGCCGTCGCCGAAGATCAGGAGCCCGCCGAGCCGAAGGGCGGCGGAACGCTCGTCGATCCGGCGTTCGGATCGCTCCCGCTGTCCGATCCGCAGTTCGGCCGCCGCATCGACGGCGCGCTGCGCGGCCCGCTGAGCCGGATCATCGCGACGGCGGAGACGATTTCGGGGCAATTCGACGGCCCGATCCGCGCCGATTATGCTCGCTATGCCGGCGATATCGCGCATGCGGGGCGGCACCTGCTCGGCCTTGTCGACGATCTTGCCGACCTTCAGAATATCGAACGCCCCGGGTTCAAGGCGGCGGCCGACGAAATCGACTTGGGCGATCTGGCGCGGCGCGCGGTCGGCCTGCTCGGGATGAAGGCCGAGGAAAAGGGCATCCGCATCGACGCGCCGCGCACCGACGACCGGGCGCCGGCCTATGGCGAGTTTCGTCGCGTTCTGCAGGTGCTGCTCAACCTGCTCGGCAACGCGATCCGTTACTCGCCCGACAATTCGCAGATATGGATTCGCGTCGACCGCGAAGAAGGCCGCGCGACGGTGACCGTCGCCGACCAGGGGCAGGGCATCGACGCCGAGCAGCAGGCGGTGGTGTTCGAAAAGTTCGAGCGGCTCGGGCGCACCGACAGCGGCGGATCGGGACTGGGCCTCTATATCGCGCGCCGTCTGGCGCGTGCGATGGACGGCGACCTGACCGTCGACAGCGCGCCGGGGCAGGGAGCGCGGTTCACCTTGAGCCTGCCGGTGCGGGATGACGATACAAGGGACGTCAGCAACCGGTCGTAAGCCCGTGTCCTACGG
>NZ_DATFFD010000159.1:0-3519 GCF_035250425.1 Sphingopyxis sp.
CTTTCCTCGGTGAGCGTGCCCGCCGTCACGAAACGCACGATGTCGCGCGCGACGAGCGCCTTCGACCCGCCCCGCGCTTTCGCCTCCGCCGGGGTTTCGACCTGCTCGGCGATCGCGACGCGGTGCCCGGCGCGGATCAGCCGCGCGAGATAGGATTCGGCCGAATGGACGGGGACGCCGCACATCGGCACCGGCGCACCGCCATGCTCGCCGCGCGAGGTCAGCGCGATGTCGAGCGTCGAGGCGGCCGCCTTCGCATCGTCGAAGAACAGCTCGAAGAAATCGCCCATGCGATAGAAAAGCAGGCAATCGCCGGCCTTGTCCTTCAGCGACCAATATTGCGCCATCATCGGCGTCGCGGCGGGCACGGGGTTGTTCATATTGGCAGCGGAGCGGGCGGTGACAGGCATGCGATATGCTTAGGGATGGATATAGGGCCGTGGCAAGACACGCGCGCGCGATTCGCGGGTTCCATTTCCGCTTGGCGACGCTAGGGAATGGGCTCGGGCGCGCATCTTGTGAATTCATTTGAGAGGATAAACGATGGATAGTGGTAGCAAGGTGCAATTTTCGGACCGCGAGGCGCTGCTTTACCACGAATATGGTCGGCCCGGAAAAATCGAGATCGTCGCGTCGAAACCGATGGCGACGCAGCGCGACCTCAGCCTTGCCTATTCGCCCGGCGTCGCGGTTCCGGTGCTCGCAATCGCCGAGAACCCCGCCAAAGCCTATGATTATACGATCAAGGGCAATCTGGTCGCGGTAATCTCGAACGGCACCGCGATCCTCGGGCTCGGCAATCTGGGCGCGCTCGCATCGAAGCCGGTGATGGAAGGCAAGGCGGTGCTGTTCAAGCGCTTCGCCGACGTCGATTCGATCGACCTCGAGGTCGATACCGAAGATCCCCAGCGCTTCATCGAAGCGGTCGAACTGCTCGCGCCGAGCTTCGGCGGCATCAACCTGGAAGACATTGCCGCGCCCAACTGCTTCATCATCGAAGCGGCGCTGAAAGAACGCATGAACATTCCGGTGTTCCATGACGACCAGCATGGCACCGCGATCATTACCGCCGCGGGCCTGATCAACGCCTGTTACCTCACGGGACGCGACCTTGCGACGGTGAAGGTCGTCGTCAACGGCGCCGGCGCCGCGGCGATCGCCTGTACCGCGCTGATCAAGGCGATGGGCGTGCGGCACGAAAATGTCATCATGTGCGACCGCAAGGGCACCATCTATCAGGGCCGCACCGAAGGCATGGACCAGTGGAAATCGGCGCACGCCGTGCCGACCGAAGCGCGCGACCTGACCGAAGCGCTCGTCGGCGCCGACGTGTTCCTCGGCCTGTCGGCCGCGGGCGCGCTGAAGCCCGAGATGGTGAAGGACATGGCCCCCGCGCCGATCATCTTCGCGATGGCGAACCCCGATCCCGAAATCTCGCCGCCGGATGCGCGCGCGGCACGGCCTGACGCGATCATCGCGACGGGCCGGTCGGATTATCCGAACCAGGTCAACAATGTCCTGTGCTTCCCCTTCATCTTCCGCGGCGCGCTCGACGTCCATGCGACCGCGATCAACGAGGAGATGAAGATCGCGGCTGCATACGCTATTGCCGACCTTGCGCGCCAGCAGGTGCCCGAGGAAGTCGCCGCCGCATACGGCGGGCGCGCATCGAGCTTCGGTCCCGAATATATCATTCCCTCGCCCTTCGATCCGCGGCTGATGGAAATCGTGCCCGCGGCGGTCGCCGAAGCGGCGATGAAGAGCGGCGTCGCGCAGCGGCCGATCGACAATCTCGACGAATATCGTACCCAGCTCCGCGCGCGGCTCAACCCGACCACCTCGGTCCTCACGCTCGCCTATGAGGCCGCGCGCAACAATCCGAAGCGCGTCGTCTTTGCCGAGGGCGAAGAGGAAGTCGTGCTGCGCGCCGCGATCCAGTTCCGCGATGGCGGGTACGGGATTCCGGTGCTCGTCGGGCGCGAGGGGCTGCACGACAAGCTCCGCGCGATGGGCGTTGCCGATCCCGAAAGCTACGAGGTTCACAACAGCGTCAATTCGCCGCACGTGCCGCAGATGGTCGACCTGCTCTACGAACGGCTGCAGCGCCGCGGCTACCTCCGCCGTGACGTCGAGCGCATGGTCAATCGCGACCGCAACATCTTCGGCTCGCTGCTCCTCAAAATGGGCCTCGGCGACGCGATGATCACCGGCACGACGCGCACCTATTCGCAGTCGATGCGCGAGATCCGGCGCGTGATCGACCATGCCGAGGGCAAGACGCCGTTCGGCATCCACGTCCTCGTCGACCAGCATCACACCATCTTCATGGCCGACACGACGGTCAACGAGCGGCCGACCGCCGAGATGCTCGCCGATATCGCCGAGCGTACCGCACAGGTCGCGCGGCGCATGGGGCACGAGCCGCGCGTCGCCTTCCTGTCCTATTCAACCTTCGGCAACCCGGAAGGAAGCTGGCTCGAGAGCATCCGCGAGGCGGTGTCGATCCTCGACCGACGGGCGCCCGGCTTCGAATATGAAGGCGAAATGGCACCCGACGTCGCGCTCAACGAGAAGGTGATGAAGAATTACCCCTTCTGCCGCCTGTCGGGTCCCGCGAACGTGCTGATCATGCCGGGGCTGCAATCGGCGAACCTGTCGGCGAAGCTGCTGCGCGAACTGGGCGGCGGCGCGGTGATCGGCCCGATGCTCGTCGGCATGGAGAACCCGGTACAGGTCGCGACGATGGCATCGACCGCATCGGACCTCGTCACCCTCGCGGTGCTCGCGGCGGGCGGGATCGCGCAATAAGAAAAAGCGGCGGTGCCCTGGGGCGCCGCCGCTCTTCTGTCCGTTGCCGGTGTCCGCGGGCTTACTGCCCCGGAGCCCCCGCGCCCGGCGCGCCGACGGCGCCGATGTTGCCGAAGATGTCCTCGAAGAAGCTGCGGTGACGGCCGAGCGTCGGCGTCTTGTCGCCTTCGGGGCTGATCTTGCTCACCAGTTCGAGGCCGGTGCGATCGACCGCGGCGACGTTGCCCGCGGCGTCGAAGCGGACGCGAAGCACCTGCTGATCGACCGGGCGCGGCTTGGCAAAGGCGAGCTGGCGCGTTTCGCGCGAGACATAATAATATTCATTGTTGCTGAACTGGCCGACGAAGGTCGGACGGCCGAGCGTCTTTTCGACCGATTCGCGGTTGTCGACGCCCGCCGTGATCGCCTCGGTGAGCAGCGGATCGACGACATAGCCCTGGCGCCCCTTCAGCTGCGCGCAGCCGCTGGTGGCGAGCAGGGCGGCAAGGCCGAGCACGACGAGGCGCACGCGCGGGGCAGGAAGCGAAAGGTTCGAATTCGGCATCAAATATCTCCGTTGCGCCTGTCCGCCGCTTGTCCCGGCGGTCGGCGCTGGCTCTCTCGCGCCTCTTAACCGCAAGCGGTGAGCGCGCACAAGCCGCTTGTGCCGCGGCAAAGCTTGCCACAGGCTGACCGGCAGCTCTTTTCCGGCGGCGCGAATGCGCCTAAGCA
>NZ_DATFFD010000160.1:0-2751 GCF_035250425.1 Sphingopyxis sp.
GATCACGAAATCGAAGCGGTCGCCGGTGTAATTATAGCGCAGTTCCTGCGTATACTGGTCCTGCTGCGACGGGTTCTGCGACTTGGTGACGATCGGCAGGCCGGTGAAATCGCGGTCGTTTTCGGGCTGCCAGTCCCAATAACGCCACGCGGTGACCGAGGTCAGCGTGCCGGGGCCGATGTCCCATTTGACGCGCAGCGCCGCGCCGCCGATCTCGTTGCCGGCATTGAGGTTCGCGTCGAGGTCGGTCAACCGGTCATAGGGGTTGGTGCTGGGCACCGCATAGCCCTGCGCCGCGGCGAGCGCGGCATATTGGCGGCTGAGCGGACGCTGCGTCGCCCCGGTGCGGACGAAGACCGAACTGCAACACACCGCGTCCTGCCTGTTCCAGTCGCCCGAAAGGGTAACGCTGAGGTCGTCGTTCGGCTGCCACAGCAATTGCCCGCGAATGCCGATATTGTCCTGGCTCTGGGTCCAGCGGTCGCTGGTGACGTTATAGATGGTGCCGCGGCGGCTGGTCAACGACACCGCGATGCGCGCGGCGAGCTTGTCCGACAGCGGACCCGAGATCGCAGCCTTCGCCTGCTTGAAATTGAAATTGCCGATGCTGACCTCGGCCTTGCCCTCGAAATCGAAGGTCGGCTGGTTGGTCGTGATGTTGATCGCGCCCGCCGTCGTGTTCTTGCCATAGAGCGTGCCCTGCGGCCCGCGCAGCACCTCGATCTGCGCGACGTCGAGGAAGTCGAAGGTCGAGGAAGCGACGCGTGAATAATAGACGTCGTCGACATAGATGCCGACGCCCTGCTCGATCCCGTCGTTGGTCAGGCCGAACGGCGCGCCGATGCCGCGGATGTTGACCGCGGTGTTGCGCGGGTTCGACGAGTAGAATTGCAGCGTCGGAGCCAGCTGGGTCAGGCGGCCGACGTTGAAGCTGCCCGTATTATCGATCTGTTCACCATCGACGACAGAGATGGCGATCGGTACATCCTGCGCGGTTTCCTGACGGCGGCGCGCGGTGACGATGATTTCGCCGCCATAGCTGCCGCCCTCGGCCTGCGCTGCGGCATCGTCGGCGTCGTCGGACACCACAGCCTCAGCGGCCGCGGCGGGCGTCGCTGCGCACGCGAGCAAGAAGGACAAGCTAAGCGACGAGGCCCGCACGCGGCGGCGGACCGAAGGATATTTCGCAGTCATGGGTCATTTCCTGTTGCAAAAGAAATCACCACATCCGGCGGTCCGGTCTGCGGCAGGAGGGGACGCATGTCCCCGTTGGGAGCCCAAAAATTCAATTGGGGTAGCGGTGCCGCTCGGTCACATCGACCTGCACAAGACGCCCCTCATGTACGGTCAGCTGGATCGCACCGAACTTCAGCTTGTCGAGTGCGTCGAGCACCGTCTGAATGGCGCGCGGCACGTCTTCGGAGCCGCCTTTGGCGACTTCGTTGATAGCGCTCATGATATTTCCTTTCCCTCGTGGATTCGCCGGCCAAGCATATGCCAAGTGATTTAGTAGACAATGATTGATTTGCTTTCTGCGCCGAAAGGTTGGGTTGTTGCGCCAAATGGACCGCGCCGAACGGATTCAGGCGTGCGACGGGAGGACCGACGCAACGACGCTGGGGATTGCGCGCGAGTCCCAGTGCTGGCAAAGGCTGGCTCAATGAGCAAAATTAACGATCTGATGGCCCGCGGAACCGAACTTCTCGGCAGCGACTACGCCATTCTCTGCGGTGCGATGAGCTGGGTTTCCGAACGCCATCTGGTCAGCGCGATCAGCAATGCCGGTGGGTTCGGCGTGATCGCGTGCGGCGCGATGACACCTGAGCTTCTCGATACCGAAATCGCGGCGACCAAGGCGCTGGCAAAGCGCAATTTTGGCGTCAACCTGATCACCATGCACCCGCAGCTCTTCGACCTGATCGACGTGTGCGCGAAGCATCAGGTCGGCCATGTCGTGCTCGCGGGCGGGTTGCCGCCCAAGGGCAGCCTCGAGGCGATCAAGGCATCGGGCGCGAAGGTCATCTGTTTCGCCCCGACGCTTGCGCTCGCGAAGAAGCTCGTCCGTTCGGGCGTCGATGCGTTGGTGATCGAGGGGATGGAGGCCGGCGGCCATATCGGCCCGGTGTCGACGAGCGTGCTGGCGCAGGAAATCCTGCCCACCCTGGCCGATGAAGTTCCGGTCTTTGTCGCGGGCGGGATCGGCCGCGGCGAGGCGATTGCCGCCTATCTCGAGATGGGCGCATCGGGGGTCCAGCTCGGCACACGCTTCGTCTGCGCGACCGAGAGCATTGCGCACCCCAATTTCAAAAAGGCATTCATGCGCGCCTCGGCACGCGAAGCGGTCGCGAGCGTCCAGATCGACCCGCGCCTGCCGGTCATCCCGGTCCGCGCACTCAAGAATGCGGGGACCGAGGCCTTCACCGCCAAGCAGCGCGAAGTCGCGAACAAGCTCGACAAGGGCGACGTCGACATGATGGAAGCGCAGCTGGAAATCGAGCATTATTGGGCGGGCGCGCTGCGCCGCGCGGTGATCGACGGCGACGTTGAAAATGGTTCGTTAATGGCAGGGCAATCTGTCGGCATGGTATCCGAAGAAGAGAGCGCCGCAGCAATCGTCGCATCTCTGGTGCAACAGGCCGAAGCGGCGTTGCACGCTCGGGGTTGATCCCGCATAATATGCGGATGGGGAGTGGGTCATGAATTTGTCGCGTAAGATCATCGTAGCCGGTCTGCTGGCGAGCGTCGCCGCCT
>NZ_DATFFD010000161.1:0-22445 GCF_035250425.1 Sphingopyxis sp.
CGAGGCGCTGGATGACGAGGCTCCAGAGCCCGAGCCCGGCAAAGGCGGCAGCCACCGCGCAAGTGCCGCCAATCAGCCCGCCGGCCACCGAGCGGAGCGCGGTGGTGCGATGCCCGAACTCGCGCAGGCGCAGCGCCATATGGGTGGCGCCGAACGAGGAGATCGGCAGCCCGAGGCTCATCACCGCGAGCGGCAGCGCGATGTCGGGCGCATCCATCCAGTTCGCGATCGGCTGCGCCAGCGCCATGATCAGCATGGCCGAGAGGAAGGAGAAGGCCTGCTGTGAGCGATAGATGGTGTCGAGAAAGGCCGGGCTAAGCTCCTTCTTCCGCGCGATCGTCTGGACAAGGCCGGCGGTGGCGATGATGCGGAAGGCTTCGGCGGTCACCGCCATTACCGCAAAGGCGCCGATGTCGGCGCGCGCGAGCAGGCGCGCGAGCATCACGAAGACGACGAACGAGAAGATCTGGTCCGACAGGAAACGCGTGATCGTCCAGCCGATCGAGCTGCGGCTGCGCGCGCGTAACCCGTCGTCGAAGCGGGCGGGGAGGTCAGCGCTCAAGCAGGCGTCTCGCTTTCAGCATCCGCATCCGTGCGCGCTCGACCTGCCGCCACACCCTTTGCCTCATCGAATGATAGAGCGGATCGGCTTTGGGCCGGAAGCGCGAATTGCCGATGTCCGAGACGATCGCCGCTTCGAGGATCGGTGCGGGATAGAGCGCGAGATTGGGCAGGCCGTGCGCCCACGACCGATCCATCTCGTCATCGATCGGGCGGCGGACGGTGCGGCAATGATTGGCGAGGCGCCGCGCCCCTTCGAGCGTGATCGCATAGCCCTGCGTGCCATAGGCGAGGCCGACCAGCTCGACGATCGCGCGCGAATGCTGGAGGAAGTCGCGCCGCACCACGCGCTGCCAGGTCGGGCGTTTGGCGTAGAGCCGCAGATAGTCGATACCCTCGGCGTGAAGATCGGTGCGCGCGAGCGGTTCGAGATAGGCCCAGTCGACCACCGTATCGTCTTCGAGGACGATCGCCTGCCGCACGTCGCGCGCGACCATGTCCTGCCAGATCGAGAAATGGCTGGCATAGCAACCGATCTCGCCCTTGCTCATCGGCCGGCCCTTGTTGCTGCGGATCGCGGGCTCGTCGATCGTCATCCCTGGTGCGGGGACAGTGCAGGCATCGAAAAAACGCCACGCAAGCGAGGTGTCCGCCGCGCGTGCGGCAAAGGCAGCTCGACGTGCCTCGGCTGATTCGAGCGACACCACCAGAACTTCGGTGGTTTGGCCCGATTCGGGTAGGGAATCACCCACTTGGATCGCCCTTTTTACTAGCGGTTGCGCTTGGCCGCGCGGTTCAGAACCAACGACGGGCCGACGCGATCCTTGGTAGCGGGCAATTATTTGAGAGCGAAGGCACAGGCGCTCCGGTCGTCCGGTCAACAGGGCAACTCGTCTTCGCAGGTGCAGCATATTGTTGACCGGCATGCCGTCGACAGCCGATTGGACCGTCGCGGGGGCACTGGACAGGCGTAACTATGTTTCAAGTCGCAGTCGTCATACCCGTGTGGAACGGAGAAAAGGTGCTCGGCCGCTGTCTCGACGCGCTCGCGCGCCAGACGCTCCCACGCGCGGCGTATCAGATCATCGTCGTCGACAATGGATCGAGCGACGCCACGCGCACCATTGTCGGCAGTTATCCGGGCGTCGAACTGCTCGAAGAGAAGCGGCCCGGCTCTTATGTCGCGCGTAACCTTGGCATCGAGCGGGTCCGCGCGCCGATCACCGCCTTTACCGATGCCGATTGCGAGCCGGCGCCCGACTGGCTCGAGCAGGTGCTCCGCGCGGCGGCGGCGAATCCGGGGTTTGGCGTGCTCGCCGGCAAGATCGAATTGTTCGACGAGATCGCGCAGGAGCGCGAGGTGTTCGGCGATTACGAGCGGCTGTTCAGCTTTCCGCAGGCGCACGCCGCACGCGGCAATTGCGCGACCGCCAATTGGGCGAGCGAAACGGCGTTGCTGAAGGCGCTCGGCGGGTTCGACGCGGCATTGAAGTCGGGCGGCGACCGGCAGATGGCGCTGCGCATCCGCGATAGCGGTCATCCGCTTGTCTATGTGCCGGCGATGATGGTGCGGCATCCGGTGCGCGCAAGCCGCGCCGAGCTGGTGCGCAAGCGGCAGCGGCTGAGCGGCGGGCGCTGGGATCGCACCCAGCGGCGTCCGCGCCTTGTCCATGTACTCGGGATTACGGCGGTCGATACAGTCCGGCGGCTGCGCCGCGCCGCGATCTCGCGCGAATTGTCGTTTCGGCGACGCCTGGCCGTGATGTGGCTGACATTGGAGCTCGCCGGGGTGGCGGTGAGCGAATATCTCAATCTCGCGGGGGGACGAAAGGCAGCACGCGACTGATGACTCCTTCTCATGACGTTCCCCGTTTTTCCGTGGTGATGCCGCTCTATAACAAGGCCGCGCATGTGCGCGCCGCGATCGAGAGTGTCTTTTCGCAAACGTTCCCGGCGCACGAAATATTGGTGGTCGACAATCGCTCGACCGATGGCGGTCGCGAGATCGTTGCCGCGATCGGCGACGAGCGGACCAAGCTGCTCGATCTGTCGACGCCGGGGCCGGGCGGCTATGCCGGGCGCAACATCGGCATCCGTGCGGCGCGCGGTGACTGGATCGCCTTTCTCGACGCCGACGACCTATGGCAGCCCGATCATCTCGCGGTGCTGGCCGAAGGCATACGCGCCGACCCGAGCGCGCGTGCGGTGGCGACGCGGTTTGAGCATGTGTTCGAGGATCGCTCGCAGGCCCAGCGGATCGCGCCGGAGCTGGAGCAGCCGCAAAGCCTCGATCTCGAGCGCTTTCTTGCGGCGTGGCTCGCGGTGCGCGAATGTCCGATGTGGACCGGCGCCATCGCGATCCGCCGCGATACATTGTTCGAGGCGGGCCTGTTCCCCGAAGGGCGCGCGGTGCGCGGCGGCGACAAGGACCTGTGGCTGCGCGTGCTCGCCAAGGGCGCGCTGCGCTACGATCCGCGCGCCACGGCGGTCTTCCACCGCGACAGCGACAACAAGGTCAGCAAGTCGACCACCACGCTCGATGTGCCCTGCCTGGTCGAGACCGCGCGGGGGATGCTCGCCGGCGCGACGGCGCGCGAGGCCGCGTTGCTGCGGCGGCTCGTGAACCAGGAAATCGCGCATTATGCCCGCTATGCGATGAAATATCCGGGCCGGACGGCGATCCGGGTCGGCGACATTTATCTGCCCGAGGGAGCCGGCACCGCGGCGCTGCTGATTGCCGCGAAGCTGATCCCTGCGTCGCTGCGGCAATCCAGCTATGCCCTGCGCAACCGGTTGCTTGCCCGCCCGTGAGGCCCATCCGCGCCCTTGGGACCCTGCTGACCGGCGGGGCGAGCCTCGCCGCGTGGCTGTCGCTCGCCGGCGGGCTGGTGCCGATTCTCGATGTGCTCGCGTCGTTCCTGCCGCTATTTGGAGTGACGGCGTTGGTAGGGTTGCTGCTCGCCCGGCCGCGCGCTCGCTGGGCAGTTGTCGCAGTCTTGGTCGGCCTCACTCCGGTTGCGATCGGGGTGGTGCCGGAGCTGACGCGCGAGATTCCGGCAGCGCAAAAGGGAGCGAGCCCGATCCGGGTGCTGACCCACAATGTCTGGCGGAGCAATCGCGACCCCGCCGATACCGCGCAGGCGATCATCGACGCCAAGCCCGATGTTGTGATGTTGCAGGAGGTGGATGGCAGTTTTGCGCCGATGCTGGCGGCGCTGGGCCAGCATTTCGCCCATGCAACCAAATGCCCGCCAAGCTGTGACCTTGCCATCTTTTCGCGCTGGCCGATCGCCGACAGCGACTATTTCCTGAAAGACGGAAAAGGGCAGAAATTAGGTCCGCCGCTGCTCTGGGCGCGGATCGCTAAACCCCAAGGCAACCCGTTTACCGTGGTGACGCTCCACTATCCCCGGCCGACATCGCGCGATCAGGCGGTGCGCAGACAGGATGTAGCGCGTGCATTGGCACGGATCGAACGCGGTCCCTTGATCGTTGCAGGCGACATGAACCTCACCCCCTGGGCCGCGGCGATGCGAGAGCAGGACCGCGCCTTCGCACCGCTCACCCGCATGACGCGCGCGCTGCCTAGCTGGCCGCGCGCCTTTCCCGTGCTGCCGATCGACCAGCTTTATGCCGGACCCGATTGGGGGCGTGTGTCGGCGCGGCGGTTGCCCGCCACCGGGTCGGACCATGTGCCGGTCCTCGTGACGCTGGCTAGCCGATGAAGCGCGCGATCACCTTTGCGCTCCTCGGCAGCTGCGGTTTTGCGATGCCCGCGCTTGCTCAGCAATCCGACGCGACCGACGGGCTCGGATCGGTTTCGAGCGAGAATAGTTTCGGGCGCGACCGCAATATTGGCGTGCTCGAACGCCGCCGCCCCGATTACACGCCCGAGCCGATCCAACTCGGCGTGCTCGAACTGATGCCGCGCATGGCGATCGGCGCCGGCTATGACGACAATCTCTATGCGCAGGAGAATGACCGGATCGGCGATGCCTATCTGCGCATTCGCCCGCGCGTCTCGCTGGTGCGGCCGTCGCCGACGCTCAAACTGTCGCTCGATGGCGAGCTCGACCTCTTGCGCTACGCCGACCGCGCAAGCGAGAACGCAACCCAATATTCGGTGAACGCGGGCGCGCTTTACACGATCAGCAAGTCGGACGCGCTGAACCTGACGCTGCGCAACGGGCGCTACAGCCAGGAGCGCGTTTCGCCCGATAGTCCGACGCAGGCGACGCGGCCGGTGCGCTTCACGCTGAGCGGGGGGACAGCGACCTATACGCATATCTTCAACCGGCTGCGCGTGCGCGGCGTCGTCGATGTCGAGAACCGCAATTACAGCGACAGCGTGACCCCCGGCGGCGATCCGATCGACCAGGATTTTCGCGATCACACGACCTACACCGGCACCGCCGTCGGCGAATATGCGCTGAGCCCGAGCATCGCGCTGTTCGTCGCGGGGTCGCTCAACAAGCGCGATTATCGCGAGCGCATCGGCCCGGTGCCGGCGCGCGATTCCAAAGGCTTCGAACTGGCCGGCGGCGCGAGTTTCGAGCTGGGCCGCAAGGCGCGCGGGGCGCTGCGGCTCGGCTATTTCGAACAGGACTACCGGCCGGTCGAGTTCGAGGACGTCTCGGGCCTCCTCGTGCGCGGCGAGCTGGCCTATTTCCTCACCCCGCTGGTGACGATCACCGGCACCGTCGACCGCGGCATCAAGGAGACCGGCGTCAATGGCGCGACGGGCCATCTCGCGACCAATATGACGCTGCGCGCCGATTATGAGCTGCTGCGCAACCTGATCATCAGCGCGGGCGGCGAGCTGGAAAAGCGCGACTTCAACAATATCGACCGCAAGGATGATCGCTGGACCTGGCGCGGCAGCGCGTCGTACCTCGTGAGCAAGCGGCTGGCGCTGCGATTCGACCTCCAGCGGCGCACCCAGTCGAGCTGGGGGGCGACGGCGGGCCGCGGATTTTCCGACAATCGGGTGTCGGTGGGGCTGACTTTTTCGGGCTTGTAGAACCCGATCAGCCGGATTTTGTTCGCGATCCGTAGAGCGCACCTTCGCACGCCGCGAGCAGTTCGGGCGGCGCAAGGCGGTTGATATAGCCGTCGGATCCCTGATCGGAGAGCAGCTTCGCCGGGATGCCGCCGACGACGCCGCGTTCGGGCACATCCTTGGTCACCACGGCATTGGCGCCGATCGCGGCCTCGGCGCCGACATGAATGCCGCCGATCACCTTGGCGCCCGATCCCAGGAAGGTGCGGTCGCCGATCACCGGCGCGCCGCGGCGGCTGCCGCGGTTCATATAGCCGAGCACGACGCCGTGGGTGATGTTGACGTTGCTGCCCAGCACCGTGTCGCCATGAAAATAGAAGCCGCCGAAGCGATTGAGGAACAGGCCCGGACCGATCTCCATATATTCGGGGATCGCGAAGCCATATTTGTAGCGCGCGCGCAGCAGCAGCCATTTGGCGAAGGGGTAGAAGCCGAATGCCTTGGCGGGCTTGAGCTTGAGCCAGCCCGTCGTGCGCATCAGCACCGTGTATTTGTACCCCGGGGTGAAAGCGTAATGCTTTGCGAAGGCGCCGAAGCTGACACGGCCGGCGTAGCGATAGAGATCGGCGGCGAGTAGCGCCTTCAATTTGGCGAAGCTCACCGGGCAGCCGCGCCGATGCGGCTTGCCGGCTTCGTCGGATACGGGTTCTTCGAACGCCGGCACGGGCGTCAGCGATGCGGTCGCCATATCCATCAGAAATAGCGCTCGCCGAAGCGGATCGTGTCGCCGGGAAGCACGGCGAAATCAGCGGTCATCGGATATTCGTGCTCGCCGGCCTCGCCAGCGCGCTTCAGGAAGACGCGCTTCTCGTTGGCGCGATAGGTGAAGCCGTCGGCTTTCGCCACCGCGCCGCGGATGGTGAGACCTTGCGTATACGGATATTCGCCGGGCTTGTTCACTTCGCCGAGTATGTAGACGGGGCGGAAATTGGCGACCTGGACCGAAACCTGCGGCTCGAGCAGATAGCCGTCGCCGAGCTTTGCCTCGATCGCGTTGGACAGTTCTTCGGTCTGGAGCCCCGCGGCCTTGACCTCGCCGATCAGCGGGAAGGCGATCGTGCCGGCGGGCGAAACCTCGAAATCGCCGGTGAGTTTCTCTTCGCCATAGGTCGCGATCTTGATCTTGTCGCCCGGCGACAGGACGAAAGCCGTCGCGGGTGGCGGCGCGGCGCCGCTGCCCGCGAGCGGGGTTTGCCCGGCGCATCCGCCAAGGGCGATCAGCGCCCCCGCCAGTGCGATCTGCATGTGCCATTTCATGAACTTACTCCCGGACGATAGGCTGATATGTCTTCGATTTCGGACGCGGAAGATGGCGCGCGCAGTACCGCCTCGATCCGCGCCCAGTAATTTGCGGCCGCCTGTTCGACGCCATAGGCCAGCGAGCGCTCGCGCGCCCGCGCGCCGCAGGCGCTGCGGCGGGGCTCTGCGAGCACGTCGACCAATGCCGCGGCAAAGGCTTGGGCGTCATCGGTCGACACCAACGCACCGGCATCGACATCGATCCTGCCGCTGATCGTATCGCGCGACCGGCCGGCCAGAATTTCGGACGGACCCGACGCGCAATTGGTCGCGACGACCGGGACGCCGCACGCCATCGCCTCGACCAGCCCGTTGGGGAAGCCCTCCGCGTTGGAGGGCATCGCGTAAAGCGCTGCGCGCGCGACCACCGCGAAGGGATTGGCGACGAAGCCGGGCATATCGACCCGGTCGGAAATGCCGAGCGAAGCGGCGAGCGCTTCGAGCGCGCCACGCTCCGGGCCTTCGCCCAGAATGACGAGGCGCTCGCGTGGCGAGGCCTGCGCATAGGCGCGCAGAAGGAGCGGAAAATTCTTGTTCGGCATGAGCCGCCCGGCCGAGACGATATAGGGATCGGCAGGCGCGAAGGCGGGCGGCTCGGCCGCCAGTTCGGCGATGCGCCGATGGTCGACCGGGTTGGCGATCGCCGACATGCGCGTGCGCGCGACGCCGAAATTGGCGGCAAGATCGTCGACTACGCCTTCGGACACCGCGATGACATGCGCGGCGCGCGGATAGACCATGCGGACCATCGCCTTGGCGACGCGCGCGCCGCCCAGATGGGCGCTGGTATTGACGCGCTCGCTGATCAGCCAGGGCCGGCGGCGCCCCGCCATCGCCCAGGCATTGGCGATATTGGCGCGGGTCAGGAAGCTGAGCGTCGCATCGGGTGACATGCGTCCCACAAGCGCGCGAAGCTGGGTCAGGCTCGGCAGCAGTTTATGCCGGGCATCGAGCTGATGAACCTCGACCCATTCGGGTATGTCATAGGCGCGCGGCTCGTCGTCGAGCAGCGCGAGATGGATGTCGTAGCGTGCGCGCCAGGGCTCGGACCCGGCCAGCAGGGTGGTCAGGACGCGCTCGGCGCCGCCCCCCGCGAGCGAGTTGATCGCGAATAAAATCCGCTTTCGGTGCAGCATGGTTCCTCGCTGGAGTTTCGGGCGGAATTCGCCTCTGGAGAACGCTTACCACGGGCATTTGTTGCAGTGCACACAGCATCCCCCGCTTCATCGTCTCGGCGGGGCAGCTGGCCGATTTCAAAGGGTTTTGCGCCCCGATACGTTTATCAGGGCGAACATCGACGGACGATTTTGCGGAGGTATTTAATGGACATTCGGCGAGTCGAGTGTCTGGATGGCCTGCGCGGCGTCGCGGCCCTCTGGGTGCTCATCGGGCATATGATGATCCTGACTGGTTTCCGCTTGCCGCTGATCGGCAAGCCGGACCTCGGCGTGGACCTGTTCATCCTGCTCTCGGGTTTCCTGATGATGTACCAGTACCGGCTGCGCGCGGGCAGCGAAGACTGGGATGCGCCCGGCACCTGGGCGGCTTTCTGGACGCGCCGTTTTTTCCGGCTGGCGCCGCTCTTTTATGTGACGCTCGCGGCGGCGCTGATCGCGGGGCCGTCGATCTTTGCCGACCGCGTCGCGATCGACAGCTTCCTCGGGCAGGCGCTCCAGCCGGCCGAGCGCTATACCGATGCGAGCCTCACCAATATCGTGATGCATCTGACCTTCCTGTTCGGATTGCTGCCCGAATACGCCTTTCGCACGCCGCTGCCCGACTGGAGCCTCGGGCTCGAGATGCAGTTCTATCTGCTCTTTCCCTTCCTCATCCTGCTCGGGCGGCGGATCGGCTGGGTGCCTGCGGCGCTGGTCGCGGCGGGGGGCGGTGTGGCCATCGCTTTGATCGCCGGGGCGGCGGGGCTCGACTATCCGATGCCGTCATTCCTGCCGTTGAAGCTCCAGCTTTTCCTCGCCGGCATGCTGATCGCGGCCGATCCGGGGGAGAGCCGCGCGCGGCTAGGCGCGCGCCTTGGCGCCGCGATGCTGCTCGCCGCGATTCCGATCGGGGGCGACCAGGACCTGCTCCATTTTGCGGTGCGCGAACTGCTCGTGTTCGGCTTTTTCGCGCTGGTCCATTGGCGTTCGCTCGGTGTGATCGGCTGGGTTTCGCGCCTGCTCGGCAGCCGGCCCTTCTATTGGCTGGGCGAGCTTTCCTACGGGACCTATCTGATCCACTTGCTGATCCTGCAGCCGGTCGCGGCGGCGGTCATCGGACAGTTCGGCACCGGGCTCGGTGCCGCGGGGCGGTTCGCGCTGACGGGGGCGATCCTGGTGCCCGTGACCTATGCCCTTGCTTTTGTGACCTATAGACTGGTCGAGTTGCCCGGGCAGCGGCTGGGCAAGGCGGTGATCAAGCGTGTAGCTGGGGGCAGCGGAACGCGCGCGCTTCAGACCGTGCCCGAAAAGATCGCCGCGCCCTAGCTATTGGAGATGGAAATGGATCGACGAACGCTTCTGACTTCGATGGCCGCCGCGGCCGCCGGCAGCGCATGCACCGCAAAGGACGACAGGTCCGGGTCAGAAAAGGCCGGGCGGCCGACGCTGGCCATCGATTTCGACGGGCCGGGGCGCTGGCGAATCCGCAGCTGGGCGTGGCGGGAAAATGCGTGGCACCCGCGGATCGCGCGGGCGACGCGGACCGGTGCGGGTATCGAAGTCCGTGGGCCGATCAATGCGGCGGACCGGGCGAAAATCGTCGCCCGGCTCGGTGCCTAAGCTTCCACTGCGCCGGAATAGGTGGGCGTGCGCGGGGCGGTCCGGCCTGGCGTGAGCGTGGCGCGATAGACGTCGAGCGTATCCTCCGCCGCCTTGTCCCAGCTGAAACGCGCACGCACGGCGTCGCGGTCGACCTGAAAATCGGCGCAATCGGCGTTCAGCCGCTCGGTGAGCGCCGCGACATCGCCCACCGGGAAATAATTTTCCGGGTCGAGGGCGATATCGAGATTGGCGGAGATGTCGCTCAGCAGCATCCGTGCGCCGCAGCTCGCCGCCTCCAGCGCCGCGATCGGCAGGCCTTCGTGATAGGAGGGCATCACGAACAGCGCGCAATGCTCGTAGAGACACTTCAGCGTCGCGCGTGACTGGACGCCTGCAAAGATCACACGATCGCTGGCGCGCGCGAGCAGGTCGCGGGCATATTCGCTTTCATGATCGGCCGAACCGGCGATGACGAGCTTCGCCGTACAGTTCGACCGCTCATAGGCGTCGATCAGGTCGTGCAGACCTTTTTCGGGAACGAGGCGGGCGACGGCGAGGAGGAAATCGCCTTCCTTAAGGCCCAACCGTTCGAGCACGAGCGCGGGGTCGGCATCGCCGGGCAGGTCCGATGTGCCATTGGGAATATAGGAGATCGCGTGCGCGCGTTTCGGGAAGTTCTGCCGCAGCTGCGCGGCTAGCGAGGGCGAGACGGCGATGACGCGATTGGCAAAGCTGAGCGCCAGCCACTCGCCGGTGCGCAGCGCGGTCCGTGCGAACAGACCCCATTTGGCGCGGTGATAATCGGTGCCATGGTGCGTCACGACGACCTTCAGCCCGAGCAGCCGGGCCAGCGGCGCGAGCAAACCGGGGCCGATCGCATGGATATGGATCAGCCCGGCGCCGCGCTTGCGGGCGGATAGGACCGCGAGCAGGGTCGACACCACCGCCTCGAGATTTTGCGAGCGCGGGCAGGGGATGCCGACGATCTCGACACCGCGATGCTCGCCCACCGGCTCGGGCAGATAGGGCGCGCGGCCGAGCACCACCGAACGGTGATCGGGCCAGATCGCCTTGATCCGCGGGAGAAGCTCCTCGCAGTGGCTTTCGATCCCGCCCATCACATGCGGGAAACCGCGGAGGCCGGTCACGCAGATGATGGGCGCGCCCGCAGGGGCGCTGGAAGGCACATTTGTCCGTTGCAGCATATTAAACTCCACTAGCGCCCGGCCGGATTTCCCGGCTCAGGCCACCGCTGCCATCGGCCCTCTTCCACCATTTTCTATTTCGCCCAGATACCAGTCGACGAACCGCTCGATCCCCCGGGCAAGCGGGACCTTGGGGCTGTATCCGGTGAGCGCGTTGATCGCCGAGATGTCGGCGTAGGTCGCGGTCACATCGCCCGGCTGCATCGGCCGCATCAGCTTGATCGCCGGCCGGCCGAGCGCGCGTTCGAGCACCGCGATCATGTCCATCAGCCCGACGGGATTGCAGTCGCCGATGTTGAGCAGCCGGTTCTCGCCGCCCGCCGGCGGCCGGTCGAGCACGCCGACCACGCCATCGACGATATCGTCAATATAGGTGAAATCGCGCGCCATCCGGCCTTCGCCGAACACCTCGATCGGCTGGCCGAGCAGGATCTTCTGCGCGAAACCATAATAGGCCATGTCGGGGCGGCCCCAGGGACCATAGACGGTGAAGAAGCGCAGCCCGCTGAGCGGCAGGTGATAGAGCTTGGCATAGCTTTCGCTCATCAGCTCACAGCTGCGTTTCGTCGCCGCATAGAGCGAGACCGGCGCGGTGCAGGGCTCATCCTCGCGAAAACCGGTGCCGCCGAGCGGGCGGTCGCCATAGACCGAACTCGACGAGGCGTAGACGAGATGCTCGATATTGCCCGCGTGGCGCGCCGCCTCGAGCACCGCGAGATGCCCTTTGAGATTGCTGTGCTCATAAGCGAAGGGGTTTTCGAGGCTGTAGCGAACGCCCGCCTGCGCGGCGAGATGAACGATCCGGCGGATGCCGTTCGCTTCGACCAGCTCGCTGATCAGCCCGGGGCTCGCGATGTCGCCGTCGATCAGCCGGAAGTTGAAATTGCCGACGAGCCGCGCGGTACGCGCCTTCTTGAGCGAAACGTCGTAATAGTCGGTGAAATTGTCGAGCCCGAGCACGCGTTCGCCGCGCGCGAGGAGCCGTTCGGACACCGCATGGCCGATGAAGCCCGCGGCGCCGGTTACCAAGATGGGGCTGTCGTCGCTCATGCGGCATGCCTCTCGTTCGATTCGGCCTCGTCGGCGGGCTGGCCCAGCCGGCCGATACCGACATAGCGCAAGCCCGCATCTTCGGCCCGCGCGGGCGGATAGATGTTGCGGAGGTCAACAAGCACCGGCTCGGCCATTGCGGCCTTGAGACGCGCGAGGTCGAGCGCGCGGAACGCGTCCCATTCGGTGACGATCACCGTCGCCGCCGCGCCTTCGGCGGCGGCATAGGCGGAGGATGCATATTCGACGTCGGTCAGCACCGCTTTGGCCGCGTCCATGCCCTCGGGGTCATAGGCGCGGACCTTGGCGCCGGCATCCTGCAGCGTCTGGATGATCGCGATCGACGGCGCGTCGCGCATATCGTCGGTATTGGGTTTGAAGGTGAGGCCGAGCACCGCGACGGTGCGACCGCGGACGCGTCCGTCAAGCGCGGCGATGACCTTGCGGCCCATCGCGCGCTTGCGCTGCTCGTTCACCGCGACCGTCGTCTCGATCAGCCGCAGCGGCGCGTCATGATCCTGCGCCGTCTTCATCAGCGCGAGCGTATCCTTGGGGAAGCAGGAGCCGCCATAGCCGGGGCCGGCATTCAGGAATTTGGCGCCGATCCGGTTGTCGAGCCCGATGCCGCTGGCGACCTCCTGGATGTCAGCACCGACCTGTTCACACAGGTCCGCCATCTCGTTGATGTAGGTGATCTTCATCGCGAGGAAGGCGTTAGCGGCATATTTGATCAGTTCGCTGGTGCGCCGGCTCGTGAAGACGATCGGCGCCTTGTTGAGCGAAAGCGGGCGATAAACTTCTTCCATCGGCGCGCGCGCGCGTTCGTCCTCGATGCCGATCACGACGCGATCGGGGCGCTTGAAATCCTCGATCGCGGCGCCTTCGCGCAGGAATTCGGGGTTGGAGGCGACCGCGAATTCGGCGGCGGGGTTGCACTCGCGGACGATCCGCTCGACCTCGTCGCCGGTGCCGACGGGCACGGTCGACTTGGTGACGATGACGGTGAAGCCCGAGAGCGCGCCAGCGATCTCGCGCGCGGCGTCGTGGACATAGGAGAGGTCGGCATGACCGTCGCCGCGCCGGCTGGGGGTGCCGACGGCGATGAACACAACATCGGCGGCGCCGACGGCTTCGGAAAGCTCGGTGGTAAAAGCGAGGTTCCCCGCTGCGACGTTGCGCGCGACCAGATCGTCGAGACCGGGCTCATAGATGGGGATGCCGCCAGCCTGAAGGCGGGCGATCTTGTTCGCGTCCTTATCGACGCAGGTCACGTGATGGCCGAAATCGGCAAAACACGCGCCTGAAACCAGCCCGACATAGCCGGACCCGATCATCACGATACGCATGATGCGTTGCTCCCTGATTTATATGAAGGCGGCTTTTTGCTGCACTTGCGAACAATCGCGTCGCGACGGTTAACGGTCAACTTGCCAGCTTTGAGCGGAGGCAATTGAAAGGCGAAATGATCGCTACAAAATCCCGACCCAGAACGGGACAAGGTGAAAAAATGCGATATATTAGAAACGGATAATTCGAGGCTTTGCCTAAACGACAGCCAGGCGAATTGGCTGCCATGCGACGAAACGTTTCGACTTGATCTTGCCACGGGTCGGCGTCGGAGTAGAAGCTGAACAGGATAAAATGCGGGGAAGGGTGAGATGCTGGAAGCGCAACGTGGGGCATTTTTCGCCGACTTGCCGGTGTCGTTGGCCATTCGCCGCGACCGGCTGCGGCGCGCGGTGCTGATGATCGGAAAAAACGCTGACGCGCTGTGCGACGCGCTCGCCGCCGACCAGCCGAATCAGGATTCGGACTCCGCCAGGCTTATCGAAGTGGCACCGGCGCTGGCGGCGCTGCGGGCATCGATTGACGGGGTGGGCCGCTGGATGCGCGCCGAAAGCGGACGCGGTCTGCTCGCGCGGCTGCGCGGGGCTGGCGATTATATGGAATATCTGCCGGTCGGGGTGATCGGCATCGCGGCGCCGGCGTCGCTGCCGCTGCTCCGGACAGCGGGCATCCTCGCGGGTGCGCTCGCCGCGGGCAACCGCGTGACGCTGAAATTCGACGCGGCGTCGGTGCAGCTGGGCCGACTGATCGGCGGGTTGGCGCCGGATTTCTTCGATCCGCTCGAACTGGCGGTGGCGTCCGACAGCGACTTTGCGCAGCAGCCGTTCGATCTGTTGGTGACCAGCGAACCGCAGGAAGATGATGGGGCGATGCTTGCGCGCTCGGACAAATCGCCGGTCATCCTTGGGCGCTCGGCCGATTTTGCCAAGGCGGCCGACAATGTGATCGCACGCAAGCGCCTCAAGGGCGGAAGCGCACCGCTCGCGCCCGACTATCTTCTCGTGCCCGAAGAGCAGGAAGAGGCGATTGCTTCCTGGCTGTGGCGCGCCGCGATGCAGCCCCGGGCGAACGAAGCGGCGCTGCCGGAGGCCGGGCAGCAACGGCTGGCGCGGCTATTGGATGACGCGCGCGCGCGCGGGGGCGAGGTGATGACGGCTCAGCCGCACGGGCCGGCTATGCCGCTCCACATCATTCGCCACGCCAGCGAGGACATGCTGGTGATGATGCAGGAGGAGTTTCGGGGGCCGATCCTGCCGCTGCGCAATTATGCCCGGATTGAGGACGCGATCGCCACCATCCAGCGGCGACCGCCGCCGCTCGCCATCTATTATTTCGGCCGCGATGCTGCCGAACGCCGGCATGTGCTGGAACATACGCTGTCTTCGGCGATCGCGATCGACGGGCGTGTTCCGTCCGCGGCGAAGGCCGGTGCCGGTATGACGCTCAACATCGACCATGGCGAAGCCGGATTCCGCCGGTTCAGCCGGGCGAGGCAGGTCTGTCGCGAGCCTTTGGTCGGTTTTGCGCGTGTGTCCGCGCGCGACGTCGGCGACGATCTGGGCGGGGCTGCGCCCGCGCTGCACTGACCCCGGACGCGCCACGCCGCGCCGCATCGCGCTGGCCTTGACCGGTGCGCTCCGATTAGCGCGGCGGCATGGACGATCCATCCTCTCGCTTCGCCGCGAAGCCGGTTCAGATCAATGCAGCGGGCGAACCGGTCTATTTCGTGCAGTCGGGCGCCGCCTATCGCGGCGTGCGCGCCAGCGATGTCGGCAACGGCCTGTTCGTGATTCGCGAGCCGGTTCGCAATGTGCAGATCGCCAATATCCAGGTGGCGGGCGGCTACCGGGTGATCGAGAACAAGGCGGCGCCGGAACAGGTGAGCGCGGGCAGCGTCGGGCTCCGCGTGCGCGGGGCGCGGGCGAGCAATCTCGAACGCAGTTTCGCCCGCATTCGGTATGACAGCCATGACGGGGTGATCGAGGATGTCAGCGCGAGCGGCATGCTGACGACGGGCGCGACCGACCTGCCGGTGGGCATCGCCTTCGACGGCACCGCGCACGACTTCCGGGTCGAGCGCTGCACGATGCGCGGCTTTCAATGGCAGCGCAAAGCCAGGCAATATTGGAACGGTGACGGTTTCTCGACCGAGCGGGGCAATGCGCGGATGTTGTTTCGCCAATGCGCCGCGTGGGACAATAGCGACGGCGGGTTCGACCTGAAGTCGACCGAGACTTTGCTCGACGACTGCGTCAGCGGCCGCAATGCGCGCAATTTCCGGCTGTGGTCGAGCATCCGCGCGACGCGACTCAGCAGCCTCGATCCCGTCAAGATCGGCGGGATTGGCGACACCAACCATTTCACGATCATGGCGGCGAAAGGCGCAAGCGAACCGTTGGTCATCACCATCGAGCATCTGGTGGTAAAGAGCGACCGGGGCTGGCCGATCTTCGACATCCACCACGGGCCGGCGAAAATCATTATCGGCTCGCACGATATCCAGGTGCCGCCGGGCACGCCGCTGGTCCGCTCGCGCGGCGGGGGCTCGGTGCCGGGTGGGGTGTCCTTTGCCGGGACACCTCCCAAACTCTGAATGGCCTGACGCACTTTGGACACGTTTCGACGCCGGCCTCTTGCTGCAATGCAGCGTAAAGGCGCAGATCGCTCCTCGGCAGCACGCGGCGATCGTGTCTGCCGATCCAACGCTGGTTAATTGGGGGGGAACCCAGCGACCAGAAAAGGGTAAAAAGATGCGAAAAATACGCAAGGCCGTGTTCCCCATCGGCGGCCTTGGAACCCGGTTCCTTCCGGCGACCAAGTCGATGCCCAAGGAGATGCTGCCCGTCGTCGACCGGCCGCTCATCCAATATGCGGTCGACGAGGCCCGCGAGGCGGGCATCGAGCAGTTCATTTTCGTGACCAGCCGCGGCAAGAGCCTGATCGAGGATCATTTCGACCATGCCTTCGAGCTTGAGGAAGCGATGGCCCGGCGCGGCAAATCGCTCGCCGCGCTCGATGGCACCCGTCCCCCGCCGGGCGACATCAACATCGTGCGGCAGCAGGAGCCCCTCGGGCTGGGCCATGCCGTATGGTGCGCGCGCCGTCTCGTCGGCGACGAGCCCTTTGCGGTGCTGCTGCCCGACGATCTGATGGTCGGCGAACCCGGCTGCCTCAAGCAGATGGTCGAGGCCTATGCCGATCTCGGCGGCAATCTGATCTGCACCGAGGAAGTCGCAGCGGAGGACACGCATAAATATGGCATCGTCACGCCGGGCGCGAGCGCCGGGGCGATCACCGAGGTCAGGGGGCTGGTCGAAAAGCCGGCTCCGGACGTCGCGCCGTCGCGGCTTGCCGTCATCGGCCGCTATATCCTCCAGCCCGAGGTGATGAACGTCCTCGGCAGCCAGGAGGAAGGTGCGGGCGGCGAGATCCAGCTGACCGATGCGCTGGCGCGGATGATCGGCCAGCAGCCGTTCCACGGCGTCACCTTCCAGGGCAAGCGCTATGATTGCGGCGACAAGAGCGGCTTTGTGACCGCGACGCTCGCGCTGGCGCTCGCCCGTCCCGATATCGCGCCCGCGGTGCGGGCTTTCCTGGCTGCTGCCTAATATGGACGCAGTGACACGGCATACCCCGCGCGGCCGGGAAGCGGACCCGCAGGTCGATCGCGGCGCGCTGATCGACTTGCGCCGGGTCGGCGGGGTGCTGCGCCGGCGATGGATGGTTTTATGTGCGGCAATGGCCGCGGCGATCGTGATCGCCGCGGCCGCCTATCTCGCCGCCGAACCGCGCTACCTCGCCACCGCGCAGGTCGCGCTCGAACGGACGGCAGAGCAGGTCATCAAGGTCGATTCGGTGATCCCGACGACCGATCCCGATTCGGCGGCGGTGGATACCGAAGTGCAGGTCTTGCGCTCGCCCGAGTTGATCGGGCGCGTGGTCGATCGGCTGAAGCTCGAACGCGACCCCGCATTCAACGAAGCCGCCGGACAGGGCCAGCCCACGGCGCAGCCCGACCTGATCGGACGCCAGCGCGCGATCGGTACGCTGCTGGGCGGGCTGACGGTGAAGCGCGACGGGCTTTCCTATGCGATCAGCGTCTCGTTCGAAGGCGGCACGCCGGTGCAGTCGGCGCAGATCGCCAATGCGCTGGTCGACGATTATGTGTCGGGGCAGGTCGGCTCGAAGACCGAGGCGACGCATCGTGCGCGCGGGTTTCTTGAGCAACGCCTTCAGGATCTTCGCGCGCAGGTGGTCGGCGCCGAGCGTCAAGTCGCCGACTATCGTGCCGCGCACAACCTTTTCGCCGTCTCCGAAGCGAGCTCCGTGACGCAGCAGGAGCTGTCAGGGCTGTCGACCCAGCTTGCCCAAGCCAAGGCCGAGAATGCCGCGGCGCAGGCGCGCCTTTCGGCGGCGCGGGCGCAGCTGAGCGGCGGCCGGACCGGCGAGGAGCTTGGCGATTCGCTCGATTCACCCGTGGTCAGCCAGTTGCGCGCCCAGCGTGCCGAGGTGGCGCGCGAGGTCGGGGCGCTGGAAAAACGTTATGGCCCGCGCCATCCCGACCTTATCCGCGCGCAGAGCCAGCTCCGCGTCGCCGATCAGCAGATCGCGGCCGAGGTGCAGCGGATCGTCTCCAATGTCGCGATCCAGGCGAGTATCGCCAACCAGCGTGCGGGTTCGCTCGCGGGTTCGGTGGCGCAGTCCGAGGGCAAGCTCGCCAGCGACAATGCGGCGTCGGTGCGGCTGAACGAACTGGAGCGCAACGCCGAATCGGCGCGGACGCTCTATCAGGCGTTCCTCGATCGCTATCGACAGACGGTCGCGCAGTCGGGGCTGGAACGCAGCGACGCCTATATCGTCAGCCGCGCACGCGTTCCCGGCGCGCCGAGTTCGCCCAACATGCTGATCTATGCGGCGATGGCCGTCGTGGGCGGGCTGGGTATCGGCGTGCTGCTCGTCGTCCTGCTTCAGTTGCTCGAACGCGGCATCGAGACGAGCGATGCGATCGAGGAAACGCTGGGGTTGTCGACGCTTGCTTCGATCCCCGATGCGAACACGCTGCCCGGCTATCGCAAGCTGGGCCCGCCGGCGCCTCCGGCGGAATTGCTGCTCAAGCGGCCGCAATCGACCTATGCGGAGGCTTTCCGCACGCTCCGCACCTCGATTCAGTTCGCCGAGGCGGCGAACCCGATCCGCGTCGTCGCGATCACCTCCGCAGTGCCGGGCGAGGGCAAGACGACCACCGCGATGGGGCTGGCCCGCGCAGTGGCCGCGGCGGGCGGCAAGGTGCTGCTGATCGACGCCGATGCCCGGCGGCGCGCCTCCAGCCGGCAGTTCACCGAAAATGTGACGCTGGGGCTGGACGAGGTGCTGGCGGGGCAGGCGACGCTGGAGCAGGCGATCGTCAAGGACAGCATGTCGGGCGCCTTCCTGTTGCCGCAGCGGCTCGATTCGAAGGGCGTCGGGCTGACCGAGAGTCCGCGGCTCGCCGAGCTGATCGAGCAGGTGCGCGAGCGTTACGACCTCGTGATCCTCGACACGCCGCCGGTCCTGCCGGTCGACGAGGCGCGCGTGATCGCGAGCATGGCCGACGGGGTGGTGTTCCTCGTGCGCTGGCGCAAGACGCCGGCCAAGGCGGCGTCGGTGGCGCTGCGGCGGCTGTACGATGTCCACGCCGAGATGCTGGGCGCGGTGCTGACGCTGATCGACGTCGGCGAGCAGGAGCGGGCCGGCTATGAAGATGGCGGCACTTTCCTGAAGGCGTACCGTCCCTATTATGCGGATTGATCCGGCGGCGCCGTGACCGCGCAGGCGCTCCCTTACGGCCCGGCGTTCGGGCTCGGCATCTTGTTGCCGGTGACGGCGGTGCTGCTCGTCGCGCTCGTCGTCGCGGCGCGGCGGGCGGGCAGCGTCGCGGGCGCGTTCGTCGTGGTGGCGCTGTGGATGCGCTACACGGCGGGCGCCTATCATCTCTATATGTTCCAGCCGCTCGCGGGCGGGCTTTCGGGCAACGCTCTGCTTTCGATCGGGGTGACCGGGTTCGGGCTGCTCTTTGTGGTGCGGCCCGCCAATCTGGCGCTCAAATGGTTGCTGCCCGTCTATGCGCTGGTCGTGCTCGCGCTGTTCAGTGCCGCGCTCAATGGCGATGCAGCCGGCGGGATCAACGTGGCGGTCAAATATGCCTATATGATCGTGATCATGATCGCGGTGTTCCAGGCGCTGCGCAGCGATCCCGACGCGCGGTTCCTGAGCTGGGCGATGGTTTCGTTCCTGCCGCTGCTCGTGTTTCAGGCGCTGTCGCTGGCGCTGAACCTGCCCAAGGGATCGGAGGATGGCGACGGGCTGGTCTGGATCGGCGGCTATAATCACGAAGCGGCCTTTTCGGTCGCGATGATGACGGGGTTTCTGGTCGGCTGTTTCGCCAAATCGGCGCCGCGCGCGGTGCGGGTTGCCTTCCTCCTCGCAACATTGATCGGCATTCTGCTTGCGGGCTATCGCACGACGATCCTCGCTTTCGCGCCGCTCGCGCTGGCCGCCTTTCTGAGCGGGCTGACGCTGAGCGTCCGGCGCGACCAGCGCGCACCGATGGCGGTGACCGCGATGGTGGCGGGCGTGTTGCTCGTCTCGTTCGCCGCCCTGTCCTACAGCGCGAGTTTCACCGACCTAGCCGCTTTCCTCTCGAATCCCGGCGGGCTGATCAAACCGCCGCGCGACTTCGACCTGCTCGAACGGCAGGTGATGTCCGCCCGGCCGTTGATCTGGAGCAGCTATATCTACGCCTGGGCCGAGGGCACGCCGCTCCAGCACCTGTTCGGCTTGGGGCCGGAGAGCTGGGAGGGCGTGTTCAAAGTCTATCCGCACAACACGCTGGTCGCGACGCTCTACGAGCTCGGTTGGTTCGGGATCGCGGCGATGATCGTGCTGTGGACAGTGATGTTCGCTGCGGCGGCTTCGGCGCACGGCGAGCGCTTCAAGCTGCTCGCGGCGCATTTCGCCTTCTTCCTGCTCAACATGGCGACGATGCCGTTCTGGCAGGTCGAGGGGCTGGCGCTCTATGGGCTGCTCTGCGGCTACACCATCTACGCCGCCCGGTCGGCACCGCGTCCGCAGAAGCGTTCACGGCGCCAGATCCCGGGCGCGAAGTTGCGGCCGTCGTAAGAGCCTTCAGTGCCGGCCGAGTTCGTCGCGGCCGACCACCATATAATGAACCTCGTCGGGACCGTCGGCAAAGCGCAGGTGGCGTACGTCGGCATAAAGATCGGCGAGCGGGGTCCATTGGGAGATGCCGGTCGCGCCGTGGATCTGGATCGCCTGGTCGATGATCTGGCAGGTGCGTTCGGGCACCATCGCCTTTGCCATACTGACCCAGACCCGCGCTTCGCGGTTGCCGAGCAGGTCCATCGCCTTCGCCGCCTTGAGCACGATCAGGCGCATCGCCTCGATCTCGATCCGCGCGCGCGCGATCACTTCCAGATTCTTGCCGAGCTGCGACAGCTGACGGCCAAAGGCGGTGCGCGAATTGCCGCGCTTGACCATCAGGTCGAGCGCGCGCTCGGCCTTGCCGATCGTGCGCATGCAGTGATGGATGCGGCCCGGCCCGAGGCGCATCTGCGAAATCTCGAACCCGCGCCCTTCGCCAAGCAGGATATTATCCTTCGGCACGCGGACATTGTCGAAGCGCATGTGCATATGCCCCTGCGGCGCATGGTCGGCGCCGAAGACGTGCATCGGGCCGAGCACCTGCACGCCGGGCGTGTCCATCGGCACGAGGATCTGCGAATGCTGCGCCTTCCGCGCGGCTTCGGGGTTGGTGTTCACCATGCAGATCAATATCTTGCAGCGCGGGTCGCCGGCGCCGCTGATGAAATATTTCTCGCCGTTGATGACCCATTCGTCGCCTTCGAGCCGCGCGCGCGTTTCGAGGTTGCTGGCATCCGACGAGGCGACGCCGGGCTCGGTCATCACATAGGCCGAACGGATTTCGCCGTTCAACAACGGTTTGAGCCAGCGCTCCTTCTGATCGGGCGTACCGACCATTTCGAGCACTTCCATATTGCCCGTGTCGGGCGCCGAGCAGTTCAGCGATTCCGATGCGAGCGGCGACTTGCCGAGCTCGGCGGCGATATAGGCATAGTCGAGGTTGCTGAGCGGCGTCCCCGTGTCGCCGTGCGGCAGGAAGAAATTCCACAGGCCCGCGGCCTTCGCCTTGTCCTTCGCGCCTTCGAGCAGTTCGAGCTGCCCCGGCGCCCAGCTCCAGCGGTCGGCGCGGCCTTCGCCGAGGCGGAAAAATTCCTCGGTGATCGGATCGACATTCTCGGCGATGTGGCGCTTCACCGCGTCGAACAGCGGCTGCGCTTCCTTCGACATTCTGAGGTCGTTGAGTTCGGCTTCGAGTTCGATCTCGGTCATGACAATCCTCCGCTGGGGTTTCGCCCGCAGCTTAGTCGCGCCATGTCATCAAGGAAAATGATAGGATCGAATATAGAATATTCGCAAAGCGAATAACTATGCGGTCTGCGCCAGCTCGTCGGTGATGATCGTGCGCAGCCAGCCGAGGCCCGGATCGGCTTGCGCCGCCTGATGCCAATAGAGATAACTTCCGCCCTGTTCGACCGGGAGCGGCAGGTCGACGAGCTGCATCGGCCACATCGCGCCGAGCACCTCGGCGTGCGACCGCGGCAGCGAAAACAGCATGTCGGAGGAGGCGACGATCTGCCACGCGGTGATGGCGTGCTGGCAGCGCACGACGACGCGCCGGGCGAGGCCCATGCGGTCCAGCGCCATGTCCTCGATCCCCGGGCCATAGGGCCGCGACGTCGCGATGATATGCTCGAGCGCGAGATAGGTGTCGAGGTCGAGCGTGCCGTCGACGCGCGGGTGCCCCTTGCGCGCGACAACGACGATGGGCTCGGTTCCCAGATAATGGCGCTGGAGCCGGTCGTTGGCGGGAAGGGCGACATCGAGCGCAAGGTCGAGATCGCCGCTCGCGAGCATCATCACCAGATCGCGGCGGCGGAAGGTCACACTGGCGAGCGCGACATGCGGGGCTTCGCGCCGGACGCGCGCGACAAGCGAAGAGAAACGCGGCATTTCGCCCGACAGGCGCACGCCGATGCGGAACTCGCGCGTCGCCTCGGCGGGGTCACACGACGCCGCGGCATCGAG
>NZ_DATFFD010000162.1:0-3521 GCF_035250425.1 Sphingopyxis sp.
TGGTCGCCATGGCTCATATTGACGCGAAACGCATCGGCGCCGGCGCGGTGCAGCGCGGCGATCATCTCGGGATTGGCGCTCGCGGGGCCAAGGGTCGCCAGGATGCGCACCTTGCGCTGGCGGGGGGTAAAATTCTGGACCACAAAAGCTCCGATAACAGGGGGGACGCTAGGGCAATGCCGACTTGCTGATGATCGCAATGCCGCCTTGATGATACGAAGGCAACCGCCGTATAGCTATTCAATCATTCAACGGAGGAACCATGTCCTGCAGCGACGATCAGACGGCCGGTAACGACGCGCTCGACAGCCTCGACGATGCGGTCGCCGCCGCGGCGTTTCGCCGCCTCGTCCGCCTGCTCCAGCATCGCAGCGATGCCGCGAACATCGACCTGATGGGGCTCGCCGGATTTTGCCGTAACTGCCTCGGCGACTGGATCGCCGAGGCGGGCGACATGGACAAGGAAACCGGCCGCGCGATCGTCCACGGCATGCCCACCGCGGAGTGGAAAGCGCGCCACCACACCCCCGCGACCCCCGAACAGCTCGCCCGGATGGAAGAAAGCATGGCCAAAAATCCTAAGGGCCATTAGGGACGCGCCAGGCGCGATTCTTGCGCCGCATCATCCCAACTACCGGAGCCAAAAATGAGCGAAGCCACCGTATCCGACGAACAACTGCGCCTTTTCATCGAGCGCATCGAGCGTCTGGAAGAAGAGAAAAAGGGCATCGCCGACGACATCCGCGACACCTATAATGAATCGAAATCGCAGGGTTACGACCCGAAAATCATGCGCCAAATCGTGCGTCTGCGCAAATTGCCGGTCCACGATCGCAAGGAAATGGAAGCAATTCTCGACGTCTATAAGTCGGCGCTCGGAATCGACTGACACCAATCCCGGCAATCCTCAGGAGAGTGACGATGTTCAGCACCACCACCAACAATGTCGAGGGCCGTCCGGTCCGCGAATATCTGGGCATCGTCACCGGCGAGGTGATCGTCGGCGCCAATCTGTTCCGCGACCTCTTCGCCAGCATCACCGACATCGTCGGCGGCCGCTCGGGCAAATATGAGGATGTCCTTGCCCGCGCGCGCAAGGAAGCGATCGCCGAAATGGAAGCCGAGGCCGCGCGCCTCGGCGGCAACGCGGTGATCGGCGTCGACCTCGACTATGAAGTGCTCGGCCAGAATGGGTCGATGCTGATGGTCAGCGCCTCGGGGACGGCGGTGGTTGTCTGATTGCAGGCGCCGCGCGTGGTTGTCTGGAACCGCGCTACGCGCTAGGGGCAGCGTCACATTTCCCGTTTCGATGGAGGTAGGCCGTGGCCGGCCATAGCAAATTCAAGAACATCATGCACCGCAAGGGTGCGCAGGACAAAAAACGCAGCTCGCTGTTTTCCAAGCTTTCGCGCGAAATCACCGTCGCGGCGAAAATGGGCCTGCCCGATCCCGACGCGAATGCACGCCTGCGCGCCGCGATCAACGCCGCCAAGGCGCAGTCGGTGCCCAAGGACAATATCCAACGCTCGATCGACAAGGCCGCGGGCGGCGAAGGCGATAATTACGAAGAAATCCGCTACGAAGGCTATGGCCCCGGCGGCGTGTCGCTGATCGTCGAGGCGCTGACCGACAACCGCAACCGCACCGCGACCAACGTCCGCACGGCCTTTTCGAAAAACGGCGGCAATCTCGGCACCAGCGGCAGCGTCAGCCACGGTTTCGACCGGCTCGGCATGATCAGCTATGCCGCAAAGGCGGGCGACGCCGACACGGTATTCGAAGCCGCGCTCGACGCGGGCGCCGACGATGTCGAATCGTCCGAGGATGGCCATGACATCTGGACCAGCGTCGACAGCCTGCACGAAGTCGCCAAGGCGCTCG
Organism: Sphingopyxis sp.; assembly: GCF_035250425.1. Classification (GTDB taxonomy): domain Bacteria; phylum Pseudomonadota; class Alphaproteobacteria; order Sphingomonadales; family Sphingomonadaceae; genus Sphingopyxis. The sequence goes on from NZ_DATFFD010000162.1 coordinate 1,882, forward strand.
AAGCCAAGCTCGGCGAAGCCGAAGGCGTCAAGCTCGCCTGGCGCCCGACGCTGAAGAGCGAAGTCACCGACGAAGCGACCGCGCAGACCTTGTTCAAGCTGATCGACACGCTCGACGACGACGACGACGTCCAGACCGTGTGGGGTAATTACGAGATCCCCGACGCGGTGATGGAAAAGCTTGGATGACAAGATCCTCCCCTCCCGCTTGCGGGAGGGGCCAGGGGTGGGCCGATGCACGGCACGCCGCTTGCCCACCCCGAACCCCTCCCGCAAGCGGGAGGGGCTTTTAATATGATCATCCTCGGCCTCGATCCCTCGCTCAGCTGCACCGGCTGGGGCGTCATCCGCGTCGAGGGCAGCCGGATCAGCCATATCGCCAACGGGCAGGTGAAGACCGACGCAAAGGCGCCCCTGCCCGACCGGCTCGCGTATCTCGATACCGTGCTCGCGGCCGTGATCGCAGATCATGCGCCTGGGTGCGCCGCGGTCGAGGAAGTCTTCGTCAACGACAATCCGCAATCGACGCTGAAGCTCGCGCACGCGCGCGGCGTCGTGCTGCTCGGCTGCGCGCGCGGCGGGCTGACGGTCGCCGAATATGCGCCGCGGCTGGTCAAGAAAGCGATCGTCGGCACCGGCGGCGCGGCGAAAGAACAGGTGCAGGCGATGCTGCGCGTGCTGCTGCCCGGCGCAAAGGTCGCCGGACCCGATGCGGCGGACGCGCTGGCGGTGGCGATCTGCCATGCAAACCACCGGCCGCGCATTTGATAGTTTCACGCGAAGGCGCGAAGGCGCGAAGGCGCGAAGAGGCGGACCTGGGCCGCCAGGCTCCCTTCTCCTTCGACGCCGCGTCATCGCGCAACATCCGATGGAGAAAGCCGCTTCGCGGCAAATGCGACATCTTCGCGTCTTCGCGTCTTCGCGTCTTCGCGTGAACCAAATTTGTTCCCTTTTCATTCCTACCACGCTAGCACAGCGAAATGATCGCGAAACTCACCGGACGGCTCGACTCCACCGCCGCAGGCCATGCGGTGATCGACGTCGGCGGCGTCGGCTACCTCGTCGAAGCGTCGGCGCGCACCCTCGACGCCCTCGGCCCGGTCGGCGGCGATGTCACCATCCACACCGAAATGCTCGTCGGCGAGGATTTCCTGCGCCTGCTCGGTTTTGCCAAGGCCGAGGAGCGCGACTGGTTCCGCCTGCTCACCAGCGTCCAGGGCGTCGGCGCCAAGGTCGCGCTCGCGATCCTCTCGGCGCTCGAAATCGGCGACCTGCAACGCGCGCTGGCGAGCGGCGACAGCGCGATGATCGCGCGCGCCAACGGCGTCGGGCCGAAGCTGGCGCAGCGGATCACGCATGAGTTGAAGGACAAGGCCGGCGCGCTCGGCGGGATCGCGGGTTCGGGTTCCACCCGCTCCGCCACATCCGGCCCGCTCGGGGACGCCGTCACCGCCCTCACCGGGCTCGGCTTCAAACCCGGCGAAGCGAGCGCTGCGGTCGCGGCAGCGAATGAGGAACTGGGCGCGGGTGCAAGCCTCGACGCGCTGGTCCGCGTGGCGCTGAAGAAGGCGGCAAAATGACCGATCGCATCCGCAATGCCGCCTGCCGCTGCGGACAAATCCGCATCGCCTGCACCGGCGA
>NZ_DATFFD010000163.1:0-39071 GCF_035250425.1 Sphingopyxis sp.
CATTCGTTCGGCCGCGCGGACAAGAAATTCGAACTGGCCCGTGTAAGAGACGCTGATGCCCGGCGGCAATTTGACGTCGCGTGCGACCGCTAGCTGGATATCGCTTACGAGCGTCTGCAGGTCGCGGTCGCGGCCATCGACATAGATCCAGGTCACCGGTCGGCCATTCTCGCTGCGCAGCATCGGCGGGCCATCGCTGATCCGGACCCTTGCCACGGTGCCGAGCGTGATCTGTTGGCGCGATGGCGTGAGGATCGGGAGAGTTTCGAGCTTGCCGAGGCTGTCGCGGAGTTCGCGTGGATAACGCACGCTGATCGGATAGCGCGCCAGCCCCTCGACCGTCTGCCCGATCGTCTCGCCGCCGATGACGCCGCCAACGATGGATTGCACATCGGCGACGTTGAGCCCGTAGCGCGCCGCCGCGGCGCGGTCGATGTCGACGTCGATATAGCGCCCGCCGGTCAGCCGCTCGGCGAGCGCCGAGGCGACCCCAGGAACCTTGCGGACGACATCCTCGATCCGCTTCGCACTGCGGTCGATCTCGGCCACATCCGATCCAGCGACCTTGATGCCAACCGGACTCTTGATCCCCGTCGCCAGCATGTCGATGCGGTTGCGGATCGGTGGAATCCAGAAATTGGCGAGGCCCGGGACCTTCACCCGCGCATCGAGCTCGGCGACCAGCTTTTCGGGGGTCATCCCGGCACGCCATTGATCGCGCGGCTTGAAGCGGATCGTCGTCTCGAACATTTCGAGCGGCGCGGGATCGGTCGCGGTATCGGCGCGGCCTGCCTTGCCGAACACACTCTCGACCTCGGGCACCGTCTTGATGAGCCGGTCGGTCTGCTGAAGCAGGCTCGACGCCTTGGCGGATGAAATGCCGGGAAGCGCCGAGGGCATGTAAAGCAGGTCGCCCTCGTCGAGCTGGGGCATGAACTCGCCGCCGAGCTGGGTCAGCGGCCACAGGCTGGTCGCAAAGATGAGGCCGGCGATGGCTAGCGTGCGCCGGGGATGCCGGAGAGCCCGGTCGAGCGCGGGACGATAGGCGTGGGTCAGCCAGCGATTGACCGGATTGGCCTGTTCGTTCGGAATCCGTCCGCGAATGAGCCAGCCCATCAACACCGGGACGAGGGTGATCGACAGGATCGCCGCTGCCGCCATCGCATAGGTCTTGGTGAAAGCGAGCGGCCCGAAGAGTTTCCCTTCCTGTCCTTCGAGCGAGAAGATGGGAAGGAACGAGAAGGTGATGATCAGGAGACTGAGGAACAGCGCCGGACCCACCTCGGCAGCGGCGTCGGTGATGACACGCCACCTTTCCTTGCCCGCGAGTTCTTCACCGGGGTGATCCCTTTCCCAATGCTCGAGATGCTTGTGGGCGTTCTCGATCATCACCACCGCGGCGTCGACCATCGCGCCGACCGCGATCGCGATGCCGCCGAGCGACAGGATATTGGCGTTGAGGCCCTGGAACCGCATCACAATGAAGGCGATCAGGATGCCGAGCGGCAGGGTGAGGATCGCGACGAGCGCCGAGCGCGCGTGCCACAGGAACAGCGCGCAAACGAGCGCGACGATGATGAATTCCTCAACGAGTTTCGAAGTCAGATTGTCGACTGCGCGGTCTATCAGCCCCGACCGGTCGTAGGTGGTGACGATCTCGACCCCCGGTGGCAGGCCTGCCTTGAGCTCAGCGAGCTTGGCACGCACGCCCTCGATCACCTCGCGCGCATTCTGGCCCTGGCGCATCACGATCACCCCGCCCGCGACTTCGCCTTCGCCGTTGAGCTCGGCGATGCCGCGCCGCATGTCGGGGCCGATCTGGACCGTGGCGACATCGCCGACCGTCACGGGAATACCACCCGCCGCCGTGCGAACCGGCACCGCGCGGAAATCGTCGAGGCTTTTGAGATAGCCGCTGGCGCGCACGATATATTCGGCCTCGGCCATTTCGACCGTCCCGCCGCCGCTTTCCTGGTTGGCGCGCTGGAGTGCCTCGGTCACCTCCTGCGCCGTCACGCCATAGGCGGCGAGCTTCGCCGGATCGACGAGGACCTGATATTGCCGCACCATGCCGCCGATGCTCGCGACCTCGGCGACGCCGCGCACCGCCTTGAGCTCGAAGCGCAGAAACCAGTCCTGGAGGCTGCGCAGCTCGGCGAGATCATGGCGTCCGCTCTTGTCGACGAGCGCATATTCATAAATCCAGCCGACTCCAGTAGCGTCGGGGCCGAGCGACGCCCGGGCGCCTTCGGGGAGGCGACTTTGCACCTGGCTCAGATATTCGAGCACCCGGCTGCGCGCCCAATAAAGGTCGGTGCCGTCCTCGAACAGCACATAGACGAAACTGTCGCCGACGAAACTGTAGCCCCGCACGACGCGCGAGCCCGGAACCGACAGCATCGTCGTGGTGATCGGATAGGTGACCTGATCCTCGACGATACGCGGCGCCTGGCCGGGATAGGTCGTGCGGATGATGACCTGCACGTCCGAGAGGTCGGGGAGGGCGTCGACCGGCGTCGTCCGGACGGCGGCAACCCCGATCAAGGCCAGGATCAGCGCCGCCGCGACGACAAGGCGGCGCGCGGCGACCGATGCGCGAATGATCCGTTCGATCATTTCGCATTGTCCAGCGGCCGGACCGCGATGCCGGTCAGGCTTGCTTCGGAATCGAGCAGGAACTGGCCCGACGCCACGACCTTCTCGCCCGCGGCGAGGCCGCGCAGGATTTCGGTCTTGCCGCCGCCTTCGCGCCCGGTCTCGACCTGGGCAGGGTGATAGCGGCCATCGCCCATCTCGAGCATCACAATCGTTCGCGTCCCGGTGCGGATGACCGCTTCGCTCGGCACAAGCAGCGCGGGCTTGGTATCGCCGCCCAGTGCAACGCTCGCGAACATGCCGGGGCGGAGCCGCCCGCCACTGTTCGCAAGTTCGACCCGCACGGTCAGCGTTCGGCTGTCCGCCGCCGCGGTCGGCAGGATCGCGACGACGCGGCCGGCGAAGGTCTCGCCCGGAAAGGCAGTGAGCTTCGCGCTCGCGCGCTGGCCGACCTGCACAGCGCCGGCCTGCGCTTCGGGGAGCGCGGCATTGAGCCATACCGTTCCGAGGCCGGAGATTTCGGCGAGCGTCTGGCCGGCGGCGAGCGTTACGCCGGCGCGGGCGCCCAGAGTCTGGATGACGCCGCCGATCGGCGCGCGAACAGTCATAGTCCCGCTCGTCCGGCCGCTGCGATCCACCTGAGCGATGACCGCCTCAGGCATGCCCATCAGGCGCAGGCGTTGCCGTGCCGCGGCGGTGAGATCGGGGCGGCCAAGGCGTTTGACGCTGAGATATTCGGTCTGGGCGCCGCCCCATTCGGGCGATTGCAGGTCGGCGATCGGGGCACCCGCGCGAACCACATCGCCGGGCGCGAGCCGATAGACGCGCTCGACGAAACCGCCCGATCTTGCCTGGACGATCGCGACGTCGCGCTGATTGAAATCGACTGTCCCGGTGACGTCGAGCGTTGCGGCGAGGCTACCCATTTCGGCGGCCACCACCCGGATACCGAGGCTTTGCCGGGCCGAGGCATCGACCGATATGCCGGGTGAGGCCGCATTCGCACCGCTCCCGTCAGCATATTTGGGAACCAGCTGCATATCCATGAAGGGTGACTTGCCGGGCTGGTCGAACTTCTGGTTCGGGAACATCGGGTCATAATAATAGAGTATTTTGCCGGGATCGCCGGTCGCCGACCCGGCCACTGTCTCATTTTTGTCCCGCTGCCCGAGCCAATAGCCGCCGCCGCCGGCAACCAGCACCGCGGCCATCAGTGCGGCGCGCCACCGGGCCGCCGTCGTCTTCGCATCGGTCATGGCCGTGCCTCCCCATAGGTGAAATTGATGCGAATCGTGTCGCGCGCGACTTCGGCCTCGCGCCCCAGCGCATCGACCTCGGCTTCGGCGAGCGTCAGCGTTGACAGGAGCGCGGTCCCGAGATCGAGCCGGCCCGCCCCGAAGCTCTCGAGATCGAGCTGGGCGCGTTTCTTGGCGAGCGGAACCAGCCTCGTCCGCGCATTGGCAAGCTGCTCGTCGTGCATGCGGTGCATGGCAAGGTCGGCCGAGAGCGCCGCCGCGATTTCGCGCTCTGCGGCTTCGCGATCGAGGCGCGCCCGGGTCGCTTCGCTCGCGCGCGCGGCGATCTTTGGATCCTGGCGCTTGGCGGTGAAGAACGGCAGGTCGATCGTGATCCCGACCGTGACGAGGTCGCCATAATTGGGCTCGCGCCGGCCATAGGCGGCATTGACCGTCCAGTCGGGCCGCTTCGCGGCGCGTGCGAGGCCGGTCTCGGCGTCGGCAGCGATCGTCCGGGCGTCATAGGCGCGCAGCCGCGGCAGTGCGGAAAGGCCATCGCGCAGCGCATCGCCATCGACCGCGAGCGGCGGCGGCGCGCCCGCCGTGTCGGCAGCCGGATCGCCGGTGAAGCGAATGAGTTGCGCTTGGAAGCGCGCGATCTCGGCGGAAAGCGCGCTCCGCCGGTCGGCCACTTCGGCCCTCAGCTGTTCGGGTTCGAGCGCCTGCGCCGGGCGCGCGGCGCCGCTGGCGAGGCGCGCAGTGACCGTCGACTGGAGATCGTCGAGACCGTCGTCGAGCAGCTCGAGTTCCTTGAGCCTTTTCTTTGCATAGAAAAGATCGATCCACGCGAGCGCGGTGGCGAGGCGCACATCCTGCGCGGTGACCGCCTGCTCGGCCTCGGCAACCTTGATGTCTGCGCCGGCGCGCTGCGCCCGCGCGCGCCGCTTGGCGGGATTGGTGAATTCCTGGCTGATACCGATGACCTGCATCGTGAAATCGTCGCGATTGAACCGGCCCGCGTCGGGGCCCGTGGCCGGAAAATCCTTGATCGCAAGATCGAGTTTCGGGTCGGGCAGGCGGTCGGCCGCAATCGCAGCCGATTCGGCCGCGCCGACGCCCGCCTCGCGCGCCTTCAGTTCGGGTGCCTGACGTTCGGCCAGCCGCAGCGCATCGCCGAACGTCAGGGGCTCGGCGTGCAGGGCGGCGGGCAGCAGCGCTGCCAGGGCGGTTGCAAATATGATGCGCATGATGGGCCTCTCTTGCGGACATGGTGGCGGAACCGTCCCCAGCGCGGATCGCCGGCGACGGGAGCCGTCAGCCTTCGGAGGGCATCGTCGCCTTGCCGAACATCGACTTCATGCAGTCGGCCGCATCGGACTTCATCATCGCGCAGTCGCAATGCGCCATCTGCGAGGCCGCGTCCCTCACCCAGACGCGTGTGCGTGAGGCGATGTTGGACTTGTTCGGTCCGGGAACGTAGCGCTCCTGCCATTCATAATGACCATCCTTCTTCTCCTGAGCGAAGGACGGCGCGGCAAAAGCGGTGGCCGCAAGAATTGCGGCAGCAAGAATCATTTTCATGGTGAATTCCTCGATTGAAAAGCCTGGAACTGCGCGTCGGAAGAGGCCGGCGCGCAACATGCAGTTCAAGCGAGGAGTAGCGGCGGTTCGGGCTCGGGGCCGAAGCTGCGTCCGACCAGCCGCTGTACGGCAAGCGGATCGGCCAGTTCGCGCTGGTAATCGGCAACCGCAAGCGGCGCAGCGGGCGTGACGACCGCCAGCGGAATGGCGCAGCCCATCTTGGCGATGCAGTCGAGCGTCATCCCCTTGCACGGTTGATCGGGCTTCGAGGTATCGACGCCCATCATCTCGGCGCACTCGGCACTCATGGCCGGTGCCGCAACGGGCTGCTGCCCTTCGATGATCGGGCGCGCCATCGCGAACGCCGTCTCCTGACCGAAGAGGCCAAGGAGCGCGCCTGCGAGAAGCATCAAGGTCAGCCAGCGTTTCACGGTAAATGCATGATCCTTGCAGCAACTTTCGTCAATTTGAATCGGGGCGGGATAGCTGTTCCCTATTCGCGGGGAAACGACGTCCAGTTACGCGGCGTCCGTGCCTCTTGTCTTCATTCTCTTGTTCCGCCGGGCGACTGCGATCCGCGCCCGTCGCGATGTCTCGTTCAGATTCTTACGAACCGCAGCCGCAGCGAATTGGCTATCACGCTGACCGACGAGAGCGCCATCGCCGCGGCGGCGATGATCGGCGACAGGAGCAGCCCGAAGACTGGATAAAGCACCCCCGCCGCCACCGGAATGCCCGCGACATTATAGGCGAAGGCGAAGAAGAGATTCTGGCGGATATTGGCCATTGTCGCATGGCTGAGCTGCCGCGCCCGGACAATGCCTAGAAGGTCGCCGCGCAGCAACGTCACGCCCGCGCTTTCAATCGCGACATCGGTTCCCGAGCCCATCGCGATGCCGACGTCGGCGGCCGCCAGCGCCGGGGCGTCATTGACGCCGTCGCCCGCCATGGCGACGATCCGGCCTTGCTCGCGCAGCCGCTGGACGACCGCACTCTTCTGGTCGGGAAGGACATCGGCCTCGACATCGTCGATGCCGAGGCGCCGGGCGATCGCCTCGGCGGTGACGCGGTTGTCGCCGGTCAGCATGATGACCTTGATTCCGGCCCCGCGTAGGGCCGCAAGTGCCTCGCCTGTCGTCTCCTTGACGGGATCAGCGATGGCGATGACGCCGGCCGCTTTTCCGTTGACCGCAATATAGATCGCCGTCGCACCATCGGCGCGCAGCCGGTCCGCCGCCTCGGCAAGCGCACCCAAATCGACGTCATATTCTTCGAGAAAATTTGCGTTGCCCAGAACGATCGCCTTGTCATCGACGATCCCCACGATGCCCTTGCCGACCGGCTGGTCGACGCCCGAGGGTTCGACGAGCGCGAGGCCTCTGTCTTCGGCTGCCTTGACGATGGCTGCCGCCAGCGGATGCTCGCTGCTGCGCTCGAGGCTCGCGGCAATCCGGAGCAGATCCTGCTCTTCGAAGCCATCGGCGACTTCGATAGCGACGACCGATGGCTTGCCCTCGGTAAGCGTTCCGGTCTTGTCGACAACGAGGGTGTCGATCTTTTCCATCCGCTCAAGCGCCTCGGCATTCTTGATCAGGACGCCGACTTCGGCGCCGCGGCCCACGCCGACCATGATCGACATCGGCGTCGCGAGCCCGAGCGCGCAAGGGCAGGCGATAATCAGCACCGAAACGGCGGCGATCAGGCCATAGGCCATGGCGGGCGCCGGGCCGAGAAACGACCAGACCAGGAAGGCGATGACCGCGACGACGATCACGCCCGGCACGAACCAGCCCGACACGGTATCTGCGAGACGCTGGATCGGCGCGCGGCTACGCTGCGCATCTGCCACCATCTGAACGATGCGGGCGAGCATCGTGTCGCGCCCGATCTTTTCGCTGCGCATGACCAGGCCACCGGTCTGATTGATCGTCCCCCCGATGAGTGCGGCGCCGGCCGCCTTGGTGACCGGCATCGATTCGCCGGTGACCATCGACTCGTCGACCGTGCCGCGCCCTTCGAGGACGGTTCCGTCGACCGGGACTTTCTCGCCGGGACGGATTCGCAGGACGTCGCCGACCGCCACATCGTCGAGCGCGATTTCCTCATCGCTTCCGTCGCTGGCGACGCGCCGTGCGAGCTTCGGCGTCAGATCGAGAAGCGCGCGGATCGCGCCGCTTGTCGTCTCGCGGGCTCTCAGTTCGAGCACTTGTCCGAGCAAGACGAGCACCGTGATAACCGCCGCTGCCTCGAAATAGACCGCCACCGAGCCGTCGGCAGCGCGGAAGGCGGCGGGGAATATGTTCGGCGAGATCGCCGCGATCATGCTGTAACCCCATGCGACGCCCGTCCCCATCGCGATGAGCGTGAACATGTTGAGGCTCTTGTTGCGGATCGAGAGCAAGGCGCGCTCGAAAAAGGGCCAACCCGCCCACAGCACAACGGGCGTCGCGAGCAACATCTGGATCCAGTTGCTTGTCTGGCGACCGACAAATTGGTGGAGGCCGGTGAGATGGCCGCCCATTTCGAGCGCGACGACGGGAAGAGCTAGAATTAGCCCGAACCAGAAGCGTCGCCGCATGTCGCGATATTCATCGCTGGGGCCTTCCGATGCGGTCGGCATGACAGGCTCGAGTGCCATGCCACAGATCGGGCAGCTTCCGGGACTATCGCGCTGGATTTCGGGATGCATCGGGCAGGTCCAGATGCCAACTTCGGGCGGATCGACAGCGACCGGCGCACCTTTCGTGGTATAGCGATCTGGATCGGCTTCGAATTTGGCGAGACAGCCTGCGCTGCAAAAATGATATTGTTCGGCGCCACGCGTAGCGATGTGCGGCGTGGTCGCCGGGTCGACCGTCATGCCGCAAACCGGATCGGTCGTGCTCCCGCTGCCTTTGCCCGCGTCCAGATGATCGTGCATCGTTGCCGCTCCCGTCCATATCGGTTGCCCGCCTGATGGCAGGGCCGTCCGAACGCCCCCGGTCGAGTTCGCCGATGGCGTCCTTCCTGACGGTTCCAGAATGGAACCGCTCCTATCGATACGCGAGAAACGCGGTTATCCCTCGGATTTTCTTTGCCCCTGCGGTCAGGCCCGGGGGCTTGCCGGTCAAATCGGTTCGGTGCCGGCGAAGGGTTCGAGCGTGCCGAACCAGGCCACGAGCGCGAGGATGGCGAACGCGGCCAGCGCTTCGAGAATCAGGCTTTTGCGCATGGCTGCAAGCGCCCGGTCGGGGTCGGCATCGATGCTTTCGTTCTCGGTTCCCGAGACTGCCGCCGCGAGCGCGGGAGCAAGCCGCCAGCGGTTCGCAGCGGCGAGCGCCAGCATCAGTCCGAACAGCACGAGCTTGGCGACGAGCAATTGTCCATAGGGGGAGCCGAGAGACCGGCCGAGATTCTCGGCGCCAACGATCATCTGGCTGTTGATCAGGCCGGTTCCGGCGATGACGAGGACGCAGATCGTGCCAATGAGCGAAAATCGATCGAGGCTCCGCGCCGCGATGCGCAGCCCGTCAGGTATCTCGCGGATACGTCGCGGCGAGATCAGCAGATGAAAGGCGCCGATCGCGCCGATCCAGACCGCCGCCGCGATCATATGGGCTATGTCGCTGACCCTGTGAACGGTGCCCGCGGTGCCTTCGGTCGCTCCCGCGTGGCCCGACCAGACCAGAGTAGCAACGGCCACGAATCCCGCAGCGACCAGCGTGGCAGCTGCGGTCGCCGGTCGGCGCGTCATCCAGATCGACGCCGCCAGCGCGAGCAGAAGTGCGGCACTTCGGGTTATCCAGGCCATCCCGACATCGGTTTCGCGCACGAGGTCCCAGAATGGCTGGAGTTCCAGGGATATGAGCCCGACGCCCTGCATTGAGGCCGCCAGCACGCCCATCCCGAGGAGAGAGAGAAGCAGTCCGGCGGCGCAGAGCCATCGCTCCGCACGCCAGATCGCGGCCATCGGCTCCGGCGCATGGCGCTCGCTTTGCGTCAGCGCGTACATCGGGAACGCCGCGAGGCCAGCGATGAGCATCAGGTCCGCATAGAGTGCGAACCTGATGCCGATCAGGACGATGTCGCCCACCGCCCTACTTTACGGTGAAGCTGAACTCGCTGCCCATGCGGTGCGTGTCGGCACCCGCCGCCGACCATTTCACCTTATAGGTTCCGGGGGTCAGCGGGCGTTTGACCATCAGCATCATTGACTTGCCGTCCTTACCCATCATCGACGAGTAAGGAATCTTCATCGGTGCGTGATTGGCCATGCCCGGCATTCCCGTCATGACAAGTTCGGTCTTGACCGTCGAGGCGATGACCTTTTCGTTGAATTTCAGGTCGATCTTGGTCACCTTCGAAACCGTCGAATTGGCAGCGGGCGTCGAGCCGACAAGCTTGGTGTGCGCGCCAGCCGCGACCGGGACGAGAAGCAGCGCGACAGCTGCCGCGGTAGAGGGGAGAATGGACTTGAACATAAAGACCTCCAATTGCGTGTCTGTCCTGCTAATACGCAAGGGGCCGGCCTAACCCTCATGCGAGCCAGATGAATATCGCTGCGTGAGGGGTAGTTGTCGTTCGCGCGTATGAACAATGTAAGAGGTTTTGGTGAGTTGTATCGATGAACGAAGAGCTGCACATTTTGAATCGGATCGGCCTGCCTGCCGGGCTGGACGCGCTTGACGATCGCGTCATGGGCGCCTTGGCGGTTCGCCGGCGCGAAGCGATGGCGACGCGGCGCCTCATGGCGCTCGCTGCCTTCGTGTCGCTCGGCGGCGGGATCGTTGTCGGCAGCGCCATTTCGGAACCCGCCGTCGCGGCAAGTCCGCTAAGCCCGTTCGGGCCGGCAAGCGCGCTGGCGCCCTCGACCTTGCTGGAGTCGCAATAGCAATGTCTTCGCGCCGACTGCTTCTCGTAGGCCTTATTGCCTTCGCCGCGGCCATTGCCGGCGTATTCGTCGGCCGGCTGGTGAGCGATGCGCCCAAGGCAAGTGAAACCGAGCTTCATGCGCTCCTCCACGATCAGCTCGATCTGACCCCGGTGCAGGACGCGAAAATCGAACGGATCGAGGCGGACTTCACCCGCCGCCGCCGCACGCTCGAACTCGAGATGCGGGCTTCAAATGTTCGGCTCGCGGAGGCGATCAAAGCTGAGCATGGCTATGGACCCCGAGTGACCGAAGCCATCGACCATACGCATGAAGTCATGGGGACGCTGCAAAAGGAAACGCTCGTCCATCTTTTCGCCATGCGTGCGGTCCTCGATCGCGACCAGGCGGAAATGTTCGACGAAAGCGTGGTCAAGGCGCTGACCGCCGATGCGCGGTGAACCCTGGCCTTTCGCAAACTAGCGACCAGGATCTGGCAGCCTATGCGCGCGCCGGGCGCGACGATGCCTATCGCGAGTTGCTCAGCCGGTACAAGGCGCCGGTCTATCGACTGATCGTCAAACATGTCGGCGACCCCGACGAGGCGCTCGATCTGACACAGGAAACCTTCCTCGCGGGATTTTCTGCGCTGAGCCGCTATGATGCCGACCGTCCCTTTCGTGTCTGGATTGCCCGTATCGCGATCAACAAATGCCGCGATTGGGCGCGCCGGCGCAAGGTGCGCGCCTTCTTTTCGCGTGCCTTGCCTCTCGAGAGCGCGCATCATGTCGCCAGCGATATTCCCTCGCCCGACATGGAGGCGAGCGACCGGTTGGAACTCGCCAGAGTTCGCGGCGCGATTGCGCAGCTGCCGCAAAATCTGCGGGAGGTCCTGCTCTTGCGCGGCATGGATGATGTGAGCCAGGCCGAAGCGGCGGCGATGCTCAATGTGAGCGAGAAAACTGTCGAAACCCGTCTCTATCGCGCCCGGATGCGGTTGAGGGACCTGCTGGCTGATTCGAGCAGCCCGGCTTAAAGTGACGTCCTGCATCCTGTCTCGAAAGGGTTCGGTCTATTCGGGCATTTTGGGTGAGGGGCGACCGCCCCGCATGCGTATGGCTTTAGGAACAGTCAGTAACGGTCGGGAAGAAAAATGCAGATAGACAGGCGTCGATTTGTAAATGGGGCATTGGGCGGTGGAGCGGCCGCTGCGATTGCCGCATGGTTCCCCGCTTGGGCCCAGTCGGGATCGACCGGTATCACCGCGCCCGTTCCAACCGTTTCGGGCAACGACATCACATTGCGTATCGCACGCCAGACGATGCGCATCGACGGTAAGCTCAGTCGCGCGATCGGCATCAACGGCACGGTGCCGGCGCCGCTGGTGCGTCTCAAGGAAGGACAGACGGCGAAGCTCACCGTCGTCAACGACCTCGACGAGGATAGCTCCATCCACTGGCATGGCCTGATCCTGCCGTTCCAGATGGACGGCGTACCCGGCGTCAGCTTTCCCGGCATCAAGCCGCGCTCGACCTTCACCTATGAATTTCCCGTCGTTCAGTCGGGCACCTATTGGTATCACAGCCATTCGGGGCTTCAGGAACAACTCGGTCATTATGGGCCGATTGTCATCGACCCCGCCGGCACCGATCCGATCGGTTATGATCGCGAGCATGTCGTGGTCCTGTCCGACCATAGTCAGATCTCGCCCGAAGCGATCTTCCGCAAGCTCAAGGTCAATCCCGGCCATTTCAATATGCAACGCCAGACCTTGTCCGGCCTCCTGGCCGGCAAAGATCAGTCGCTTGCGGAGCGCATCGACTGGGGCAAGATGCGGATGGACCCGACCGATGTCGCCGACGTCAACGGCTCTACCTACACGTTCCTCGTCAATGGCCACGGCCCGCGCGACAATTGGACCGCGCTGTTCAACCCGGGCGAGCGCGTGCGGCTGCGGATCGTCAACGCCTCGGCGATGACGATCTTCAATGTCCGCATTCCCGGCCTCAGGATGACGGTGGTGCAGGCCGACGGACTCAATGTCGTGCCGACCGAGATCGACGAATTCCAGATCGCCGTCGCCGAAACCTATGATGTGATCGTGACCCCGGTCGGGGACCGCGCCTACACGCTCGTCGCCGAGGCCAACGACCGGTCGGGGATGGGCCGCGCGACGCTCGCGCCGCGCGTCGGCATGGTCGGCGAGGTTCCGCCGCTGCGCGAACGACCGCTCGCGACGATGAAGGACATGGGCATGGGCGACATGGACATGTCGGGCGGCTCGATGGCGGGAATGGATCATTCGGGCGGCAGCGATATGGGCGCAATGCCCATGCCGGCGAGCGACCCATCCTGTGCGCCCGAACATGCCAAGATGGGTCATTGCACGCCGACGGGCGATGGCGGCGCAATGGCAGGCATGGATCATGGCTCGGGTGGCGGCATGCAGCACAGCATGCGCGACTTCAGTGTCGCGCCGCAGGTCAAGCGCGATCCCAGTGTCCAGACGATCTCGCCGATGCCGGTCGATCGCATGGGCGAACCGGGGCAAGGGCTTGAGGATATCGGACACAAGGTGCTGACCTATCACGATCTCGTCGCGCTCGAGCGTAACCCCGATGTGCGCGCCGCCTCGCGCTCGCTAGACATCCACCTCACAGGCAACATGGAACGCTTCATGTGGTCGTTCGATGGCGTGAAGATGTCCGACTATCATGAGCCCATCCCGTTTATCGAGGGCGAACGGGTTCGGATCAACCTCATCAACGATTCGATGATGAGCCATCCGATCCACCTGCACGGCCATTTCTTCGAGCTGGTCACCGGGAAGGGCGATCGCTCGCCGCGCAAGCACACTGTGCTCGTCCAGCCCGGCGGAACCGCGAGCTTCGACTTCACCGCCGATGCGCTCGGCGACTGGGCGTTCCACTGTCACCTCCTCTACCATATGCACGCCGGAATGATGCGCGTCGTCAGCGTCCGTCCGAAAGGGGACGCCGAATGACCCGGATCGCGCTTCTCCTTGCGGGCATCGCGCCGCTGGCCTTTGCTGTCCCGGCAGCGGCCCAATCGATGGATCATTCGATGCACGGCGCGGCGCCCGCACCGACACCCGCTCCTTCGCCAGTGCCGGCGCCAAAAGCGCCGGCCGCAACCGATACGGCCGCAGACGGGTCGATCGAGCAGATGGATCATGGCGCTATGCCGGGCATGGATATGGAGCCCGAGGCTTCGACCTGCCCGCCCGAACATGCGGCAATGGGCCATTGCACGCCCGCGTCGGAGGCTTCGGGCAAGGACGCATCGGACATGGGAGCGATGGACGGCGCATCGCCGGCGCCGGATCCCGATTGCCCGCCCGAACATGCCAAAATGGGCCATTGCACCCCGAAGGTTGCGGACCCCATGGCGGGGATGGAAGACATGGAAGCGGCGAGCAGCGGTACGGACTTGCCGCCGGGCGACGCGGTCGCGCCCGCACCGCCCGCTGACTGGTATGCCGATCGCATTTATCCGAAGGGTGAGATGGAGCATTCGCGTCACGAGATGATGAAGGAAAATGGCGCACAGACCATCGCCTTCATCAGCTTCAATCTCGCCGAATATCAGGCGCGCAAGGGGCGCGACGGTTTCCGCTGGGACGGCGAGGCCTGGTATGGCGGCGACATCAACCGGCTGACGCTCAAGAGCGAGGGCGAAGGCGCGTTCGGCGACGGTATCGAAAGTGCCGAGGTGCAGGCGCTCTACAGCCGGGCGATCGGGCCCTATTTCAATGCTCAGGCGGGGATCCGGCAGGACCTTGGACCCGGCCCTGACCGCACCTATGCGACGATCGGTTTCGAGGGGCTCGCCCCCTATTGGTTCGAAGTCGAAGGCGCGCTGTTCCTTTCGAACAAGGGCGACCTGCTCGCCCGTCTGGAAGGCTATTACGATCAGCGCATTACCCAGAAATTGATCCTCCAACCGATGGCGGAGATGAATTTCGCTCTGCAGGATGTGCCCGAGACCGGCGTCGGCTCGGGCCTCTCCGACGTCGAGCTCGGACTTCGCCTGCGCTACGAGGTCGTGAAGGAGTTCGCGCCTTATGTGGGCGTCGAATGGGCGCGCAAGGTCGGCGACACCGCGCGCTTCGCGCGCGCGGCGGGCGAGGATCCGAGCGGAGTCAGCTTCGTGATGGGGGTGCGGGCCTGGTTCTAGAAGTTTCGCGGGGTGGCAGGACGTCGAGGAGAAATGCCATGAAACCAGCCTATCGCAGCCTCGCGCTGCAGACGATCGTCAGCGGCATCATCATGTATCTGGTGATGTTCGTCATGATCGACCGCCTCTCGAGCTTCTACAACAATCTCAACATGTTCTACATGACGCTGATGATGGTCGCACCGATGGTCGTGCTGATGATCGTCGCAATGCCGGGCATGTTTCCGTCGAAGCGTCTCAACACGCTTCTGCTGCTCGGATCGGCGGTCGCCTTCTTCGGGAGCTTTGCGCTCATCCGGACGCAGACGACGATCGGCGACACCGCCTTCTTGCGTTCGATGATTCCGCATCATTCGGGCGCCATTCTCATGTGCGAACAGGCCTCTCTCAAGGATGCCGAAATACGCCAGCTCTGCCGCGGCATCATAGCGGGGCAAGCGGCCGAAATCGACCAGATGAAGTCCATTCTCGCGAGGAAATGACATGAAAAGTCCGATGACCCGGCGCCATCTTCTCGGTCTGGTTGCGGCCGGATCGGCGATGATGCTTGCCGGCTGCAATTCTTCCTCGCGGCCCTCGGCGGCCGAAGAGAAAAATGGCAACGCGCGCACACCGGACGCCAATGCGCCGAATAGCAGGCAGATGCTCGTCTATCGCGATCCCGAATGCGGTTGCTGCGAAGCGTGGGCGGATATCGCGCGCAAGGCCGGTTATCAGGTGACTGTCGAAAATCGCGCGGACATGGCTGCGGTCAAGGCGCGGCTTGGCGTGCCCGACCAGCTCGCGTCATGCCACACCGCCCTGATTGGCGGTTATGCGATCGAAGGTCATGTGCCGATGCGCCATATCGCGAGACTTCTCCACGACAAACCACGCGACATTCGCGGGATTGCCGTGCCCGGAATGCCGCGTGGGTCTCCGGGCATGGAAATGCCCGATGGCAGTACGGACGCGTTCGACGTGATGGCGTTCAGCGGCGACGGCAAGATTTCTGAATTTCGCGCCTGACGTCGCGCCACGACTGGCGCGGACGCTGCTCCGACCGGCGGCATCTCGTCTCACGCGCCGCTGCTGCGGACGCGCGGGCTTGCGCGCAGCGCCTCGGGCGAGCGTGAACCAAAATGCCCATCAGCATGCGAAGTACGCCCTCCGGCGATTCGCGCGTCCTGCACATATCGTTCGCAATAGCCGCGGCGCGGAAAGCTCGACACGCGAGAGCCGGTGTAATTTAATTACCAGAATTTGAGACATGACTACGCGCCGCAGGTGCGGGCTCGCTCCATAGGAAAAAAAATGTCTTGGACATGAGGGGTAGGTCTTCGGCGTGCGTATAAAGCATATCCGATGCGACCCGGCGAAATGAAGCTAACTTATTGAAGTTAGGCAATAATTGCTATTGACCTGTATATACATTTGATGCTCTCTACGGTTCAGAACGTAACCAACAGGGGGTTTCGCATGTCGATCAAAAAATCATTGCTCGCGAGCGCGGCGGCGGTCGCAACTATCGCAACGCCGGTCTTCGCGCAGGAAGCGGTGGGCACCAGGCCCGCTGCGGAGGCCAGCGATGCGGGGAGCGACATCGTCGTAACCGGCTCGCGCATCCGCCGCCAGGATCTCGCGGGCGTTGGGCCGGCGACGGTCGTTTCGGCCGAGCAGATCGAGAACACCGGGGTCGTGAATATCGAGACGGTGCTCCAGCGCCTGCCGGCCAACGCCGGCTTTGCGGGCAACCAGACCTCGGCCTATTGGACCGGCAATGGTTACGGCACCGCGCAGGTCAACCTGCGCGGCCTCGGCATCAAGCGCACCCTCGTGCTGCTCAACGGCCGCCGCCTCGTTGCGGGCGGCACGGGTGCGAACTCGTCGCCCGACCTCAACATGATCCCGGTCGTCGCGCTCGCGCGCACCGACGTCCTCAAGGACGGCGCCTCGGCGATCTATGGCGCCGATGCGATGGCGGGCGTCGTCAACCTCGTCACCCGGACCGACTATGAGGGTCTCGGAATCAGCGCGCGGCAGGGGATCACCGAAAAGGGCGATGGCTCGGATTTCACCGCCGACCTGATCTGGGGCATGCGCAACGACCGCGGCGGTTTCATGGCCGCGGTAACCTACCAGAAGACCAGCGCCGTCAACATGGCGACCCGCGCACCTTGCTCGCTTGCGGAAACCACCCCCGGCACGCTTGGCTGCGTCAACAGCGCATCGACGATCGGCGGACGCGCGGTGCTGCCAAACGGCCAGCAGATCAACTTCAACCAGGTGCTCGGCGGCAACGGAAATTTCTTCGAGCCCTACAGCGCGGCGAAGCATAATTTCAATTCGGCCCCGTTCCTCAATGCCGTCAGCCCCGTCGAGCGCGTCAGCACGGCCTTCTTCGCCGACTATGACCTGACCGACAATATCGAGGCGTTCGGCGAATTTCTCTACACGTTCCGCAAGTCGAACCAGATCGCGACGCCCGGCACGCTGCGCAACCTGTCGATCGCGGCGAGCAACCCCACCAATCCGACCGGCCAGAATATCGTCCTCATCCAGCGGCGCCTCGCCGAACCGGGTGCGCGCCAATTCTTTCAGGAGACCGACACCTGGCAGGGCACCTTTGGCCTGCGCGGCAAGCTGTCGAACAACTGGGGCTGGGAAGTCGCGGGCAGCTTCGGTCGCAATACTGCGGTCGATGGGTCGACCAACATCGCCAATCTCGAGCGCGTTGCCAACACACTCGACACAAGCAAGTGCAGCCTCGCTGCGGGCGCCTCGATCCCCTGCGCCGATTATCTCGGCTTCGGCGATCTGACGCCCGAGGTTCTCGATTATATCCTCTTCACCTCGCGTGACCGCGGCGGCAACGAGCTCGCGACGGTCACCGCGGATCTCAACGGCGACCTGTTCAAGCTGCCTGCGGGACCCGTCTCCTTCGCGGCGGGTGTCGTCTATCGCAAGGAAAAGGGCTGGCGCGATCCCGATCCGCTGACGGTGCTCGGCATTGCCAACACCAATCAGCAGGATCCAATCTCCGGAACGAGCACGGCGAAGGAGGCCTATCTCGAACTGTCGGTGCCGATCCTTGCCGACGCGCCCTTCTTTCAGGCGCTGACGGCGGGCGGTGCGGTGCGCTATTCGGACTATGACCTGTTCGGCAGCGACTGGAACTATAAGGCGAGCCTCGACTGGGTCATCAACGACAGCTTCCGCCTGCGCGGCACCTATGGCACCGGCTTCCGAATTCCCAACGTCCCCGAGCTGTTCGGCGGCGTGTCCGAAGGCAATCTGACCACGACCGATCCCTGTTCGCGCTATGCGACGAGTGGCAATGCGACGCTGATCGCCAATTGTCAGGCGTCGGGCGTGCCAGCGAACTATGTCCAATTGGGTACGACGATCCTGACGACAGTGGGCGGCAACGAGAATCTGAAGCCCGAAAGCTCGACGACCTGGACCGTCGGCACCGTGATCTCGCCGAAGGGGCTCATCCCGGGCCTGTCGCTCACCGCCGACTGGTTCGATATCAAGATCAAGGACGCCATCCGCGCCATTCCTGGATCGACCAAACTCGGCATCTGCTACGCGAGCCAGAATCTTTCGCATCCTTTCTGCGAAGATTTTACGCGCAGCCCGCTGACCGGCGAGGTCACCTTCCTGTCCGCCCAGCCGATCAACACCGGCCGCGAGGAGATGAACGGGCTTGACCTCGGACTCGTCTATAACAACAACATCGGCAGCGTGAATGTCTCGTTCGACGTCAACCTGACTTATCTCAACAAATATGTCGTGCTGCCCTTCCCGGGTGGCGCACCGATCGATTTCGACGGCTTCATCGGCGGCGGCAACGGCGGTTATCCGAAGTGGCGCGGCTATGGTGTGCTGACCGCCGAAAAGGACGGCGTCAGCGCGACCTGGTCGACCCAGTGGATCGGCAAGGCGACCGACTTCAACGCGGCACCGGGTGACATCGGCTACAGCACCCCCAATGTCTTCTATCACAATCTCCAGGTCGCTTTCGAAATCGACGAGAAGACGCGCTTCCAGGTCGGCGTCGACAATCTGTTCGATCGCAAGGCGCCCTACATCCAGAGCTTTACCGATGCGAATACCGACACCATGACCTACGATCTGCTCGGGCGGCGCTTCTACGTCGGCTTCCGGACGGCTTTCTGAGGTAAACGACATGGCAATCCGTTGGCCGCTGCTTGTTCGGCGGACACATAAATGGCTGGCCTTGGTGGTCGGGGTCCAGGCTTTGCTCTGGACGTTGACCGGCTTCTATATGGTGGTCGTCCACATCGACACCATTCACGGCGACAATCTGGTGCGCCCCCCAGCGGCCCAGCCCTTCGACCTCGATGGCCTCGCAGCGCCATCGAAGGTCGTCGCGGCGGCGCCGGGGGCGTCCGAAATCCGCCTCCAGCGCTTTTCGGGTCGACCGGTCTGGCGCGCTGAAACGCCGGAGGGCGCGCGTCTGTTCGATGCCCGTTCGGGTGCGCCGCTGCCTGCTCTGACCGAGTCCCAGGTCCGGGCGCAGGCGCGGCGCATCTATACCGGGGACGGCAAGATCGTTTCGGTGCGGCTGCTGACCAAGGCCCCCCAGGAAATGCAGGCGCGCAAACCACCCTATTGGCAGGTCGAGTTCGCAGGGTGGAATCGCCCGACGCTCTATCTGTCACCCCAGACGGGCGAACTCATCTCACGCCGTCATGCGCTCTGGCGCGTCTTCGACTTCGCCTGGATGCTCCACATCATGGATTATGACCAGCGGACCGACGTCAACAACCCGCTGCTCCGTGTCGCAACCTGGAGCGCCTTCGCCATGGCGCTGACGGGCGCGTGGCTGCTGATCTGGTCCTTCAAGCGCCGCAAGAGGAAGACGGCATGAAACGCATTCGGCTGACGCCGCTCTTTTTCCGCCGCATCCACAAATGGGTGGGGCTTATTCTCGGGCTCCAGTTCCTGCTCTGGGCCTTGAGCGGCTCGGTGATGGCGCTGCTCGACAAGGACAAGGTCGGCGGACACGGCGGCGGGATGTCGCATGCGCATCCCTTGCCGGCCGGCGAATATTTCGACGTTGCCGCCTTGCCGCGCGGCGAGCCTGTCACCGGCGTGGTCTTGCGCGATCTCGGCGCCCGGCCGGTCTATGAGCTTCGTTCGACGAAGGGCATCCGCCTTGTCGATGCCACCACCGGCAAAGACATGCGTGTCGATGAGGGCATGGCGCGCGAAGTCGCGTCGATGATGAATGAAGCACCAATCCAAAAGGTCAGCATACTCGCAAAGCCCAATCTCGAGGCACGCGATCATGAAGGGGCGATGTGGCGCATCGACTTTGCCGACGCCGAGAACAGCAGTGCCTATGTCTCGCTCGACACCGCACGCTTCCTCGTGATGCGCGGCGATACCTGGCGGACATGGGACTTTTTCTGGATGCTCCACAATATGGATTATGTGAACCGGAAGAGCTTCAATCACCCGTTGATCATCTTTGTGGCCTTCGGCGCGCTGTGGCTATCCGGGACCGGCTTCTATCTGCTCTTTAAAAGCTTTAGCCGCGCCGATTTCCGCTGGTTGCGCCGGCGCCGCAAGCCTGTGGTGACCCGCAGCACAACCTGACCATTGGTCGTCAATCGTCGATCGAAAAGGCGGCCGAGAGTTCGAAGCGCGAGCCGGGATGCGTCAGCCAGGCGTGGCTGACGAGGCGTGAGTGGCTCCATGTCCGGCGCGTCATCCGCAGCACCGGTTCGGCGTCCGACAGCCCAAGCATGCCGTGCGTTCGCGCGTCGGGCATCTCCGCGCGGACCCGGTGCTCGACCCGTTCGAGCGGCGCGGTTTGTGTCAGATATTCGTTCGGCGTCGTCTGCGTGAAGTCCATCTTTCCATAATCGGGGGCAGCCGACGCAAGCACGAAACGCTCCTCGAGCTGGATCGGGAATTCCGCTTCGTGATGGACGATGATCGAGTGGAACAATTTTGTCCCGACCGGAACTTCCAAAAGCGCCGCCATTTCGGCATTGGCCCGGATCTCGTCATTCTGCACCACACGGGCACGATAAACATGACCGCGCTCGCGTATTTCTTCCGCAATATTCCGAATTTCGATAATCTGGCCGATCGGTTTCGGCTCCGCAATAAACGACCCGCTACCGGCGCGGCGAACCAATATGCCCGCAGCCTGCAACTCGCGGAGGGCTCGGTTCGCGGTCATGCGCGATACGTCGAACTGCTGGACCAGTTCCGCTTCCGAAGGAACACGGTCGCCGGGCTTCAAGTGGCCGTCCCGCACGGCGTCGCAAATGCTTTGCTTGATTGCCGCATAGCGTGGCGCTGCGCGGCCGTCCTTGTCCTTGGTCTCACTTCGCCGGGAACCGGCTGAACCTTTTGAATTGTTTGAACCGCTTCCGGCAGTGCGAGGGCTGAAATCCATAACCCGTCTATACAGGTTGGTGCGGGGAAATTCCAAGCGGCTGAACGGGCGAAGGAAAAAATATCATGTTCCCGGTAAACCCGCCATCTCGGCCGGCGTGATGACAGGCTCGTTGCGGTCCTTCCGCTCCGAATAGCGGTCGACGAGCTGCTCAGCATGACCGCGCGTCAGCACGGTGAAGCGCACCAGCTCCTCGGCAACATCGACAATCCGGTCATAGTAGCTCGAAGGCAGCATGCGGCCTGCCTCGTCGAACTCGGCATAGGCTTTGGCGACGCTCGACTGATTGGGGATCGTGATCATCCGCATCCAGCGGCCGAGAATGCGCAACGTGTTCACGCTGTTGAACGACTGCGATCCCGCCGACACCTGCATCACGGCGAGCGTGCGTCCCTGCGTCGGACGGAGGCCCTTATAGGCGAGCGGCAGATGATCGACCTGCGCCTTCATGATGCCGGTGATCTGCCCGTGGCGCTCGGGGCTGCACCAGACGTGACCTTCGGACCAAAGCGAATGCTGGCGCAGTTCCTCGACCGCCGGATGATCGTCATCGGCGATCAGGTCGGGGAGCGGGAGGTCCGACGGATCGAAGATGCGCGTCTCGCAGCCGAACAGCTGGAGCAGACGCGCGGTCTCTTCGACGACGAGCCGTGAATAGGAGCGTTCGCGCAAGGACCCGTAAAGCAGCAGGATGCGCGGCGCCGGATCGAGCGGGCCAAGTCCGAGGCCGGGCTGCGACCGGATATATTCGGGACGCAGCGCCGGAAGATGATCGGGGTCGGGGAGCGTGCGCAGGCGGGAGAAGCTTGTGGCAGGCATGGTCAATCTTTCGCGGGGGTAGAGGCCGGAAACCAGCGGCGTCCGAACCAGAAGGCGACGCTGACCAGCAGAATGAGCACCGGCACTTCGACAAGCGGGCCGATGACCGCTGCGAAAGCAACGGGGGATGCAAGGCCGAAGGCGGCGATGGCGACGGCGATCGCCAGCTCGAAATTGTTGCCTGCCGCGGTGAAGGCGACCGCCGTCGTGCGCGGATAATCGGCTTCGATGAGCTTCCCCATCCAGAAGCTGATGACGAACTGGACCACGAAATAAATGGTCAGCGGGATCGCGATACGGACGATGTCGCCCGGAATGGTGACGATCTCGCTCCCCTTGAGGCTGAACATCGCGACGATCGTGAAGAGCAGCGCGACGAGCGTGATCGGCGCGATCTTGGGCAGGAAGCGCGTCTCGTACCATTCGTTGCCCTTGGCGCCCGCCAGTATCTTGCGGGTCAGGAAGCCGGCGAGGAACGGGATGCCGAGATAGATCAGAACCGCCTCGGCGACGGTCCAGAAGCTGACGTCGATCACGCTGCTTTCGAGCCCGAAGAGCGGCGGCAGCACGGTCAGGAAAAACCAGGCATAGACGCTGAAGAAGAGAATCTGAAAGATCGAGTTGAAGGCGACGAGCGCCGCGACATATTGATTGTCGCCCTTCGCAAGCTGGTTCCAGACGATCACCATTGCGATGCAGCGGGCGAGGCCAATAAGGATCAGGCCCGTCATATATTCGGGCTTGTCGGACAGGAAGATCACCGCGAGCGCGAACATCAGCACGGGTCCGATGATCCAGTTCTGGATCAGCGAGATCGCGAGAACGCGCTTGTCCTCGAACACCCGCGGCAGCTCTTCATAGCGGACGCGCGCGAGCGGCGGATACATCATCAGGATCAGGCCGATCGCGATCGGGATGTTCGTCGAGCCCCAGGAGAGGCTGTCGATCGCGGCGGGGAGCCCGGCGAAGGTCGAGCCGAGCAGCACGCCCAGCGCCATCGCGAGGAAGATCCATAAGGTCAGAAAGCGGTCGAGGAACGACAGGCGTTCGCGCTTCGGTTGCGTCATCGAATCTCTCCTCAGGCGCCGAGGCGGTTGCCGGCGTCGTCGACGACCTGTTCGCCGTCTTCCTTGGCGAAGGCGCCGCGCTGCCGCGCCGGGATGAGGTCGAGCACCACTTCCGAGGGACGGCAGAGCTTCACGCCGAGCGGCGAGACGACGAGCGGCCGGTTGATCAGGATCGGATGCGCCATCATCGCGTCGATGAGGGCGCCGTCGTCGAGGCTGGGATCGCCGAGACCGAGATCAGCGTAGGGTGTGCCCTTTTCGCGGAGGAGGTCGCGCGGGGCAATACCGGCGCGTTCGATCAGCTGTTCGAGCAGCGCACGCGAAGGCGGCGTTTTCAGATATTCGACGACATGCGGCTCGATGCCGGCGTTGCGGATCATCGCGAGCGTGTTGCGCGACGTGCCGCATTCGGGGTTGTGGTAGATGATGATGTCGGTCGTCATTCGGCCGACTCCGCTTCGCTCGTCGAGCCTTCGGTGCGGCCGATTTCCTTGAGTTTCCGTTCCATCGCCATCTCGTCGATGCTGTCGTGCGGCAACGCGAGGAACAGCGAGATGCGGTTCGAGAGATAATGGAGCGCATGTTCGAACGCTTCGCGCTGGCCAGGGCCTGCGACTGCGGCAGGATCTTCGATGCCCCAGTGCGCGGTCATCGGCTTGCCGGGCCATGCCGGGCATGTCTCGCCGGCCGCATTGTCACAGACGGTGAAGATGAAGTCGAAGCGGGGGGCGCCGGGCTGCGAGAATTCGTCCCAGCTCTTCGAACGCAAATCCTGCGTCTCGAAGCCGAGTTCGTTGAGCAGGGAGAGCGCCTGCGGATGGACGTCGCCCTTGGGGAAGCTGCCGGCGCTGAAAGCGCGAAAGCGTCCTTCTCCGAGCCGGTTAAGCAGTGCTTCGGCTAGGATTGAGCGCGCACTGTTGCCGGTGCACAGGAATAACACATTATAGGTCTTGTCGGTCATCACCGTCTCCTCGTCGCGGTTGCGGCGTGCGCGAAGAAAGGCGCACGCTGGAATTCGTTCGGGCAATCAAAGGCGTGCCGTGTCTGGAGATCGCGCGCTCAGCAGCAAGCCAGCTCGGCGAGCAGTGGCTCGCAAAGCTCGGCTCGTCCCTGGCAGCAATCCTTCGCGAGGAAGAGCATCAAGCCGCGTAGCGTATCGATGTCGGCGCGCTGGTTGATCTGCCGGCCGCGCTTCTCGGATGTCACGAGCCCCGCTTTCGCGAGGACGGCCAGATGGGTTGAGAAGGTGCTTTGCGAGAGGCCCGATGCCTCGACGAGCTGGCCGGTCGAAAGCCCTTCAGGCTCCTGCTGAATCAGCAAGCGGAAGGCTTCGAGGCGGGTCGGATGTGCCAGCGCAGCGAGCGCGCCAAGGGCCATGTCGGTATTCATATATCGGGATTATCCGATAGGTTCGGCCGCGTCAACATCTATCGGAAAAATACGATGCGTAAGATAGACGGCGCCTTATTCGTGTTTGTGTCGCGGAAGCACAACCGCACCTAGTGGCTTGATTGCCCGACCGTGGCAGACCAGTCTGGCCAAATTCCGATTCTAGGGTGTGCAAACATGGATGTCCGGCAAATCGTCATCGGGGACGCACCATCGGTGCAGGCGATTTACGCTCCCTATGTAACCGACACCATCGTCTCCTTCGAAGAAGTGCCGCCCGACATCATGGAGGTGGAGAGGCGCATTGCTGCCATTCTGCCGCGCTATCCCTATCTCGTCGCCGAAGAGCATGGGCGAATTGTCGGCTACGCTTACGCCTCCGAGCATAGGACTCGCGCGGCATATCGGACATCTGTCGATGTAACAGTCTATGTGGCGCCGGGCGCACAGCGAAGCGGCGTGGCGCGACATTTATATTCCCATCTGCTCCCGGCCGCAGCGAGCTTGGGTTATCACGCTGCTTTTGCGGGCATCGCATTGCCAAACCAGGCAAGCGTCGGACTGCACGAAGCTATGGGGTTCGAGCCGATTGGCATCTACCGGGAGGTCGGACGTAAATTTGATGCCTGGCACGATGTCGGTTGGTGGCAGCGACTGCTGTGAGCGATGCGGAAGAGAGGTTGAGGCAATTTCGCTGATAACGGAAGGCGCCTTCACCTAGGAGGACGACCGGTCTCGGCCAAATCCGGCGCCCACCTAGCCGGTCACGTCCTGTCCGTTGGTGGTCGTTGCGTCGCTATTTCTCGATGATCGTCAGGGTGCGGCCGAAATAGCGGCTTGGGCGCACGGAGCGAGCCCGTTGCGTCTTGCGACCGGCGGCGGTCATGTATGTCACTTCGACGGTTACCGGGGCTGCCGAGGTGAGACCGAAATGTAACGGCTGGGTGCCCTGGGAATTATAACCGTCGCCGGTCGAGACCTGGCGCGTCGCGACGATCTTGCCGGCGGCGGCGTAGAGGCGGACCTCGGCGCCCATGCGGGTGAAGCGCCCGGCGTTGTCGAGCACGCGCACCGAGAGGCTGCGGCGCGCGGCGTATTTGCCAAGGTCGTTGTGAAACAGGAAATGGCCGCCGGTCGCGGTGTATCCGCGCGTTACCGAAAGATCGAGCGCGCCGTCGCGGTCATAGTCGATCCACTGGACGCCATGATCGGCGACGTCGAGCGCCGACCCGGCGGGCAGGACATTGGCGAACCCTTTGCCGCCGAGATTGCGATAGAGGCGATTCGCGGGCTGCTGCGCGCCCGACTTGCCGATGTAAGCGGTGACGAAAAGATCGAGCCAGCCGTCATTGTCATAGTCGCCCCATGCGGCGCCGACGGCATGATTGTCCTCGGCGAGACCGAGGTGCGGTGCGACGTCCTCGAAGCGGCCATCACCCTTGTTGCGGTAGAGGATGTTGACGCCGTAGCTGGTGACGAACAGATCGAGTTCGCCGTCATTGTCATAGTCGCCGACCGCGCAGCCGACGCTGCCTTCTTCGGCCGGGCGGCCCGGACGGTGCATGCCTAGCGCGGGAGCGACGTCGATGAAGCGATCACCGTCATTACGCCACAGCGCGTCGGTCGCGCCGGCCTGGTTGGCGAGGAAAAGGTCGAGGTCGCCGTCGCGGTCGTAATCGAACCAGCAGGCGCCGACGGTCGGGCGCGGGTCGTCGCCCGCCTGCGCGGCACCGACGCGCACGAAATGGCCCGCATCCTGGCGGAACAGCGCATTGGCGCCGGCGCGATCGGCCGTGAAAAGATCGAGGTCGCCATCATTGTCATAATCGACCCAGCTCGATTGCCGCGCCGAACGGCCGGGCGCTACGGGATCGAGGTCTTGGGCGGCGAAGCGGCGACCACCCTCGTTGCGGAACAGGAGATTGGCTTCGGTCGCCTTGGTGGCGCCGGCATAGAGATCGAACCAGCCGTCGCCGTCATAATCGCCCCACGATAGCCCCCGCATCTCGGCGCCGGAGACGGGAAGGCCCACCGCGGGCCCGATGTTGGTGAAGGTGCCGAGATCGTTGCGGTACAAACGGATTTCACCGGTCTTGATCGAAACCGCGAAGTCGAGGTCGCCGTCGCGGTCGAAATCGGCCCAGCTGTTCGACAGCGAGCCGGGAACGCTGAAGTCCGTCGGCTGCACCGGCGTAAAGGCGGGTTCGGTCGTCCCGGCCGCCTCGCCGCCGGCAATGCCGGTCGACAGGACGGCCCAGGACAGGATCCGCATCAGTTCATCGCGCATGATACGGACTCCAGTGGTTGGCCAGGTCAGAAATCGAGCGAGATCCGGCCATAATAATAGCCGCCATATTGGCCGAACGGTCCGGCGCCATAGGGCGCGAGCCCGATGGTGTTGGCGACGGTGGTACGGTCGGGATAGACGTCGAAGATGTTATAGGCGCCCGCGGCGACCCGCAATTTCTCGGTGACGCCATAGGATACTTCGAGATCGGTGATCCACTTGGCGCCGAAGCTCTGGTCGTTGGCCGCATTATTGTCGAGGCTACGGAATTTATCGTAGCGCGTTTCCTTGACGTTGATCATGAACGGTCCCGACTCGAAATTGGCGCCGAGGATGAGTTTCGTCTTCGGACCTTCGGTGAACCAGCCCTGAGTCCGGCGATCGAACAATGTCAGGCCGAGACCCGCGAGTTCGGGCGGATTGTCGGCGATCTTCTTGATGTCCGTGTCGTTGTAGTTGAACCCTACGCTCGTGCGCAAGCGTCCCGCACTCCCGATATCGAAAGCATAGGTTCCGACGACATCGATGCCGCGGGTGCGGGTATCGACGGCGTTGGTGAAGAAGCGCACCGACTGGTCGCCCGAAAAGCCATTGGCGACCAATATGTTCCGGATGCCGGCGCCCGACAGCAGGCCGGTCAGGGTGATCCGATTGTCGAGATCGATCTGATACGCATCGACCGAGAGCGACAGCCCGGCGGCCGGCGTCAGCGTGAAGCCGAGACTATAGTTTTTCGACTTTTCGGGCTTGAGCGGCTCGGCGCCGAGCGCCTGCGCGACCGCCGAGTTCGTCTTCACGATCTTGGTCAGGACCGGAATATAGACGCCACCGACGAGGTTGATCGACGTCGAGGTCTGCGCGAAATCCTGTTGCGCAAGCGAGGGTGCGCGAAAGCCATTGCTGAAGGCGCCGCGCAACGCGAGCCAGTCGGTGAGTTCGTAGCGCGCACTCACCTTGCCGCTGAAGACGCTGCCCGAGCTGTCGTCGAAATGCTCGAAGCGGCCCGCCGCGGTGACAAGAAAGCGCGGGCTGACGTCGAGCGCGAGATCGACATAGCCGGCCCAGATGTTGCGGTTGACGTCCGCCGCATCCTCGGGGGTGACGACGATCGCGCCCTGCGCGCCGACTTGCGCCGGGCGTCCGGCAAGCGGGCCGGTCGGGTAGAAATATCCGCCCGCGCGGTAGCTGTCGACATCGAGCGGCTTGGTGACGTAGGATTCGTAGCGATATTCGGCGCCCATCGAAACTTGGAGCGCGGCTTCGCCGCCGAGTTCGACGCGGCGGGTGAGATCGAGATTGTTCGTCCACTGGTCGAACGCCGAGCTGAAGGTCTTGAACTCGGTCGGGCTCGACGGGCCGAGCGACGCATTGAGCGTATTGTCGGCTCCGTTCTCGGCATAGTTGCGCCCGTAGGTGCTGCTGAGATCGATGTTCCAGCCAGAGGTTTCGCCGCGCAGGCCACCGGTGAACTGGAAGTCGGTTTCCTTCAGCGTGTAGAAGGGTGTGAAACCATCGGGATAAATTTCGAGGATATTCTGGTTGCTGTTCGGGCGGCGGCCGGCCTGGCCGACGCGCGCGTCGCGATAGCCGAAGGTGCCGTCCGAATAGAATTCGACATTGCCGAGCGGCAGGACGAGCGTTTGCGCGACCTTGACGTCTTTCACATAGGGAAGGCCGCCCTGATAGGTGCGGCGATTGGCGGTGAGTTCGCGCGGATCGGGCGCGCCGCCGGGTAGCGGATAATAAAGCGCGCCGGTGACATCGGTGTTGCGCACGGCTGCGTTCGCCTTCTTGCCTTCGACCGAGAGGGTGAACGAACCGCCGTCGCCGATCGCGAAGCCGTGCGAAACGCTCGCCGAGATGGTCTCGCCATCGCTGCCGCTGCCGTCGCGTCCGTAACGCTGGCCGGCCTCGATCGAGGCGCGGCCGCCCGAATCGTTGGTTTTCAGGATGACGTTGATCACGCCCGCGATCGCGTCGGAGCCATATTGCGCCGAGGCGCCATCGCGCAGCACTTCGATGCGCTCGATAGCGCTCGACGGGATGAGATCGAGATCGACCGGATTGCCGCCCTGCGACGTCGCGCCCGAGTTGAAGTCGATGATCGAGCTGTTGTGGCGGCGCTTGCCGTTGACGAGCACGAGCACATGAACGCCCGAGAGGCCGCGCAAACCGGCGGGGCGGGTCAGGCTGTTGAACGATGAGCTGCCGACCGTCGTCGACTGGAAGGACGGCACGAGCTGGGTGAGCGCGTCGCGCAGCTGCATACCGCCGCCGAGCTTCTCGAGGTCTTCGCCGCCGATCACGTCGATCGGGGTCGGGCTGGAAATGACGGTGCGGCCCTGGCCGCGCGACCCGGTGACGACGATTTCGGACGAGGAGGCCGAATCGTCGGCCTCGGCGGTGGCGTCCTGCGCGAAGGCGGGCGCCGTCATCGCGGCGGCGATGCACGACACCCCGATCAGCAGTCTGCTAGTTGTTTTCATGGTCTTGCTCCTAAACACGGAAAAATGTTCCCCCGATTGAACCTGCATTATTTTCGTTTTCCGCCTGTTTCGGCGCTTATCCTGCGGCTCTCAGCTTGCGTTGCGACGCGGTGGTGTCCTGCGAAAGGGTGTCGAGCCCTTGCCGCAAATCCGCGATGAGGTCATCCACCCTTTCGAGCCCGATGTGCAATCTTAGCACGGGCCCGGGATAGTTGAGCTTGTGGGTCCGGGCCTTGAGCTGCGGATCGACGGGAATGGCGAGGCTTTCGTAGCCGCCCCAACTGAAACCGAGACCGAAAAGCTCGAGGCGCTCGACCATGGCTGCGACCGCTGCTTCGGACGCGGGTTCGAGCACCGCTCCGATCAGACCGCAGATGCCGGTGAAATCGCGCTTCCAGATCGCGTGTCCGGGATCGCTCGGCAGCGCCGGGCACATGACCGAGTGGACTTCGGGTTGGAGCTCGAGCCATTGGGCGACCTGGAGCGCGGCGGCGCCATGATGGGCGAGGCGCGTATGGAGCGTGCGAAGGCCGCGGATCGCCATATAGGCATCGTCAGGCGATACCGCCCAGCCGGTCTCGTAGCTCGAGGCCGCGAGCAGCTCGGCGGCGTGCCCCTTGGCCGCGGCGAGTCCCATGAACACGTCCGAATGGCCGCAGACATATTTGGTGAGCGACTGGATGCTCACATCGACGCCGTGATCGAGCGGCTTGAAAAGCACGCCTGCCGACCAGGTGTTGTCGATGACGGTCATCACTCCGGCGTCGTGCGCCATTGCGGCGATGGCGGGAATGTCCTGCATCTCGAAGGTCAGCGAGCCGGGCGATTCGAGGAAAATCACGCGCGTCGCGGGGGTAATCATCGCGCGGATCGCCTCGGCGTCGTCGGACGGATCGAAATAGCGGGCAGTGACGCCGAAGCGTGCGAGCGTGCCGGCAAGGAAGCGCCGGGTCGGATTATAGACGGTGTCGCATGCCAGCACTTCGTCGCCCGCCGAGAGCAGCGCGAGCAGCGTGCCGGTGATCGCAGTTAGGCCCGAGGGGTAGATGAACGCCTCATCTGCATTCTCGAGATCGCGCAGCGCGTCGCGCAGCGTGCGTTGCGTCGAGAGGCCGACGCGGCCGTAGGTCACCTTGCCGCCATCGTAGAGTGCCTCGCAGCTCGGCAGCAACACAGTCGAGCCGCGCTGGATCGGAGGACCCGGCGTCCGCTGGAGCGCGTCGCACGGACTGTCGCCGTGGATCAGTCGCGTCTGCTCGTGAACCGTGCTGCAAAGCGTCATTTATCTTTTCTTTCTCAGATGGAATGGGAGAGGAGTTTCTGCCGCTGCGGCGCGGTGCCGTTGCGGTTCGCCGCGACGAGGTCGCTACGGCGGACGACTGAGAGCGCCTTGGCGGCCTTGGTCACATGTTTTTCGATCGCGCTCGTCGAGATGTTGTAGCGGCTCGCGAGGCTTTTGAGGCTGGACCCTTCGACGCGGATCGCGACGAGGATTTCCTGCGTGCGTTCGGGAAGCTGGTTTAGCGTATCTTCGACCGCGCGGATTTCGTCCCTGGCGAGCAGAATCCGCAGCGGGGACATGTCATCGACGGGGTGATGGGGCTCTTCAAGCTGGCAATGGCAGTCGAGGCGGCGCGTCGTCTGGCGGCGATGGCGGTCGATAAGGGCGGCTTGCGCAGCCTGGAAAAGATAGCATTTGGGATGCGCGATCGCGGCGGCATCGGCGCGGCGGATGATATTGAGGAGCACATCCTGCAGCACGTCGTCGAGATCGGCGGCAGGCACGCGTCGCCGGAGATATTTCCTGAGCAAGGGAAGGTGCGGCCAGAAGGTTTCGATCAGGTCGGGGTTGGCCTCGCATGCGGCCACGGTCGGCTGGACCGGCGGCCGTTCCGCGGGTGCGGCGACTTGCTCGCCCGCCTCCGGACTATCGTCCCCCGCGACGTTTTCATTCTCGTAATCTGCCCCATAGGCGCTGAATGTCATCGTGCGTCCCCTTATGGCGACATTTTATGACATGGATGCCGGGGTGATTTCTTCACCGACTTTGAGGAGATTTGGTCAAATCATGGGATATTTGAACCAACATATCCGGTTATGTCGATTAAATGATCTAAATATGGCATGGAAGCAGCAGGTTTCGTCGAATCATCTGTCTTGGATTCGCCTTGGAAGTGCAACAATCGCCACGGAGTCGCGAAAACTGCCCTAGGATTTGGGTTTTGCGCGATGGGGTATTCGGTCGGCAGCGCGTCAAAGCATAGGGCTTCCCGCTTCGGGAGGCAGGAGGAGAGTGGTCGGATGGCGAGAAGCTGGCTCATATTGTCGGCACTGGTCGCCGGACTGGCGCTGGGAGCGGGGTGGACGCGTCTCGGGCTCGGCGGCATTTCCGACGCGGTCGCCCTTGCCGACAGCGTCGGCGGGGTCTGGCTCGACGGGCTCAGAATGACGATCGTCCCGCTCGTCGTGTCGCTTCTCATCACCGGAATCGCGAAAACGGCCGACAGCGCGCGTGGCGACCGCGTAGCGATGCGGTCGGTCGTCACCTTCATCGCACTTCTTTGGGTATCGACGGCCATGGCGGCTGTGCTCGTGCCCGCGCTGCTCGGCGTCTTTCCGATGCCCACCGATGCGGCCCGATCGCTGGCGGCGAGCCTTTCCGTTTCGGCTCCGGTTGACGCACCGACAGTCGGGATCGCCGCCTTCCTGCGCTCGATCGTCCCTTCCAACCCGGTCGCGGCCGCGGCGAACGACGCCCTTCTTCCGCTCATTCTCTTCACAGCGGTCTTCGCTGTCGCGCTCGCGCGCTTGCCGGCTGCCCAGCGTGAACCGGTAACAGCCTTCTTCGATACGATCGCAAACGCGGTGCTGCTTATCGTCGGCTGGGTGCTTGCGCTCGCGCCAATCGGCGTCCTCGCGCTGGCCTTCGGCGTCGGCGCGCGCGCCGGTACGTCCGCGATCGGCGCACTGGCGCATTATGTCGTGATCGTATCGAGCGCGGGCCTCGCCGCCTGGGCGCTCGCCTATCCGGTCGCGGTCTTTGCTGGCCGCGTGCGCCTTGCCGCGTTCGCGAAGGCAGTGGCGCCCGCGCAGGCGGTTGCGCTCAGCACCCAGTCCTCGCTCGCCTCGCTGCCGCCGATGCTCCAGGCCGCGGCCGATCTCGGGGTCCAGCGATCGGTTGCGCGTGTCTCGCTGCCGGTCGCGGTCGCGATCTTCCGGGTGACCAGTCCCGCGATGAACCTCGCCGTTGCCATCTATGTCGCCCACTGGCTCGGCATATCGCTCGCGCCGTCGGCGATCGCGGCGGGGGCGGCCGTCGCGGCGATCACGACGATCGGTTCGGTGAGTCTGCCCGGGCAGGTCAGCTTCCTGACCTCCATCGCGCCGATCTGCGTGGCGATGGGCATCCCGTTCGAGCCGCTTGCGCTGCTCATCGCGGTCGAGATGATCCCCGATCTCGTGCGGACTGTCGGTAATGTGACGATGGATGTCGCCGCGACGACGGCGATCGCCCGCATTGGGCCGGCCCGGCAGGCCGGCGAGTTTGCAACAGGCGAAGGGGAGGCCGCACCGCGGCCCGCTTTTGCGACGGGTGCCGCCGGTGTCCTGGATTTAGAAGGAGAAAAGCCATGACGCGCGTTTCGCTCGACGATGCCGATGTCCGGATACTGGGGATACTCCAGGAGGATGCGACACTGTCAATCGCAGCGGTCGCCGCCAAGGCGAACATGTCGCAGAATGCCTGCTGGCGGCGGATCAAGCGGCTCGAGGAAAGCGGCGTGATCGCGCGGCGCGTCACGATCCTCGACGCGAGCGCGCTCGGCCTCGATCTCACCGTTTTCGTGAGCCTGCGTGCCTCCGAGCATAGCGAAGCATGGCTCGACACGCTGAATTCGGCGATCCGCGACATTCCCGAGGTCGTCGAATTCTACCGCATGACCGGCGACGTCGATTATCTGCTCAAGCTGCGCGTCGAGAATATGGCGGCCTATGATGCGGTCTACCGGCGCATCATCCGCTCGATCCGCCTCACCGACGTCAGCTCGGCCTTCTCGATGGAAGAAATCAAATTTACTACCGCGCTGCCGCTCACCGCGCGCCCGTCCTGAGGATCTGACGGGCGCGGGGCGAACGGGTCAGCGCGCGTAGCGTTTTCCGAGTTCGGTCGCGCGCGAGGTGAGCGGCTGTTTTTTCCCCGCGATGAAGATCGCGGTCGGCTGGGTCAGCGGTTCGAGCGGATCGCCGTCCCAGATCACGATGTCGGCGGCCTTGCCCGGTGCGATGGAACCCATCTGATCGCCGACGCCGAAGATGCGCGCGGGCGCGAGCGTGAGTGCTTCGATGCCGGCGGCGTAGGGCAGGCCGCGCGACACCGCGAGGCCCGCGTTATAGCGCATCTCGCGTACGCGGTGGCCGCCGTCGTTCCCGCCAATCGCAATATCGACCCCCGCCGCCTTGAGGATCGACGCATTCTGGAGCGACGCGCCAAGCATGTCGAAGTTCGACGGGATATTCGAGGTCGGATTGATGAGCACGGGCACTTTGGCGGCGGCAATCTCGTCGGCGACGCGCCAGGCTTCTTCGGCGCCGCTCAGGATGATTTTGAGCTTATAGTCGCGCGCAAGCCGCAGCACCTGCCGGATGTCGGCGGCACGGTGGACGACGACGATCAGCGGCATCGTCCCCGCGAGCACGGGTTTCAGCGCCGCGACGTCGGCCTGCGAAAGCTCGAAAGGATATTCGTCGCGCGGCGGCTGGCGCGCGAGATCGAAGATCTGGCGAAGTTGGACGAATTCGGCGGCGCGCGAGCCGCCGATGCGCGCCGCGCCATCTTCGCCGAGTTCGAGCATCATCCCGACGCCGGACCGGTGGAGAATCGCCGCACCTTCGCCAAGCGTGATCAGCGCCGCCTTGCCCGCGAAGGGCAGCTCGCGTTTCTGGTCGCTGTCGTCATAATCGGGCATGACGACGGCATGGGTTATGCCGCCGAGGCGGGCGATCGGGATCAGCGTCGAATCGGGGTTGAGCCCGTACTGAACGTCGAACGACGCGCTGATTCCCGAATTATGCGTCCGGTTATCGACCGAGCCGCCGACCGAGTTCACCTCGACGAGCCCGAGCGCAGTGTTCACCGCGATGAGGCCGGGCGTGACGGTGGCGCCGCGCGCATCGACGATGCGCATTCCGGACGGGACCACGATGGCGGCACCGGCGGCGGCAATGCGGCCGTCGCGAACGATCACCGTGCCATTCTCCACTTCGCCGACGGGGCCGGGGGTCACGAGATGTGCGTTGGTGATCGCAAACGTCTGCGCTGCGGCCGTGGGGGCGGCCGCAGCGAGGGCCAGGGCGAGAGCCGCGAAAACCGGGAGCCGTCGTTGCATCTCATTCCTCCCCGACCGCTTGGCCGATTTCAAAATCGCTTCTGTATCGCGTCGCCGGATCGCTCGTGTCGAGGATCAGCGCGCCGTCGATGAAAACCTTCTCGGCGATCGCATAGACGCTGAACGGATTTTTGCTCCACAGAACCACGTCGGCCATCTTGCCGGCCTCGAGAGAGCCTGTGCGGTCGGCGATGCCCATCATCTTCGCCGGATTGAGGGTGATCCATTTGATCGCCTCCTCCTGCGGAATATCGATCCCGGCGCGGCGACCGGCGGCAAGCGCAACCGCGCTTTCGACATTGAGGCGCTGGACCAGCCTTTGCTCGTCCGAGTGGATCGCGACGCAGACGCCGGCCTTGGTCAGGATAGCGGCATTTTCCTCGATTGCGTCATAGGCTTCCATCTTGAAGCCCCAGCGCGTCGCCCATGTCGCGACGCAGACATCCTCTTTGGCGAGAAGATCGGCGATCTTGTAGGCCTCGACGGCGTGGTGAAAGGCGCGCGTCTTGTATCCGAACTCGTGGCCGACATCGAGCATCACCGCCATTTCGTCGGCGCGGTAGCAGTGGTTCTGCACGAGGATGTCGCCCTTGAGAACGCCCGCCAGCGTTTCGAGCCCGAGGTCGCGCTTGGGCGCCTCGCCGCCCTCTCCGCGCGCGCGCTTCTTTTCATAAGCATCGACCTTGCGGCCATATTCGGCGGCGTCGATCCACGCGCGGCGGAAGCCCGCGACCTCGCCCATGCGAGTGGCCGGCGCGCGTCCGCGGCTGCCGTAGCGGCCCTTGGGATTCTCGCCGCATGCCATCTTGAGCGTATAGGGCGCGCCCGGAAATTTCATCTGCTGGACGGTGACCGCGGGCACATTCTTCACGCTGACACCGCGTCCGCCGAAGAGGTTGGCAGAGCCGGGCAGGATGAGCAGGCTGGTGACCCCGCCCGCACGCGCTTTGGTGAACACGGGATCCTGCGGCCAGAGGGAATGCTCGGCCCAGACATGCGCGGTATAGGGATCGATATTCTCATTGCCGTCGGCATGGCCCTGGACGCCGGGTGCAGCGAAGACGCCGAGGTGCGAATGCGCGTCGATGATGCCGGGTGTAACCCATTTGCCGGTGCCGTCGACGACGCGCACGCCGGCCGGGAGATCGACGTTCGCGCCGACAGCGACGATCTTGCCGGAGGCCATAAGGACGGTTCCCCGGTCGATCCGCTCGCCGGTGCCGGTGAGGATCGACGCGCCGACGATCGCGGTGTCGGCGGCGGGGCGCGGCGTATAGGTGCTCGCAAAGGGCCGGGGTGCGTCGGCTGCCGGGGGCGGTGGCGCCGCGGCGGGCCGGTCGGTCGCCGCGCTCGCCGAACAGCCGGCGAGAATGGCAAACGCCGTCCCGAGCAGGGCGGCGCGCGCGCGGCGGCGCGCCAAGCAGGATTTGTCCTGAAGGGGATGTGTCACGCGGGCGTCACCTTTTGTGGGCTGGAGGATTACGGATTTCCGGCCGCCCCATGGGAAACGGAGCGGCCGGTCCAGGGACGTCAGAAAGTCTTGCGCACATTCACATACCAGTAGCGCGGGATCGGCGAATGGAGCGAGCCCATATAACCGAAGGAACCAGAATCGATGGGCGGCTGCGCATTGGTAATGTTGCGCACGCCTACACGCAGCTGGGTGCCATCGGTGAAACCGCCCTTGAGATCATACTGCACATAGAGGCTGGCGGTGGTGTAGGCCTTGACCTTCAGATTCTCGCCGTTGATCGAGATGTCATTGTCGATGACGCTGCCCGTGTAGCTCACAAAACCGCCGGCGGTGAACTGCCCCAGTTTCCAGGTCAGCGAGCCCGAACCGCGCCACTTGGGGAAGCCGTCGAGCCGAATCTGGTCGCCGCCTTCCGGAATGACCGTGTCGATGTTGATGTCGCCAGCCGCCCGGGCGTCGAGCAGGACTTGGATGTCGGGCGACACGTCGCGGAAATATTTGAGCAGATAGGCGGCATTGGCGGCAAAGGTGAAATCGCCAATGCCCGTATCGCGAAGCCCGATATTGAGCCCGAAGTCGATGCCGCGAACGGTCTGCGGCTCAAGGTTGCGATACTGGTCGTCGACATATTGCACTCGGCCCACCGGATCGATGCCGGTGCCGGCGAAGAGGGCGATGTCGTCCGCCGTGGGCGCGAGGCGGAAGACGGTAGGGTCGCTCGATCCCTGAACGCGGGCCAGATAATCCGCGATCAGCGCATTGCCTTCGCCGAACACGCCGACGATGCCCTTTTGCTTCACCTGCCAATAGTCGAGCGTGAAGGTGGTCCGCAGCCGGCCGGTGTTGAAGGCGGGAGGCTGAAGGACCGTACCGATCGTCCAGGTGGTCGAGGTCTCCGGTTTCAGATCGGGATTGCCGGCGCGCCGGCCTGTGGTCACGAAACCTTGCGCGCAATCGTCGAAACTGCTGATCCGCCCGGCACGCAGGTCGGCTTCGCAGCGGATATAGTCGGTCCGCGTGTTGCCGCGTGTGATAACGGTCGCCTTGGTCTGCTCGAGGTTCGGGGCGCGGAACCCCTGCGCCCACGAACCGCGGATGCGCCAGCCGTCGAACAGGTCCCACGCCGCGGCAATCTTGGGCTTGGCAATGCTCCCGAAGTCGGAATAATGCTCGTACCGTCCCGCGAGTTGCAGCTCGAAACTGCGAACCAACGGCACATTCATTTCAGGCGCGATCAGCGGAACCGCCAGTTCTGCGTAGGCGGCGAAAACCGTGCGCGACCCCTTGGTGTCAGGGGTCGGGCTGACCCCGAACAGATCGCTGGGCTGCTCGACGCCGGTAACGCTGTCGGTCCAGGTGATCGTTCCATCGACGCGCTCGTCGCGATCGTCGAGATAGGAGTCGCGGCGCAGTTCGGCGCCGACGGCCATGCCGACATCGCCGGCAGGAAGCGACAGCAGGTCGGCCTTCGAAGCGCGGAAATCCCATTGTGCCAGCGTCGATTTCCCGCGCCGGATCGTCTTGATCAGGAAGTCTTCGCCCGCCGCCAGATTGCCATCCGAAATCGGCAGACCGGTAGGATCGTCGGGATTCCCGCCGTTGAAGGGGTTATAGGCGTCGGGCGTCGACAGCGCGAGATTCTGCTGAAGCAGCGTGGCGCTGATCCCGTCCTGGACGTCGCGCACCGTCGCCTGCGAATAGAGGGCGGCGGTTTCCCAGTTGAAGCCGAGTGCTTCGCCGCGCAGGCCCAGCAAGGCGCGGAACTGCCGGTTGGTCACATCGACAACGGTGGGCCCGAGATCGACGAAACGATAGCTGGTCATCGTGACCGGCAGCCCCGCGGCGGGTGCGTCGATCCCGGCGAGGCGGTTGGGGTTCGCCGTGCCGTTGGCGAAGGTGACCGGGCCGAAAGGGTTCCAATAGTTCGATGCCGGCACCGTCATCTGGATCGAACCGATCGAGAAGACGCTGTCCTGGATGCTGCGCGTCTTGGCATAATAATAGCCGGCTTCGCCGAAGACCGTCAGATTGTCGGTCAGGTCATAATGGCCGTTCGCGAACACATTGATGCGATCGAGCCGGGGAATGATCGACTGCGGGAAATTCTTCTGCGAATCCCAGCGGGTGTTACGATCGGCGCCCGTTGTGGCGCGGGTGGCATCGTCAATGCAGATACCGCCGCCCAGATCAGCGGAACAGCCGCCATTCGCCGTCGGCTGAATCGAAAACACGCCGCCGGCGCTTGTGATGTTGGTCGTCCCGCGGCGCACGCGAACGCCGCCCGTCGTGAAATTGCCCCATTGCGACAGCGTGCTGGTGTCATCGAGGCTGTTCGAACCTTCGAAGACCGTGCCCGCAAAATCGTCGAAGAAGCGGTGGTCCCCCGTCGCGGTGAAATCCTGGTCCTGCGACGTCAGCGCGGTGCGGTTGGTATAGTTGAACAGCAGCGAGATATTGCCGCGATTCTCGGCGAAATCGGTGCCGAGATAGCCCGAGCCGTTGAACTCGCGCAGCCCGGTGCCCTCGGCGCCGCCATATTGCAGCGCAAGTCCGCCGCCGTTGACATTATCGCGCAGGATCGTGTTGACGACGCCCGCGACCGCGTCGGTTCCGTAGAGCGCTGCGGCGCCGTCGCGCAGCACTTCGACGCGCTGGATGCCGAACACCGGGATGGAGTTGCTGTTGTAGGTGATGACCGGCGCGAGAGACGTGCTCGCCTGGCTGCTCGGATGCTGGACGAGGCGGCGTCCGTTGAGCAGGACGAGCGTGTTGCCGACGCCAAGCCCACGCAAATCGATCGAACCGACGTCGCCGCGCGCGAAATTGCTGCTCGTCTGGCCGTTGCTGCTGTTGAACGACTGGTCGCTCATTTGCGGGATCGAGCGCAGAAGATCATCGCCCGAGACCGCAGCGGTCGCCGCAATCTCATCCTCGCCGACGACGGTTACGGGGAGGGCTTCGGTGATCTTGGTGCCGGCGATGCGGCTGCCCGTGACGACGATTTCCTCGCCGCGCGGCGCCGATTGCGGCTCGGTCGCAGCGTCGGTTTGCGCGGCCTGCTCCTGCGCCGCGGCGTTTTGCGCGACGACCATCCCGATCAACGATACGGCGGCGAGAATTTGCTTCCGGTAGCGCGAATTTCTGCTGTTCATCATGCCATGTCCCCTTTTTTGTCGACCCGATTGGCGCGTCGTCCTCCGTGCGGCGGATGGATTTTCTCCCATCTCGTTCTGCTGTGACGCAAGTCGCCAACGATTCCCCATCGATATTCGCGCGGAAAATTACAACCC
>NZ_DATFFD010000164.1:0-5827 GCF_035250425.1 Sphingopyxis sp.
CGATGCAGGCGTAAAGTTCGCCCTTCGCGATGCCGGGAAGATAGCGCTGACGTTGTTCCTCGCTGCCATAGCGCAGGATCAGCGGCCCGGTCTGTCGATCGGCGATCCAGTGCGCGCCAACGGGCGCTCCCGCCGCGAGCAATTCCTCGATCACCACATAGCGTTCGAGCGGGTGGCGATCTCCGCCACCATAGCGCGCCGGCAGCGTCATGCCGACGTACCCCGCCGCACCCAGCGCGCGGCTGAAGTCGGGATCGAAACTCGCCCAGCAATTCGCGCGCGCCACCACATCGCCCTGCGGCTGGTTCACCGCAAGCCAGGACCGCAAATCGGCACGCAGTGCGGCAATGTCGCCGGGCGGATCGAAAGGATAGAGCGCAAAGCCTTGCATGTCCCGCCAGCCATGCAATAGCTTTGGTTAGTCAGCAAAGGATAATTGAAGATGGGCGAATTTCTGAGTGTCGAGCGGCGGGGCAAGATCGCGATCCTGACGATGATCAAGCCCGAAAGCATGAATGCGATCGGCACCCACGAAGACTGCCAGGACATCATCGACACGCTCCGCACCCTCGGCGACGACCGCGGTGTCAGTGCGATCATCCTGACCGGCAGCGGCAAGGCATTCAGCGCCGGCGGGAACCTCAAGGGCATGCAGGATCGCCAGGGAATCGGCGTGCTCGACCAGCCCGATTCCACCCGCGCCAATTACCGCAAGGGCGTGCAGGCGGTAATCCGCGCCTTGATGGATTGCGAGGTGCCGATGATCGCCGCGGTCAACGGCCACGCGATCGGGCTGGGCTGCGACCTTGCCTGCACCTGCGACATCCGCATCGCGGCGGAGAGCGCGAAATTCGCGTGCAGCTTTATCAAGGTCGGGATCGTGCCGGGCGACGGCGGGGCATGGCTGCTCCAGAAGATACTCGGCTATCCGCGTGCGGCGGAGCTGTTCCTGACCGGGGACCGCTTTGACGCCGCACAGGCAAAGGAATATGGTCTGGTCACGGACGTCGTGCCCGATGCGGAACTGCTCGACCGTGCGATCGCCATTGCCGAGCGGATCGTCTGCAACCCGCCGCGCGCGCTGCGTCTGACGAAGCGTTTGCTGCGCGAGGCGCAGCACAGCCGGATGAGCGATATTTTGGAACTGAGTGCAGCCTATCAGGCGATCGTCCACGAAACCGCGGATAACCGCGAGGCGATCAATGCCTTCGTCGAAAAGCGTCCCCCGGTGTTTACAGGAGAATGATGATGATTGCCGAGCGAGTCCTGCCACTGGCCGGCGTCCACAATTTCCGCGACTATGGCGGTTACGCGGTCGAGGGTGGCGGGCGGCTGCGCGACGGGACGCTGTGGCGCTCGGCGCATCATGAGGCTGCGACCGACGATGATCTGGACGCACTCGACGCGCTGGGGCTGGAGACGGTGATCGACCTGCGCGGCGACGACGAGCGCGAGCTGCACCCGTGCCGGCGGTCGGAGAGCTTCTCGGCGCGCGTGCTGTTTGCGGGCGGCATTACCGCCGGCCTTGCGCCGCATCTGCAGGCGGCGGGCGGGACGATCGATGTCGAGACGGCGCGCGAGCGGATGATCGATACCTATGCCGGCATGCCCTATCGCCCCGCGCTCGTCGCGACGCTGCGGCTCTATCTGGCGGCGCTCGCCGAATATGACGCGCCGAGCCTTGTCCACTGCGTTGCGGGCAAGGACCGCACGGGCTTTGCGGTCGCGATCGTCCATCGGCTGCTCGGGGTCCATGAGGACGACCTGATGCAGGACTATCTCCTCACCAACACCGCGGGCAAGATCGAGGAACGCATCGCGCAGGGCGCCGCGCATATCCGCTCGCGTTATGGCGCCGAAATCCACGACGATGCGATCCGCGCCTTGATGTCGGTCAACCCCGCCTATCTCGACGCCGCGCTCGCCACGGTGCGGCGTGATCACGGCGATATCCCGACCTATGCCGAGGCGGTGCTGAACTTCACCCCCGACATGCGCGAGGCGTTGATCGACCGGCTGGTGGTTTAATTCGCCAACCAAAACCCGTTTGCCCTGAGCCTGTCGAAGGGCCGTTCTTCTTTGCGGCGTCAAAAGAATGAACGGTGCTTCGACAAGCTCAGCACGAACGGAATCGGGGTGAGCGGCTCAGTTCCCCTTCACCAGCACCCCGCCCTTCACCACCGCATCGACGCTTTCAAGCTGGCGAACATCGGTCAGTGGATCGCCGTCGACCGCAACGATATCGGCGTAGCGCCCTACCGCGATCGCGCCGACATCCTTCTCACGGACGAGCGCCTCGGCGGCGTTTTTCGTCGCGGCCTGGATCGCCTGCAGCGGGGTCATTCCATATTCGACCATGACGCGGAACTGGCCGCCGACCTGGCCGTGCGGCATGACGCCCGCGTCGGAACCGAACACCATGCGCACGCCGGCCTTCACGGCCTTGCGGAAATTGTCGCGCTGGATCTGCGCGATCTCGCGGTCCTTGCGGAGGTTATCCTCGAGCACGCCGTTCTTCGCACCCTCGGCCTGCGTATATTCGGTGTTGTAGATGTCCATCGAGAACCACACGGGCTGTTTGCGCGCGACGGCCATGCGGATGCCCTCGTCATCGACGAGGCTGACATGCTCGATCGTGTCGATCCCCGCAGCG
This sequence comes from Sphingopyxis sp., assembly GCF_035250425.1. Taxonomy (GTDB): domain Bacteria; phylum Pseudomonadota; class Alphaproteobacteria; order Sphingomonadales; family Sphingomonadaceae; genus Sphingopyxis. The sequence continues at coordinate 2,654 of NZ_DATFFD010000164.1, forward strand.
ATCGCAGCGCGGATACCGTCGGCGCCGTGCGCGTGCGCGGCGACGCGCAGGCCCCATTGATGCGCCTCGTCGGCGATCGCCGCGAGTTCTCGTTCGGAGACCTGTAACTGCCCGGGTTCGGTGTTGCGCGAAAAGACGCCGCCTGTGGCGCAGACCTTGATCACCTCGGCGCCATATTTGCGCTGGCGGCGGACCTGGAAGCGCAGTTCCTCGGGCGTGTCGCCAACCCCCTCTTCCTTGCCGTCCTTCTTTTCGAGGCTGGGCGGCAGGAAAGTGCTGTCGCAATGCCCCCCGGTCGCGCCGAGCGCATAGCCCGCGGGGACGATGCGCGGGCCGGTCGCATAGCCCGCGTCGATCGCCTGTTTGAGCCCGATATCGTTGCGGTTGTCCGACCCGACGTTGCGCACCGTCGTGAAGCCGGCACCAAGCATGTCGTTCGCGTTCTTGACCGCGGTCATGCCCCAGAAGCTGTCGGTGAATTCGAGCCCGCGATAGCCGCCGATATCGGCGGGGCCGTCGAGGTGGACGTGCATGTCGATGAGGCCGGGAAGCAAGGTCTTGTCGCCGAGGTCGATATGCTTGACGTTCGATCCCCAGCGGACGGTGCGCGCGTCGGCGATGTTCGTGATGCGGCCGTCGGCGCCGACGAAGATCGCGGGAAATTCGACCGTCTTTCCGGTCAGGACGTCGATGTAGCGTGCGGCGGTGATCACCGTCTGCCCGGCCGCGTCCTGTGCCTGCGCGTGGGCGATTGAGGCGGCGAAAAGCGCCGTCGAGCCCAAAGCGATTCCCCGCAGAAAACTACGTAACTTCACTCGCGATTGCATGTTTACCCCGCCTGTTGTTGGTGCCCGGATCCGGTGATGGCAAAGCGGTGCAAAATAGGACAGCGGAAAATGCGTCAGGCGGCCGCGCTGTGCTTTGCGACCCACCATGCACCGAGCAGCGCGAACGCCGCACCGAGCATCGTGCCGCCGACGATATCGCTGGCCCAGTGAACGCCGAGCATGATGCGCGAGAAGCCGTTGAGGATGATCATCGCCGCCGCGAGCGTCCATGCGTAGGGACGCCAGCGTGGCGGCGCGAGCGAGGCGAGCAGCAGATAGACGACCGCGGCGCTCGTCGCGTGGCCGCTGGGGTAGGAAGAGCTCGTTTGATGGTCGAGGTGATCGATCAGGTCGGGACGCGCACGGGCGAAGCCGAGCTTCAGCAGGCTGGAGGCGAGGTTCGAGAGCAGCGATGCGCCGCCCAGCGCGATGGCACAGCGCGGGCCGCACCAGTGCCAGACGAGGCCGCACAGCAGGATGACGATGATCCAGCGCGGGGTGCCGCCGCCGATCCAGCTTGCTCCTTGCATGAAGGCGATGAAAGCGGGATTGCGTTCATCGACGCGGATCGCCAGCGTATGCGAGATTTGCCAGTCGATGGCCTGCGTCCAGCCTGCGCCTACTGTCAGGCCGAGCAGGATGACCGTGAGGAGCAAGGCGGCGGCCACGATGACATAGCGCGATGATTTGGTGATGGCTTGTCCCTCAAGTCAAAAAATGACTCGCACAAAGGCACGAAGCCACAAAGACCCGTCAAACCCGTTCGCCCTGAGCTTGTCGAAGGGCCGCTCTTCCTTTCGAGCGTCGAAGAGAAGAACAGTGCTTCGACAAGCTCAGCACGAACGGGGGAAGAAAAGCCCCATTTGTGGCTTCGTGGCTTCGTGCGAACCAAATCAAATATGCAGAGGCCGCCCGAACGCTGCCAGCACGCCTTCGTGCATCGTTTCGCTGAGCGTTGGATGCGGGAAGACAGTGCCGATGAAATCATCCTCGACCAGTTCGGCGGTCTTGCCGATCGTATAGCCCTGGATCAGCTCGGTGACCTCGGCGCCGATCATGTGCGCGCCGAGCAGTTCGCCGGTCTTCGCGTCGAACACCGTCTTGGTGAAGCCCTCGGACTCGCCCAAGGCAATCGCCTTGCCGTTGCCGATGAAGGGGAAGGTTCCGGCTTTGACCTCGTAACCGAGTTCCTTCGCCTTCGCTTCGGTCAGCCCGACGCTTGCGATCTGCGGGCGGCAATAGGTGCAACCGGGGATGTTGCGGACGTCCATCGTGTGCGGATGGTTGCCCGCGATCGCCTCGACCGCGATGATCGATTCGTGCATCGCCTTGTGCGCGAGCCACGGCGGCGCGGTGACGTCGCCGATCGCCCAAAGGCCGGGGACGTTGGTGCGGCACATCGCGTCGGTGTCGATATGGCCCTTGGTCGTCTTCACGCCCAAGGCTTCGAGGCCGATATTTTCGGTGTTCGGGACGATGCCGATCGCGACGATCGCGTGGCTGAACTCGGCGGATTGGGTCTTTCCGTCCTTGCCCTTGATTTTCGCCGACACGCCGTTGGCGGTCGCCTTCAATTCCTCGACGCCCGCGCCAGTGTGGATCGTCATGCCCTGCTTCTTGAGCGCTTTTTCGAGGAAGGCCGAGACGTCGGCATCCTCCACGGGGACGATGCGGTCGAGCATCTCGACCACGGTCACCTCGGCGCCCATATCGTTGTAGAAGCTGGCGAATTCGATGCCGATCGCGCCCGAGCCGATGACCAGGAGCTTGGTCGGCATCTCGGGCGGGGTCATCGCGTGGCGATAGGTCCAGACCCGCTTGCCGTCGGCGGGAAGATTGGGAAGATCGCGGGCGCGCGCGCCGGTGGCGAGGATGATGTTCTTCGCGCTCAGTTCGGTCTTCTTGCCGTCCTTGTCGGTGACCGAGAGCTTGCCCTTGGCCGTCAGCTTGCCCTCGCCGAAGTGCACCGCGATCTTGTTCTTCTTCATCAGGTGCGTGACGCCCTGATTGAGCTGCTTGGCGACGCCGCGCGAGCGCTTGACCACTGCCTCGATGTCCGCGCTGATCTTCTCGGCGGCGAGGCCGTAATCCTTGGCGTGCTGCATGTAATGGAAGATCTCGGCCGAGCGGAGCAGCGCCTTGGTGGGGATGCAGCCCCAGTTGAGGCAGATGCCGCCGAGCAATTCGCGCTCGACGATGGCCACCTTGAGGCCGAGCTGTGCGCCGCGGATCGCGGCTACATAGCCGCCGGGTCCCGAGCCGAGGACGATGAGGTCGTAGTTGGTGTCAGCCACAATTATCTCCTTGTTCGCCATTCCGGTCGCGGAGTTTGTCGATCAACTCCCAA
>NZ_DATFFD010000165.1:0-18098 GCF_035250425.1 Sphingopyxis sp.
TGCGCCGGTGACGATCGATGTGCTCGCCAACGATGTCGAGGGCGCCGACAGCGTGCAGCCGGGGGCGGTTGAGCTGGTGGCCGGATCGCTGACCGGCACAGGCACGCTCGTCAACAATGGCGACGGCAGCTTCACCTACACGCCCGGCGCGCAGGAAACCGGCAGCATCAGCTTCCAGTACCGGGTCACCGACGGCGACGGCGACACCGACGTCGCCACCGCGACGATCACGCTCGTTGCCGATTCGGCGCCGCAGATCGGCAAGATTGCTGACGTCACCGTCGACGAGGACGGCCTCGTCGGCGCCAATGCCGACAATGGCCTGTCCGGCGAAGTGACCTCGACCGGCAGCGCGAGCGCCAACGGCACGATCATAGTCGATTTCGGCAGCGACGTTCCCGCGACGCTCGCGGGTTCGCTAGTCCTGGACGACAGCGCCGCGCTCGACACGCATCTGACCGTCAACAATGTGCCGGTGACCTTCGAAAAGGTCGGCAACGACCTTGTCGGTTCGGTCGGCGGCAATGAAGTGATCCGCATCAGCCTGACGGCCCCGGCCGCCGGCCCCGGCGCGACGCAGGTCACCTATGGCTATACGGTCACCCTCTCGCAGGCGATCGATCAGGCGGTCCCGGGCAGCGAGGATAGCGATTTCCTTGCGGGCATCGGCTTCACCGTCACCGACAATGACGGCACCACGGCATCGGGCGCGTTCGGCGTCACGATCGTCGACGACCTGCCGACGCTGAACGTTTCCGACGCGCCGACGACCGTCGTCGAAGGCGCGACCGCGAACGGCACCTGGACGCTCGATCGCGGTGCCGACGGCGTTTCCTCGGTCAATGTCAGCTTCGGCAGCGGCAGCGCAACGCTCTCGCTCGCGCCGGGAAGCAGCGTGTCGATCACCGAGCCGACGGGTACGCTGACGGTCAACGCGGACGGCACGTTCAGCTTTGCCGCCGTAGGCAACCAGAACAACGCCGCGAATCCGTCCGCAACCTTCACGCTGTCGGCGGTCGACCGCGACGGCGATCCGACGTCGGACAGCCTGACGATCGCGATCGCCGACGGCGCCATTCCGGCGAACGCCGCGCCGATCACACTCACCGTGAACGAAGCGGCGCTCGCCAATGGCAGCACGCCGCCCAGCCCGGACGAGGTCGCGAGCGGCGACATGATCTTCACGGCGGGTTCGGATACGCTGTCGGGCTTCGCTTTCACGGGCGTCGCCGGGCTTGTCGCAAGTCTCGACGGTGCCGGCACCGACATCTATTGGACGATGGCGCCCGGCGGGCAGACGATCACCGGATCGCTGACCCCGGATGGCCCCGCCGCAATCACGATCAGCCTGACCGCGCCCGCGAGCATCGCGCCCGGCGCGACCGGCACGGCGACGGTCACGGTGACGCTCGCCGGCAACCTGCCGCACGCGCTGGCGATGGCGGCACAGACGCAGCCGCTCGGCACCGTCACGGTGCAGGCGACCGATACCGACGGCGATCCCGCGACGGGCGTCGTCACCGTGCAGGTCACCGATGATGTTCCCGCGGTGACCGCGGCCGCCGGCGGCGCCAATGCGCTGACGGTCGACGACAGCGACCTTGCAACCAACGCCACGGCCAATTTCGGCTTCGGACAGCCGGGCAGCCTGTTCGACGTCGCGTTCAACGCCGACGGGCCGGCGGCGGTCAATTCGATCGTCTATGCGCTGGGCGTGAAATCGACCGGCATCGCTTCGGGTCTCGTCGACACCATCACCGGCCAGTCGGTGGTGCTAACCAATGAGGCCGGGGTCGTTTACGGCCGTACCAGCGGCAGCGGCGCCGTCGTTTTCACCCTGACGGTCGATGCGAACGGCACGGTGACGCTCGATCAGCAGCGTCCGGTCTTCCACTCGCCCGATACGGGCGCTGACCAGGCGATCGGGCTCAGCGCCGCCGACCTGATCACGCTGACCGCGACAGTGACCGATAGCGACGGCGACCCGGCGAGCGCGACGGCCAACATCGGCGGGTCGCTGACCTTCAAGGATGATGGCGTCAATATCGACATCGCGGTCGTGAGCGAGGCGAATGTCCTGCTGACGACGCAGGACGGCGAAACGATCGGCGCAGCGAGCGATTTCGCAGTGTCGACCGCGAATTTCAGCGACGCCTTTGCGTTTGCCAATGCCGATTTTGGCGAGGATGGCGCTGGCTCTATCACCTGGAATTACCTCCTGTCGCTGTTCGGCGCTGATGGCGCGGATTCAGGGCTCGATAGCAATGGTTTTTCGATCTTCCTCTATAATGTCAGCGGTGTGATCACCGGCTCGACCGCGGCGAACGCGGGCGCCGTCAACCCCGGCAACACGGTCTTCACTCTAGACGCGAACGCAGCGAGCGGCACGGTCACGCTCACGCAGTTCGCGCAGATCGACCATGACGGTCCGGGCGTCGACAGCAATTTCGAAAATCAGCTCGCGATGCTCGCGGACAATCTGGTCCGCCTGACCGGGACCGTGACGATCACCGATCGCGACGGCGACACCGACAGCGCGACGCAGTCGATCGATCTTGGCGGCAACATCCGCTTTGCCGACGATGGCCCGGTCCTCGACGTCACGCTGAAGGCGGGCGCCGAGCTGCTGATCGACGAGACCAACGGCGTTACCGCGGCGGGCACTGAAGTGGACCCCGATGCCACCGGCAACCTCGGTTCGGCGACGATTGCGATCGCCGATCTCTATACCGTCAGCCTCGATGCGGGCGCCGATACGCCCGTCTCCTACAGCTACGCATTCGTCCTTGGCGGTGCGAACCCGGAGAGCGGTTATCTGATCTCCGCGACCAATGAGGTGATCCGCCTCTACCAGGCCAGCCTGGGCACGGTCGAAGGCCGCGGCGAAACTTCAGGCGATGTCGCCTTTACCTTCACCGTCGCCGCGAACGGCACGGTCACGATGACCCAGCTGATCGCAATCGAACATGGCAATACCGCCAGCAATGACGAAAGCTCGCCAGGAATGAACGCCGGCGCGCTGCTGCTCCAGGTCACGGCGACCGATTTTGACGGCGATTTCAGCAGCGATACGGTTGACCTCGGCAGCGTCGTCCGCATCGAGGATGATGGCCCGTCGATCACCAATGTTGCGGGCTCGGGCATCGTCACGCTCGACGAAACCGGCGGTTTCGACACCGTGACGTCGGCGGACCCAGTTATCACCGCAGCCTTCGCCTATGGTGCTGACGGCCCCGCGTCGACCGGTGCGACGACTTATGGCATCGAACTGACGACCTCCGACCCCGAACTCGATCCGGCGGCGGTCGACAGCGGGCTGAAGACGGCCGTGGGCGACTTTGCGGTCATGCTGGTCGAAACCTCGGCGACGACGATCGCCGGACGCTACACCGATGGCGGCGGCACGCACGACGCCTTTACCATTACCATTGGCAGCGACGGCAAGCTGACGGTGACGCAGCTCGTCGCGCTCGAACATCTTCAGGATGGCGAACTGGCGCTTCATAATGATGCGCTGACGCTCACCGGCCTGATAAGCGCCACCGTCACGATCAAGGACGGTGACAACGACACCGCGACCGCGAAGACCGAGATCGGCGACCAGATCACCTTCCTCGATGATGGCCTTACAGCAAATGCCGACATAAAATCGATCATCGAGGGCGCCGTCGCGACCGGCAATGTGCTGACCGACAATGCCGACAGCTTTGGCACAGATGGTGCGGAGGCGACATCGCCCGCGGGCGGGGTTGTCGGTGTGCGCGCCGCGGGCGGCGACATGACGACGCCGGTCACGACCGGCACCGGCACGGTGATTTCGACCGCGCTCGGCGACCTCACGCTCAACGCGGACGGCAGCTACAGCTATGACGCCAAGCCGAACACGACGTCGACCATCGTCACCGACGTCTTCGTCTATACGATCCGCGATGCCGACGGCGACACCTCGACGACGACGCTGACGATCACGATCCAGCCGGTGACATTGGCCCCCGACAATCAGACAAAGACGGTCGACGAAGCCGGGCTCGACCTGAACCAGGATGGCGATGACGTCGCGGAGGGAACCGTCACCGGCAGCAACCCCGGCGCCACCACCGAAACCGTAACAGGAACACTGGGCGTTACGGGAACCGGCGTCACCTATACGCCGCAGACCGTCGAAGATGCGCTCGGCAAGTTCGTGCTCAATGCCAATGGCACCTACACCTATACGCTGAAATCGGCATTTGACGGTGCGACGCTCGACAATGACATCACCACTGAAAATGGCGTGCGGGTGTTCAACTACACCGCGACCGACGCCAACGGAAACAGCGTCCCCGGCACGATCACGATCAACGTCATCGACGATATTCCGACTGCGCGTGCCGACACCGATGCGGTGGCCGAGGACAGCGGGTTGCCGGCGACCGGCAACGTCGTGACCGGCGTCGGGACGACCAATGCGCCGGGAAGCGCCGACACGCAAGGAGCCGATGGCGCGGCGGTGACGGGTGTCGCCGCCGGTACTCCGGCGGGCGACGTGACAGGCAATATCGGTGTGGCGGTCGCAGGAAGCTATGGCTCGCTGACGCTCGACGCCATTGGCGGCTACACCTATACGCTGAACAACGGCAATGCGACGGTGCAGGCGCTGGGCGTCAATGAATCGCTGACCGAAACCTATACCTACACCCTCACCGACGGCGACGGCGACCGGACGACGACGACGCTGACGATCACGATCAACGGCGTCAATGACGCGCCGACCGTCACAAACAACGCCGTGTGGATGTCGAGCGATCCGGCACAGCAGACCGCGACGACACCGACGTTCGCCAACGGATATCCGTTGAATGTTGTCGTCCCGACCGATGTGGACGGCGATCCTCTGGTCGTGACGGCCAGCAACGCACCCACCGGCGTTTTCTATTTCAATGGTACATCCTATGTCGCGCTGACGACGGGCACGATCCTGTTCGATACCGATGCCGGCATCAACCTGCTCGACGACCTCGTCTACCGGCCCACCGCTACGGCTAATGACACGGTCGACGTCACGCTGAATCTCGGGGTTAGCGACGGTACAACGAGCGTTACCCAGTCGGTATTCATCCACGAAGTCGCGCCGACGCGCCTGCCGGGGCAGAATGCCCAGATTGGTGACGGCAGCAGCCCGTTGACCTCCGGCAATGACCAGGAGGTGACGCTCACGCTCACTCCCGAGTTTGCAGCCGGCCTGAACGGCAATGCCAATATTGCGGTGCTTGAGTTGTTCACCGACTTCCAGAAAAGCCCGTTCGATAGTCCGATACCGGTTAACGAGCGGGATCCCAACGGCTTCGGTGGAGGTAGCGCCGGTTCGAAGCGCGAAGAGGAAGTCACCGTCGAGATCACAATTGACGGCAATCGTTTCGTCGTCGTCCAGGACGACGACACGGCCGCCCAGTTCGAGCAGACTTGGCTCTACGACTCCGCGAGCGGCCTGATGAAGGCGACCGTGCCTTATACCAGCATCTTCCTGCTGGACGGCTCGGGCAATCCTACCGGCACCACACTCGCAGACTATCTCACCGCCAATCCCCCGGTGGGCGGCGACACATGGGAACTCACCTATCTTGACGATGATGGCGGCAGTTTCCAGGCACGTCTCGTCCGCTTCGAGTTCAAATATAACGACGCGGGCAATCCGGCCATCACGGTCAATGGCGACCCGGTGCTGGCCGACACCATCTACGGCACGTCGGGCAACGACACGCTGAACGGCAATGGCGGCAACGACATCATTTACGGCCGCGGCGGCAATGACGTCATCAACGGCGGCGACGGCGACGACACGCTGTTCGGCAATGACGGTAACGATACCATTACCGGCGGACCGGGCACCGATGCGATCGACGGTGGATCGGGCACCAACACGATTACGCCGCCGGTGGTGCTCGACCTCGACGGCGACGGGCTGGAGTTCGTCGACACCTCCGCCGGGGTCCGCTTCGACTTCGACGGCGACGGCATTGCCGAGGCTACGGCCTGGACCGCGCCGGACGACGGCCTGCTCGTCTACGACGTGAATGGCGATCGCCAGGTTTCGGGCGCGTCTGAACTGGTTCTTGCCAACTATGCCGATGGCGCCACGACCGACCTCGATGCGCTGCGGCTGGCGTTTGATACAAACGGCGACGGGCAGTTCACCGCTGCGGATGCCGAATTCGCCAGCTTCGGTGCCTGGCAGGATATCAATAGCAACGGTGTGGCCGATGCAGGCGAATATCATACGCTCACCGAACTCGGCATCACCGCGATCGACCTTCATTCGGACGGACAGAGCTATCGGGCCGCTTCGGGCGAGGTTCTGGTTTTCGGGCAATCCAACTTCACCCGGGCCGACGGCAGCCGGGGCACCGTCGGCGACGTCTCCTTCGCAACGCGGCAGGCCGATGGTGCGCAGCGCGCAGTGGATCAGAGCAGCAATCAGGCGCTGGCCAGCTCGCTGGTCGCCGCGTCGCTGATCGTGGGGATTCACGACGCGCAGCCGGACAGCGTCGCGTCGCCGATCGCGGTGACGAGGGCCGAGCCGGGTATCGACCAGGCCGACGGCGGCGTCGCGGCGGCTGCCGTCGATGCTTCGGCGCTGGCGACGCCTTCGAGCGCCGCGAATGACAGCCTTGCGGAAACGCCGAAAACCGCCGCACCCGACACGTCCACGCCGCATTCCGACGAGACGAGTCCCGCCGCGATCGACGGCGCCGAGGACAGCGGCTGGCGCAGCGAAGCCACCGACAATGCCGATACCGGCAACCCGGATTCGCTGGCCGACATGATCGCGGATCGTGGTTCGTTCGATCCCGGCGTGATGGACGGCCTGCTTGCGCTGGCGGCGGTGCCGGCCGAGGCGGTTGCCGCCGGCTCCGATGCCGCGGCGCATGATCCGGCGGCGATTGCAGTGCTTGCCGAGGTTCTGGAAAGCGGCGGCAGCACGGTCGATCAGCTGATCCACGCTGTCACGGGCGGCCCCGAACCGGTGCAGATCGCGGCCGGTGAGACGCCGGCATTCGATCTGGCGCAGTTCCTCGATCAACAGATCGCGCCGGATGTGGCGTTCCCGACCAGCCAGGCGCTGGAAGCGGATCTTCACGCCATGGCAGCGGCCTGATCGAGCAGTTTTCAAAGACCAGTGGAACAGAGAATAACGGGAGGGCGATACGAACATGGCACATCAACCGGGAAAATGGATGGCGGGGGCATTTGCCGCGCTGGCCTTCGCCCAGCCTGGCAGCGCTTATGCGCAGGCTCTTGCCGATCAGCCGATCGATCAGGTGCGAACCGAGGTTCAAACCCGCTATGACGCGGCCCTGGCGCTGACCACCGATCGCTCGGTCGTCGCCGCCAACAGCAATGTCTATACTTGGGCGTCGGAGGCCAAGGTCCAGTGCGGCATCGCCAAGGGCTTCCTGAAATCGGGCACCAAGGACGCCGAAAGCCTGCGGCGCTGCGATTTCGCCTATGGCATGATGACCAAGCGGCCGCAGCCGACGCCCGAAGCGCCGCTGGTGCCGCCGGCCCCGCCGAGCGAAAATTGCCCGCCCGAGGTCGCCTCGACCTTCTATTTCGACTGGGATTCGACCGTCGCGCCCGCCGATGCGGGTCAGTCGGTCGCCTTCATGGCCGAGAATCGCACGCGTTGCGGCTGGCGCAGCTTTACCGTCGTCGGTCACACCGACCGGTCGGGCTCCGATAAATATAACGACGGTCTGGCGCTGCGCCGGGCGCGCGTGATCGCCGACATGATGGGCACCGCGGGCATTCCGGCCGACGCCATTGCGGTGTCGGGGATGGGCGAGCGCAAGCCGCGCGTCCAGACGGTGGACGGCCAGCGCACGCCGGAGAACCGGCGCGTCGAAGTCGAAGTGAATGGGGGACTGTGATGAAACAGCAAATTAAGCTCGCCGGCTTTGCCTCGGCCATCGCCATATCCTTTTTCGCCAGTTCGGCCTTTGCCGAGCCGACCAGCATGCAGAATGTCATGGCGGTCGCGATCGATTCGAATCCGCAGATCAATCAGGCGGAGATGAACAAACAGGCGATCGAGTTCGAACTCGAACAGGCGAAGGGGCTGTATCTGCCGCGCGTCTCGCTCGAAATGTCTGCGGGCGTCCGCCGGCTCGAAAATGCGACGCGCCGCAACCTCGGCATCGCCAACGATGAACTCTATCCGCTCGAAGCGGGGATCCGTGCCGAGCAGACGCTGATCGATTTCGGCCGGCGCCACGGCGAAAAGCTTCGCCAAGCTGCGCGCGTCGACGGCGCGGCGCTGCGCGTGGTCGAACGGTCGGAGTTCATTGCGCTGCAATCGGCGCGGCAATATCTCGACGTCCTGCTACAGCAGCGCGTCGTCGCCGCCGCCGAAGATAATATGACCTTTCACAACAGCCTGGTGTCCGACCTGTCGAGCGGCGTGACCGCCGGATCGATCAGCACTGCCGACCTGCAGCAGGCGCAGGAGCGCGCGAAGGCGGCGAGCGTTCGCGTGTCCGAAGCCAGGGAAGCATTGCAGAATGCCAAGATCGAACTGCTCGCGCTGAGCGGGCTCGAGGTCGAGGAAGTGCAGATGCCGCCGGCGATGGCCGAAAAACTGCCCGTCAGCCTCAGCGAAGCGGTCGGCCTGACCCGGTCGCGGCACCCGAAGGTGCTCGAAGCGCAGGCCGATGTCGATGCGGCGAATGCCGAGGCGAAGAAGGAGAAGGGCGATATTTTTCCGACGATCGGCCTCGAATTTTCGGGCCGGGTTGGCGATGATATCGACGCGTTCCGCGGCGAGACGACCGACCTGCTCGGCCGCGTCGTCCTGCGCTGGGATATTTTCAATGGCGGGATCAATCAGGCGAAATATCAGGAGATGATCCGCCGCGCGAGCGAGAGCCGCTTCCGCCTGCACGAAACCGAACGCAATGCCGAGGCCGATACGCGCCGCGCATGGAACAGCCGCGAGACGCAGACCGCGGTGTTCCGCGACCTCGTCGATCAGAGCAAGTCGACCGACGAACTGCTGCTGTCGTACCGCGAGCAATTCTCGGTCGGCCGCCGTTCGCTGCTCGACGTACTCGACGCGCAGAACACGCGCTTCAACGTCCAGGTGCGTGCCGAAACCGCGCGTTTCTCGGAGATGTTCGCGGTCTATCAAATCCTCGCATCGACCAACAGCCTGCTCGACGCGTTCAACCTGACCGCTCCCGAAGCGCGCCGCGTCTATGCGCGCGAGAAGGTCGGTTACGGCCCGCCGGCGCCCGCCGAACTCCAGCGTCGCCATCGCCCGTAAATGATGTCAGTGGATTGATTCCGAGTAGAAAATTTGAATATGGTGCAGAATCAATCCACGATTGCGCGTATCGGTAAAGAGGCGCCGGGCGATCCGCTGATCGCCTGTATCCTCTTTGTCGCGCAGCATTTCGGCCAAAATTTCCAGCGCGGTGCGCTTGTCGCGCTCGCGCGCGATGAAAGGGGCTTCCTCCCCTTTCATCAGGCCGAGGCCGCGCTCGATCTCTGCTTCATCAACAATGAGCAGCTCTACGCGCGCAAGGTGCGGCACCTTGCGCGCGAGTTGCCCGCGATCATCCGGCGCTCCGACGGCACCTGCGCGGTGCTGATCGAAGCGCGCGATAACCAGTATCTCGTCTGGGAGCCGGGTGCCGATGCGCCGATCTGGGCCGACGAAGCGGCGGTCGAGGAAAGTTACGCCGGGCAGGCGGTGGCGGTGGCCGCCGATCCGACCGCGATCCGCGCCGAGGAACGGCCGTGGGACGAACAGGCAAAGCGCCACTGGTTCTGGAGCGAGGTCCGGCGGATGCGCCGCTCCTTCTACCCGGTGCTCGGCGCGGCGCTGATGATCAACCTGCTCGGTTTTGCACTGCCGCTGTTCACGATGAACGTCTATGACCGTGTCATCCCGAACAAGGCGGTGTCGAGCCTGTGGGTCCTCGCCGTCGGCGCGCTGCTCGCCTTTGCGGTCGAATTCACGCTGCGCCTCGCGCGGTCGACCTTGCTCGACGATCTCGGCCGCGAACTCGACGTCAAACTGTCCGAGAAAATCTTTTCGAAGGTGCTGAACATGCCGCTGGCCGACCGCCGCGGCAGCACCGGCATGCTCGCGCGGCGCGTGTCCGAATTCGAATCGGTCCGCGATTTCTTCGCCTCGACGACGATCGTCCTGCTCGTCGACATCGTTTTCCTTTTCCTCTTCCTGATCATGATCGCCGTGCTCGCGGGCTGGCTCGCGCTCGTTCCGCTGGCGATCATCGTCGCAATGGGTGTCGCCGGCTATTTCCTGCAGCGGCGGATGGTGCAGGCGTCGCTCGACAATCAGGCCGACATGAGCATCCAGCATGCGACGCTGGTCGAGGCGATCGGCGGGGCCGAAACGGTCAAGAGCTGCGCTGCCGAGGGGCAGGTGCTCGGCCAGTGGCGCCGGATGGTCGACACCAGCGCGCGGACGCAGGCGACGATGCGCCGCACCGGCGCCGCGGCGATCAACCTCGCGACGCTCGGCCAGCAATTTTCCAGCCTCGCGCTCGTCGTCGGCGGCTTCTACCTGTTCGATGCGGGCAAGATTTCGATGGGCGCGATCATCGCGATCGTGATGCTCGCGGGCCGCTCGATGGCGCCCGTCGGCCAGCTCGCCTTCCTGATGACGCGCGGGCGTCAGGCGCTGACGACGATGGCGAGCATCCAGCAGATGATCGAGGCCGACGACGAACGCCGCATGGGCAGCAGCGCGCTGAACCTGACGATCGACATAGGCCATGTCGTCGTCGAAGGCCTGTCCTTCACCTATCCGGGCGCCGCGGCGCCGTCCTTGTCGGACATCAATCTGAAGATCGACGCCGGCGAGCGGATCGCGATCGTCGGCCGCGTGGCGTCGGGCAAGTCGACGCTCGGGCGCCTTCTCTGTGGGCTCTATGCGCCCGAGGCGGGCAATATCTTCATCGATGGGCTCGACAGCCGCCAGCATTCGCCGATCTATCTGCGCTCGCAATTCCGCTTCGTCGGGCAGGATTCGGTGCTGTTCAGCGGCTCGATCAAGCAGAATATGCAGTTTTGCGCCCCCTCGGCGACCGACGCCGAATTGCTTGCAACCTTGCAATCGATCGGCGCCGACCGCTTCATGGGCCGTGACGAAACCGGGCTTGACCGCGGCACCGGCGAACGCGGCGGGCAATTGTCGGGTGGCCAGCGCGGCTTCCTCACCATCGCGCGCGCGCTTGCTTCACCCTCGCGACTGCTCTTCCTCGACGAGCCGACCGGCGCGATGGACACGCAGAGCGAACGGCTTTTCATCAACGCGCTCGATAGCGCCGTCGGCAAATCGCAGACGGTGATCATCGCGACGCACCGCGAGGCGATCCTCCAGATGTGCGACCGCATCATCGTGATCGACGGCGGCCGCATCGTCGCCGACGGCCCGCGCGCCGAAGTGCTCGCGCGATCGACCAAGGAACCGGCATCATGATCCCTGAACTCAACATCGGGCGCGATGTCGCCGCAGCGGCCGACGCACCCTGGGCGGATGCTCGGCAGGGGGCGCCCAAGAGCCTGAAGCTGATCCTGCTAGGTCTCGCGCTGTTCGCGACCGCGATCCTGTTCGCTTCGTCGAACGACCGGCTGTCGCGCTTCGTCGAGGGCACCGTTGCCGATTGGGCCGCCGATCCCGTCGAAACCGCCAAGGCGGCGAAGCAAAAGGCGATTGCGAAACTGATCACCGATACCGAAGCAAACTCCGTCGTGCCGACCGCCGAAGGCGCCGACGCGGTCGCGCGCAACGCGTTGCTCCCCGTTTCGGCGCTGCCGGTCGAGGCGGCGCGGCCGTTCCTGATGCCGACGATCTCGCTGGCGCAGGCGACCAACGCGCAGCGCTGCCTGACGCAGGCGATCTATTACGAGGCCGCAACCGAGTCCGACGCTGGCAAGGCGGCCGTCGCACAGGTCATCCTCAACCGCATGAAGCACCCGGCCTATCCGAACACCGTGTGCGGCGTGATCTATCAGGGCAGCGCGCGTCCGGGTTGCCAGTTCAGCTTCGCGTGCGATGGATCGATGCGCCGCCCGCCGGTGCCGGCGCTGTGGCGCCGCTCGGCCGAGATCGCGCGCGCCGCTTTGTCGGGCCATGTCGAGGTGAGCGTCGGCATGGCGACGCATTACCACGCCAATTATGTGCTGCCGCGCTGGGCGCCGAAGCTCACCAAGATCGAGCAGATCGGCGCGCATATCTTCTATCGCTGGCCAGGGTCGTGGGGGAAGCCGCGCGCTTTCTCCGACGCCTATACCGGCGCCGAATATATTCCCGCGTTCAGCCAGCTATTTCAGGGCGCCGCAGCGGCTGCCGAGGCGCTGCCCGGCGAAGTGATCGCGGTCGAGGGCGTGCCCCCGCCGCGCGACCCGACCGACCGCCGCACCGACACCGACGTCGGCGGCCGCGTCGATGTGACCAAGGGTTGGGTGCCGAACATTCCCGACCCGACGCAGAGCAAATCGCGGTTCGACAGCCTGACGACCCAGCAAGGGGCGCAAGCCGCAGCCGAGCCCCAGAGTGTTGAATAGGGGCGCGTTTTCATGATGAAGTTCTGGCAGCGTTTGCGCGGTAGCGAACAGATCATGGTCGCGGCGGCTGCGGGTTTCGTCCTCTTTCTGCTGTGGGCGAGCATCGCGCGCGTCGATGAGATATCGCGCGGGCAAGGGCGCGTCATCCCTTCGTCGAAAGTGCAGATCATCCAGTCGGCCGAACCCTCGACGATCCGCGAAATCCTCGTCCGCTCGGGGCAGACGGTGAAGAAAGGCCAGCTCCTCGTCCGGCTCGACAATACGACGTCGCAGTCCGAACTCGGCCAGCTCGAAACCGAAAATGCCCGCCTTGCGCAGCGCGCCGCGCGCCTTGCGGGCGAAGGCGGCGGGGCGGGCTGCACCGGGGCAAGCTGCGGCGACGAAATGCGGCTGGCCGAGGTACGGCGCTCGTCGCTGCAAAGCCAGCTCGCGGCGCTATCCGCCAGCGTCGAGCAGCGCCGCCGCGACATGGGCGAGGCGCAGGCGACCGCCGCGTCGCTCGAAAGCAGCCTCAGCCTCGCACGCGAACAGGTCGCGATGCTCGCGCCGCTCGCGGCGAAGGGCGTCGTCCCGCAGACCGAATTGCTCACCGCGCAGCGCGAAGTCGTCGATATTCAGGGCCGGCTCGCCGCGGCGCGCCAGGCGATTTCACGCTCGCAAGCCGCGGTGCGCGAAGCCGGCGCCGAAGTGTCGCGCGCGCGCTTCGACTTCCAGCAGGAAGCGCTCAACGAACGCAG
The DNA here is from genome assembly GCF_035250425.1 of Sphingopyxis sp. GTDB lineage: Bacteria > Pseudomonadota > Alphaproteobacteria > Sphingomonadales > Sphingomonadaceae > Sphingopyxis. The sequence goes on from NZ_DATFFD010000165.1 coordinate 13,311, forward strand.
CCAGCTCACGACCAAGATGGCGGTCAACGAGGAAACGATCCGCGGCGCCGAAGGCCGGCTGGCGCGATCCGAAATCCGTTCGCCGACGCGCGGGGTCGTCAACGACCTGCTCGTCAACACGGTGGGCGGTTATGTGAATGCCGGCGAGCAGATCATGCAGGTGGTGCCGCTGGGCGACAAATTGCTGATCGAAACGCGCGTGACCCCGCGCGATATCGCGTTCATCAAGGTCGGCGACCCCGCGAACGTCAAGGTGACCGCCTATGATTTCTCGATCTATGGCGGGCTCAACGGCAAGGTCGTGCGCGTGTCGGCCGACAGTATCTATGACGAGGTCGAACGGCAGGCCTATTTCACCGTCGTCGTCGAAACGACGAACAGCTATCTGACGTCGAACGGCCGGCGGCTGCCGATCACTCCCGGCATGCTATGCGATGTCGAGATCGTGACGGGCAAGAAATCGGTGCTGAGTTATTTGCTCAAGCCGGTCTTGAAGGTCAGCGGGTCGGCACTGACCGAACGCTGATTGTTCAGTGCCAGCGTATAGCTTTTCTGCGACGCCGGATTCGCAGCGAAGTTCGGCGACGGCTGTGTGCCGCGATAGGCGTGGACCCAGCGCCGGTTTTCGCTGAACGACAGCACCGGCCGCACCGCATTGGCGCGGCTGCCATCGTAAAGCCGGTCGGTCATATTATCGAGCACGACCTTGCCCGCGCTGGTCTGGACGAGCAGGAAGGCATGGTCGGCGTTGGCGGCGAGATCGCGGAGGAGCACCAGCTTCATCCGATCGGCATCGACCCCGGCGGCGCGCAGCATCTGCATCTTCAGGATCGCGAAATCCTCGCAATCGCCTTTGCCGCGCGCGATCGTCTGTTCGGCGGTCGCCCAGAAATCGCGCTGCCGGTAATTGCGGTCGTCGTTCACATAGGCGATTTCGCGGTTCACCCACTGATTGACGCGCGCTAGAAGCTCGGGCTCGTTCAGCCCCGGCGACGCATTCGCCCGGCGCAGTTTTCCCTGCATCAGCCCGGCCGGCGCGGCGCGGCGCACGCGGTCCCAGCGATCGTCGAAGCGCGTGCGCTTGACCGGGATCGCGCGGGTGCCGAGTTCGGCGGCCGGATCATATTCGGCGCTTGCGTTGGCGAACGGCGCGAAAACCGACGGCACACCGCAGCCCTCGGACGAGGCGAAAGCGATCGGGGTGCGGCTGGCGGGCTCGAGCGTCTGCCGAACGGGGAACGCGGCGAGGCTAGCGATGACCGGCACCGCGGCAGCGGGTTCGGGCGCCGCGATGCCTTGCTGGTCGGCGCGGATGCGGTCGAGCGCGCTCGGCGCTCCGCTCAATATGGCGCGTGAGATGTCGGCCCTGGCCGGCGGCGCATAGCTCGCCGCGACGGGACATGCAGCCTTGCCGTCCGCCAGCGCCTTGACGTTAAGCAGCTTTGACGAGGCATGGGCGGCCGACGGCGTCAGCGCCGCGGCGGCAAGGGCGATGGAGACAGGAAGCCATCGCGAATCGCCAGCGACAAGATCGGCATGCTTTCTCATGCGGCCCGATTTGCCGGGGCGGCGTGAGGATATGCTTCATAACGATAGTAAACGCCACATTCAGCACGTTTCGGGGATGGTGCGCTTTAGGTCCCGCGCTGCTTGAGCGTGAGGGGCAATCCCGCAGTGAGCAGCACGACTTCCTCCACCGCCGCCGCAACCGACTGGTTGAGTTGTCCCGCCGCGTCGCGGAACGCCCGTGCGAGTGCATTGTCGGGCACGATGCCAAGGCCAACCTCGTTGGCTACGAGTATCAATTTGCCCTCGAAACGGACGATCGCATCGCACAACTCGCGGCCCGCGCGCGGAATGTCGGCCTCGGCGAGCAGCAGGTTCGATACCCAGAGCGTCAGGCAGTCGACCAGCACGACGGCGTCTTCGGCATTCAGCGCGTCGATGGCGGCGGGCAGGTCGCGCGGCGCCTCGACCGTGCGCCAGCGCGCGTCGCGGTCGGCCTGGTGGCGGGCGATCCGCGCGCGCATCTCGTCATCGAACGCTTCGGCGGTCGCAACGAAGACCGGGCTGCCGCCCGCGGCTTCGGCGCGCGCCTGCGAATAGCGACTCTTGCCCGAGCGCGCGCCGCCGAGCACGAATAGCGACGATCCGCTCATGCGGCGATCCCCGCGATGCGCAACATCGCATCGATATCGGCGTGCGCCGCAAACTCGGCCGCAATGTCGTCGAGCGCCGCGTCGACGTCGGCCAAATAGTCGCGTCCGCCGCCCGCTACGCCGATCCGCGCCAGCAACGCGCGGCGGAAGCCAGGCGACGCGAACAGCCCGTGCAGATAGGATCCGATGACATTGCCCTCATCATTGATCGCGCCGTCCCGCGCGCCGTCTTCCAGCGTGGCGAACGGCTGCGCCGTTCCGGGGCCGCTGGTTTCACCCATATGCATTTCATAACCTTCGACCGGCGTACCCAATGCGGTTCCATGCACATGACGCAACGTCTTTGCAGGCGAAAGAATCGTTTCGATGTCGAGCAGGGCAAGCCCTTCGACCTCGGCAGCTGTCCCTTCGATCCCCAGCGGATCGGCGATCCTACGCCCGAGCATCTGATAGCCGCCACACAGCCCGACGATCATCCGGCCGCGCCGGTGATGCGCCTTGATGTCGATGTCCCAGCCCTCGGCACGCAGCGCCGCTAGGTCGGCGATCGTCGCCTTCGATCCGGGCAGGACGATGATCGCCGCCTCGGCGGGGATCGGCCGGCCCGGCGGCACCATCACGATCTCGACCCCGGGCTCGAGCTTCAGCGGATCGAGGTCGTCGAAATTCGAGATGCGCGGCAGGATCGGGCAGGCGATCAGCTTGCGCCCCTCGCGCGGATCGGCGGGGCGTTCGAGGATCACCGCATCCTCGCTCGGCAGGCGCGCTGCCGCGCTGAGCCAGGGGATGACACCGAAACCCGACCAGCCGCTGCGCGTCTCGATCTCGCGATAGCCATCCTCGAAGAGCGCCGGATCGCCGCGGAACTTGTTGATCAGGAAGCCGCGGATCATCGCCGCATCGTCGGGATCGATCACGGCGCGCGTGCCGACGACCGAGGCGATGACGCCGCCGCGGTCGATGTCGCCGATCAGCACGACGGGCACATTCGCAGCGCGCGCGAAACCCATGTTCGCGATGTCGCCCGCACGCAGGTTGATCTCTGCGGGCGATCCGGCGCCCTCGACGATGACGATGTCTGAGGCGGCACGGAGGCGCGCATAGCTTTCGAGCACTTCGGCCATCAGCGCGCCACGCGCCTCGCGGAAATTGCCGCTGCCCAGCGTCCCGCGCACGCGGCCGTGGACGATCAGCTGCGACGTGCGATCGGCCTGCGGCTTCAGCAGCACCGGATTCATGTCGCTGTGCGGTTCGGCGCGGCACGCAATGGCTTGCAGCGCCTGTGCGCGCCCGATCTCGCCGCCGTCGGTCGTCACCGCGGCATTGTTCGACATATTCTGCGGCTTGAAGGGAAGGACGCGAAGGCCGCGATTGGTGAGCGCGCGGCACAGCGCCGCGACGAGTACCGACTTGCCGACGTCGGAGCCGGTGCCCTGCAGCATTAGCGCAGCCATGCCACACCCCCCGCGATCAGCCACACGAGCAGGCACGCGCGTACATAGATGGCGAGCGCACGGTCGATATCGCCGCCGCCCGCGTCGCTGTCGCTTTCCCCGATCCACGGCTTGTTGTGCATTACCCCGTCATAGGCGACCGGGCCCGCCAGCCGAAGCCCCAGTGCGCCCGCCATCGCGGCCTCGGGCCAGCCGGCGTTGGGCGAGGCGTGCTGGCGCGCGTCGCGCCACAAGGTGTGCCATCCGCCGCCGCCCGCGAGGCACAGCAGCAGGCCCGATAGCCGCGCGGGAATCCAGTTGGCGAGATCGTCGGTGCGCGCCGCCGCCCAGCCGAAGGCGCGCCAGCGCGCCTCGCGGTGGCCGATCAGGCTGTCGGCGGTGTTCACCGCCTTATATGCCCACACGCCGGGCAGACCGAGGAGGAACAGCCAGAAAAGCGGCGCCGCAACCCCGTCGCAAAAGCTTTCGGCGAGGCTCTCGATCGCGGCGCGCGCGACGCCGCTTTCATCGAGCGCGGCGGTGTCGCGGCCGACGATCATACCGACCGCGCCGCGTGCGCCGGGCAGGTCGCCCGCATCGATCCGCTCGCCGACCGCACGGGCATGGTCGAACAGGCTGCGCTGAGCGAGCGCAGGCCAGGCGAGGATGGCGACGGCGATCCAGCCCCATGCGCCGAGCGACGCGATCACCCAGCGCTCGAGCGCCCAGCCGGCGCCGGCGACGAGAACGAGCGGGACGAGCAGGGTCGGGATACCGAGCGCACGCCGCGCGGCGAAGCTATGTCCGGGACGGTTCCACCGCGCCTCGCAGCCGTCGATGATCCGCGCGAACAGGCCGACGGGGTGGCCGACGCGGCGATAGAGCGCGCGCGGCCAGCCGAACGCGGCGTCGAGCGCCAGCGCGGCGAGCGCGATCGGCTCAGCCATCGGCGAGCGCCGCTTCGAGCCGGGCCAACGCCGGGCGACCGGCAGGCAGGCCGATACGCAGCCAGTGCGGTTGCCCGGCGAAGGGCCGCGTCAGGATCGCACGCTGCGCGAGGCGTTCGAACAGCGCATGCGCATCGTCCGCCTCGATCAGGCGAAACAGCGGGCAGGCTCCGATTGGCCGATAGCCGTGGCGCATCAGCACCGCGTCGAGCGCAGCAGCGTCTTGGGGCAGGTGCCTGCGCGTGGCAG
>NZ_DATFFD010000166.1:0-25848 GCF_035250425.1 Sphingopyxis sp.
CGACGCCGCCGTCGATAGCGACGGCGAGGGCCGGCATACGGCCTATGGCTCGGTCGCGGGGGTGGGATTCGGCCTGTCCGACGACGTCTCGATGGCGGCGGAAGTGTCGCTGACCCGCGACCGCGACCCCGGCGGCCACACGACCGAGGCGCTGGCGGGCCTCTCGGCCGGCTGGCAACCCGACGCCGACAGCCAGTGGGATTTGGGCGCCAATGTCGGCCTCAATCGCGACAGCCCGGATGTTGAGCTCTATTTCGGGTACGTGCGCCGTTTTTGACGTTTGCGCGCCGCTCGCGCATTCAGGGTGTAGGGAACGGATATCGATCGACGCGAAGCCTAATCGTCGAGGTTGTTATCCGGTGGCTGCTTGGCTGACAGGAAAAGCTGGGCGACGCCGTAAGGAATCGCCCCAAGCGCGCAAATTAGAGCGGCGCCAACAGGGAAGACGATCAAAGCCATTCCCGCGCCTCCGCGGAGATCGCTCGTCAATGCGACCCACACGCCATAGGCGAGAAAAAGTATCGCTCCGAAAAGGCAGGCGAACCAAAATCTTTTGAAATATCGTAGGATTTTCGAGAACAAGCCACGACGACCCGACGCCTCGACGGCCAAGTGATGACGGTATGTGGTCAGCAAGTCCATCGGGGGAGGCTAGTCCTTTGCGCCCGCGAGTCAAACCGCGGGCGTCAGGGATCCTCAGGCGCCAACCAGCCGCCGATCGCCGGCAAGCTTCAGTATCGCCTTCTGCAGCTTTTCAAAGGCGCGCACCTCGATCTGGCGCACACGTTCGCGGCTAACATCGTAAACCTGGCTCAAATCTTCCAGCGTCTTGGGATCGTCGGTCAGGCGGCGTTCGGTCAGGATGTGGCGCTCGCGCTCGTTGAGCGATTCCAGCGCCTCGTTCAGCAGCGAATGGCGGACGTCGCGTTCCTGCGCCTCGGCGACGCGTTCGTCCTGGAGCGGGCCTTCGTCGCCGAGCAGATCCTGCCACTGGCTGTCGCCATCCTCGCCCATCGGGACATTCAGCGAGGTGTCGCCGCCCATCGCCATGCGGCGGTTCATGCTGGTGACCTCTTCCTCGGTGACGCCGAGGTCGGTCGCGATCTTGGTCAGATGTTCGGGCGACAGGTCGCCGTCCTCGAACGCCTCCAGATTATTCTTCATCCGGCGGAGGTTGAAGAACAGCTTTTTCTGCGCCGCGGTGGTGCCCATTTTGACGAGGCTCCACGAGCGCAGGATGAATTCCTGGATCGAGGCGCGGATCCACCACATCGCATAGGTGGCGAGGCGGAAGCCGCGTTCGGGGTCGAACTTCTTCACGCCCTGCATCAGGCCGATATTGCCTTCGCTGATCAGTTCGCTGACGGGCAGGCCATAGCCGCGATAGCCCATCGCGATCTTTGCGACGAGGCGGAGGTGCGAGGTGACGAGCTGCGCCGCAGCTTCATTGTCGCCATGCTCCTGAAATCGCTTCGCGAGCATATATTCCTGCTCGGGGGTCAGCAGGGGGAATTTACGGATTTCCGCCAGATAGCGGTTCAGGCTGGCTTCGCCGCCGAGCGCTGGGACCGTGGCCGGAACATTGCTTTTAGCCATTGGAGAGTGTCTTCCCTAAAATCCTGAGAATATCTTGCCCTGGTTGGGTCCAGTGGTCGAGATAGATTTTCATTCGAAACCTAAACGCGCAATTCATCGATCAGTTCCCGCATGTCGCTTGGGAGTTCGCTGTCGAGCGCGATGTTGTTACCGGTCACCGGATGAATAAAGCCCAAATGGGCCGCGTGCAATGCCTGCCGCACGAAATTCCGCGCTTTCAGCACCTCTGATAGCGGCTTTCTGACGCGTCCATAGACCGGGTCGCCGACCAGCGGATGGCCGATATGCGCCATGTGAACGCGCACCTGGTGGGTGCGTCCGGTTTCCAGCCGGCATTCGACCAGCGTCGCATTCTTCAAGGGCTCGATCGTCCGATAATGCGTGACTGCATGCTTGCCGCGCCCTTCTGCGACCACCGCCATCTTCTTGCGGTTCGTGGTCGACCGGCCGAGCGCCGCGTCGATCGTGCCGTTTGCCGGGATCGGCCGCCCGGTCGCGATCGCGAGATAACGGCGATCGATGCTGTGTGCGGCGAACTGTTTGGCGAGGCCTTCGTGCGCGCGGTCGTGCTTGGCGGCGACGATCAGCCCGCTGGTGTCCTTGTCGATCCGGTGGACGATCCCCGGCCGCGCGACGCCGCCGATTCCCGACAATTGCCCCGCACAATGATGGAGCAATGCGTTGACCATCGTGCCGTCGAGATTGCCCGCGGCGGGATGGACGACCATGCCCGCGGGCTTGTCGATAACGATCAGATGCTCGTCCTCATAAGCGATGACCAGCCCCATATCCTGCGCGACATTATGCGCGGGCAGGGCGGCGGGCAGGCGAACCTCGATCGTCGCAGGCGCGGCGGCCTTTGCGGAGGGATCCCAAAGGATTTTGCCGCTTGCATCGACGACGCGGCCGCCCTTGATCAGGCTCTTCAATCTCTCGCGCGACAGGCTGGGGAGCGCCTCGGCGAGCGCCCGGTCGAGCCGCAGCCCGGCCGCGCTGTCGGCCAGCGCCACGGTCAAAATATCGTCATCCCCCTGCATTGATCGGAATGTGGTTTTCGGGCGCCGAAATTCAAGGGGACGGCTCGTCCACGCCCTCCCTTCGTCATGCCGGACTTGATCCGGCATCCATTCGGCGGCGGCGGCATGGACCCCGGATCAAGTCCGGGGTGACGACGGAAAAGGGCGGGGGCGCTTTGGCGCATCGCGCTTGCCCTTAAGGTCATGCCTGTCCTAGGAGCAGCCCCAAGCCGGAAATGTCCGGACACTGCGCTGGGGAGCCTTTTCATCCATGTCCGACGATCGCGTCGATTTCGCCTCGATGCTGGCCTCGCGCCTGTGTCACGACCTGCTGAGCCCTGTCGGCGCCTTCGCCAACGGTCTCGAACTGCTCGCCGACGAGAAAGACCCGGCGATGCGCGAGCGTTGCTTCGAACTGCTCGAACAAAGCGCGCGGACCTCGGCGAACAAGCTCAAATTCTTCCGTCTCGCCTTCGGGTCGGCGGGCGGGTTCGGGGAACTCGTTCCGGCCGACGAGGCGAAGTCGGCGATCCAGGGGATCATCGGCGACCGCGCGATCGACCTCAACTGGATGATCGGGACCGATCCGCTGCCCAAGCCGGCGGTGAAGATCATCCTCAACCTGTCGCTTCTCCTCGTCGATGCGCTGGTGCGCGGCGGCCGGCTCGATGTCGGGTGTGAGAAGCAAGGAGAGGGGATCGAGATCGCGCTGCATGTCGAGGCCGAGCGCATCTTCCTCGATGCCGACGTCGAACGCATCCTGGCCGAAGGCGAAGACGCCAGCCCGATGACCTCGCGCACCGCGCCCGCGGTGCTGGTGCAGGCGGTGGCGCGGCAGAATGACGGCACGGTGATGCTGGCGCGCGAAACGCCGACGTCACTGTTGGTCGGCGCGGTTCTCCGAGGGCGTTGAACGGGCTTCGCCGGATATCCCGCCGGAAAGGCAATGCATCCGCAAAAGGGTCTCGCAAAACGGCGAGACCCTTTCATCCTCTGCGGTCCTGACCAAAGGAAGCCCCATCGGCTTTCGGGGTCGCACGAACGCCGCTGCCTGCGCAGGCTAGGCCTATTTAACCGAGAGTCGATAGAATTCGCGCCGGAGGGAGTGCGGTCGCGTTCGGACCCTTTCGCCCTTTGTGTAAAACCCTCCTTAACCATTGTGCGCCATGGTGGAGCCTCGATTTCTGGGGCGCGCCGACACCTTCATGGACGATCTGCTGAACGACTTTCTCGCCGAAACGGCGGAAATCCTTGCCGAAGCCGGCGGGGCCATTGTCGCATGGGAAGCCGATCCCGCCGACCGCGCGCAGCTCGATGCGATTTTCCGGCTCGTCCACACGATCAAGGGCAGTTCGGGTTTCCTCGCGCTGCCGCGCGTGACCGCGTTGTCGCACGCCGCCGAAGACGCGCTCGATCAGGTGCGCCGCGGCAACCGCCCGGCGAACGCCATGCTCGTTACCGGGGTGCTGGGCATCGTCGACCGGCTCAGCGATCTTTGCACGGCTTTGGGCCAGAACGGCGTCGAACCCGCCGGCGACGACCGCGATGTGATTGGCGCGCTATCGGAGCAAAGCGCGCCCGAAGATGCGCCGTTCGAAGTCGCGGGTGTTCCGCTCCGCCGCGACGATGATTTCAGCGGCGAACTGCAAAACTGGCGATCGATCCGCGTGCCGCTGCCTTTGCTCGACAGCGTGATGACCGGGGTCACCGACATCGTCCTCGCGCGCAACGAATTTGCCCGGATGCTCAGGGAATCGGGCGCCGATCTGTCGGTCATCGCGTCGTTCGATCGTCTGTCCGACTCGATCGCGGGGATGCGCCAGTCGGTCAGTCAGATGCGCATGCAGCGGATCGACAAGCTCTTCGCCCCGCTGCCGCGCATCGTCCGCGATCTCGCCAAGGACATGGGCAAGAAGATCGCCTTCCAGACGAGCGGCGGCGAAGTCGAGCTCGATCGCGAGATGATGGAGAATATCCGCGACCCGCTGATCCACATCGTCCGCAACGCGATCGATCATGGCATCGAGCCGCTCGAGGACCGCGTCGCAGCGGGCAAGGATATCACCGCGACCATCTCGGTCTCGGCGCGCCAGTCGGGCAACCAGATCGAAATCGAAGTGCGCGACGACGGCCGCGGCCTGTCGCCCGACGCCCTGACCGCGAAGGCGATCGCCGCGCGCCTCCTGACCGCGGCCGAGGCGCGCGCGCTGACGCCCAAGGACAAGCTCGACCTGATCTTCCGTCCCGGCTTTTCGACCGCGGCGAAGATCACCTCGATCTCCGGTCGCGGCGTCGGCATGGATATCGTCAAGGCGAATGTCGAAAAGATCGGCGGCATCGTCGAATTGCGCAACGAAGAGGGGCGCGGGCTCGCGATCCTGCTCCGCGTGCCGATGACGCTGACGATCATTTCGGGCCTGATGGTCCGTGCGGCCGGGCAATATTTTGCGATACCGCGCGGCGCGGTGCGCGAAATCCTGCTCGAAAACGGCGATACGGTGCGCATCGATCAGCTCGGCGGCGGCGAACTCGCGACGGTGCGCGGCGAGCAATTTCCGCTCCTTCGCCTCGAAAATATCCTGGGCCGCGAGCGCGACCAGGCCGACGACGGTGACGACCGCGCGCTCGTCATCGTCCGGCCGGGGCAGGGGCAAAGCTATGCGCTCAGCGTCGCGGCGATCCACGACCATGAGGAACTGGTGATCAAGCCCGCGGCGCCGATGATCATGGCGACGGGTCTTTATGCCGGCACGACGCTGCCCGACAACGGCCGGCCCGTGCTGTTGCTCGATGTCCAGGGTCTGCTGGCGACCGCAGCGATCGACGCCAGCGAAACCGGCCGCAGCCACGACCGGTTGGCCGAGGCCGAAGCCGAAGCCGCGGCGGCGCGGAATGCCGTGCAACTGCTGCTCTTCCGCGACACGAACAGCCGTGTCCGCGGCGTCCGCCTGTCGGTCATCGAACGCGTCGAGGAGGTTCCGGCATCGGCGCTGTTCGAAAGCGCGGGCAGGGTGCAGGCGCAGATTGGCGACGATATTTTCCCCGTCCATGCCGCGGCGCTGCCGGGCGGCGAGGGGACGCTGAAGCTCCTGCGGCTCTACGATGGCCGCGCGGTGCTCTGTTACCCGATCGCCGAAGTGATCGACATCGTTCGCCTGCCCGATGCCGTGCAGCCGTCGGCGGCGCCCGGGCTGATCGCGGGCGTCGTGCTCGTCGGCGGCGACCCGGTCGAACTGATCGACCCCTTCTGGCTGATGGAACAATATGCGGCGGGCGCGCCCACACCCGCGCTACGCCAGCCGCTCTGCCGCCTTGCCGATGATCATGACGGCTGGGGCGGCAATTTCCTTGCGCCGATCCTGCGCAACGCCGGCTACCGCGTCGCCCTGGGCGACGACGCGTCGGAAGAGGCGCCCGATGTCCTGCTCTGCCTCACCGAAGAAGGCGAGCTTTGCGGGCACGCCGACGGCGACGTGCCGGTGATCCGCCTGCGTACCTCGATCGCCGCCGCGGGGCCGGAGGACGATACCGTCTATCGCTATGACCGCCAGGCGCTGCTCGACGCGCTGCGCCGCCAGGTCGGGGGAGAGCGCGCATGATGGAAAAACTCTATCTGATCGCGCGCATCGCCGACACGCGGGTTGCGCTGCGCAGCCGCGCGATCAATTCGGTCGTCACCGTCGGTATGCCGGTAGAGGTGCCCGCCGCGCCGCCGCATGTCGCGGGGCTTTTTGCGCTGCGAAGCCGTGTCTTCACCCTTATCGACCCGCATGTCGTCATCGGCCTGCCCGCGGTGCCGGTGGCGCCCGGCCAGCGCGTGATCGTCGTCGATGTCGCCGAGCATGGTTATGCGCTGCTCGCCGACGAGATCGAGGATGTCTGTTTCATCGACGCCGCCGAAACGCGCATCGCCGGAAAGCTGCTCCCCGGCTGGGCGCGCGTCGCCGATGCGATGATCGAACATCGGGGCGCGGCGCTGCTCGTTGTCGATCCATCCAACTTTATCACGTTGCCGACCTTAAAAGCCGCATGAATTCGGCCGTCTATTAACGGGCTGCACACGCCTTCACGGTAAACATGCCCAAATCCCGGGGGTCGGAGTTAACTGAATGTCGAAATCTTGTCTGGTGGTCGATGACAGCAAAGTCATTCGCAAGGTCGCGCGCCATATCCTTGAAAGCATGTCTTTCGCCGTCGAAGAGGCGGCCGACGGTCAGGAGGCGCTGACCTTCTGCCGCGCCAATCGTCCCGATGTCATCCTGCTCGACTGGAACATGCCGGTGATGAGCGGAATGGAGTTCCTCGGCGCGTTCAACGATCTCGACTATGGGCGCGAAGAACGCCCGCGCGTCGTTTTCTGCACGACCGAAAACAGCATCGATCATATTCGCGCGGCGATCGAGGCCGGGGCGGACGAATATGTCATGAAGCCGTTCGACCGTGAAACGCTCGAAGGGAAGCTGCAACTCGTCGGCATTGCCTGAGGTTTTTTAGGTGGCCCGTCCACAACGCCTGATATCCGATCCAGAGCCAACCGCCCGCACCGTGCGCGTGATGCTCGTCGACGACAGCCTCGTCGTCCGCAGCATCCTCGAACGGATCGTCGATCAGCGGCCGGGCTTGAAGATCTGTGCGTCGGTCGCCTCGGCGCACGACGCGCTCGACTATCTGGCGCGCGAACCCGTTGACGTCGTCGTGCTCGATATCGAAATGCCCGGAATGAACGGCATCGACGCCTTGCCGCACATCCTCGAGCGCGCCGAAAAGGCCCGCGTTCTCATCCTGTCGTCGAATTGCGTCGAGGGCGGTCCTGCCGCGATCGACGCGCTTGCACTCGGCGCCAGCGACACGCTCGCCAAGCCCGGCCGCGGCAGCTTTTCGGGGCGTTTCGCCGAAGTGCTGACCGAGCGAATCATGACGCTCGGCCATCAACGCGACTTCCCGGTGGCGGTCCAGGCGGCCGAACGCCTGGCTCCGGCGCCCGCCCCCTTCGCGATCGATACCGACCAGCCGATCGAATGCATCGCGGTCGCGGCGTCGACCGGCGGCATCCCCGCTTTTGCCAATTTCCTCGCGCACCTCGATCCCAGGATCACCGCGCCGATTCTGCTCACCCAGCATCTGCCCGACGCCTTCATGGAATTTTACGCGAAACAGATCGCGACGATGACGGCGCGCCGCGTCCGTGTTGCCGAAGCCGGAATGGCGGTCGAGCGCGGCTGCGTCTATCTTGCCCCGGGCGATGCGCATTTGCTCGTCGTCGCCAATGGACGGCGCCGCGAAATCGCGCTCGATCACCGTGCCGTCGACAATGGCTGCTGCCCCTCGGCCGACCCGATGCTCGACTCGGTCGCCGAGATCTATGGCAAGGGCGGCGTCGCCGTGATCCTCAGCGGCATGGGGCGCGACGGGGTGATCGGCGCGGCGCGGTTGAAGGACGCCGGCGGCACGATTTTCGCGCAGGCGCCCGAAAGCTGCGTGATCTGGGGCATGCCGGGCGCGGTCGCGAAGGCGGGCATTGCCGCGGCGACGCTGAATCCCGACGCGATCGCGCTGATGCTGGGCAGCTTCCTGCAAGGCCGCGGGCAGGGGCGCCGCAAGTCATGATGGGCGCCACCGCCAGCGAATCGGCTTACCGCGTCCTTATGGGCGTGCTCGAATCGCGGACCGGGCAGACGCTGTCGCCGAACCGCATCTGGCGGATCGAAATGTCGCTGAAGCCCGTGATGCAGCGCCACGGCATCGCCGACCTCGACGCGCTCGTCGCCGCGCTGGTCACATCGAACAGCCGGCAATTGCTCGACGATACCGTCGACGCGATGCTCAACAACGAAACCTATTTTTATCGCGAATATAGCGTGTTCGACGAAATAGCTGCGACCGCGCTTGAGCGTATCCGCGAGATCAACGCGCTGCGGCGACGATTGACCGTCTGGCATTGCGGCGTATCGACCGGGCAGGAAGCCTATTCATTGGCGATGCTGATCGCCGAACAGGGTGCGAAATGGGCAGGCTGGCAGGTCGATATCGTCGGCACCGATGTCAGCTATCACGCGATTTCGCGCGCGCGCGTCGGCCTCTATAGCCAGTTCGAGATTCAGCGCGGCCTGCCGGTTCAGCGCATGGTGCGCTGGTTCGATCAGACCGACGGCGGATGGCTCGCCAAGGCGGACCTGCGCCGCCGCGTCGATTTTTCGGTGCAGAACATGCTCACCGACCGGCCGCCGCTGGCGAGCCCCGCCGACCTGATCTTCTGCCGCAACCTGCTCCTCTATTTCTCGGCGCCGATGCGCCAGAAGGCCTTTGCGCGGCTCCGCGCGATGGCGGCGCCGCAAAGCTTCCTTGTGCTCGGGGCGGGCGAAACCGTGCTGGGCCAAACCGACCAGTTCGTCGCCAGCCCGCGCCTGCGCGGCCTTTACGAGCCCGCCGACCAGCAGGTGCGCCGCGCCGCCGCCTGACCTTGCTTTTTGCGCCCCACTGGCGCAATCGACGGCTTGGTAAGCACAGGACGGACCCATAAAACGCATGAGCGATTTTATCGAACGCTGGTCTCCCAATTTCGACGAGCGCGCGCTGCCCATCTCGATGATCGTGCTGCATTATACCGGTATGAAGAGCGGTCCCGAAGCCATTGATTGGCTTGCCAATCCTGAATCCGGCGTGTCGGCGCATTATGTCGTCAGCGAGGACGGGCAGATCACCTTGATGGTGCCCGAGGACAAGCGCGCCTGGCACGCCGGGAAATCGCACTGGCGCGGCATCAGCGACATCAATTCGGCGAGCGTCGGGATCGAGATCGTCAATCCGGGGCACGAATGGGGCTATGTCCCGTTTCCCGACCCGCAGGTCGCCTCGGTCGTCCGCCTCGTCCACCAGATCAAGGACCGGCATTCGGTCACGCGCGGCAACGTTATCGGCCATTCGGATGTCGCACCGACGCGCAAGCAGGATCCGGGCGAGCTGTTCCCGTGGGAAGAACTCGCCCGCCGCCGCCTCGCGCTGCCGCGGCCGACCAAGAAGCTCACCGATCCCTTGTGGACCGACGCAGGTTTCCTGCTCGCGCTCGAACGCTTCGGCTACGACGTGACCGACGGGTTCGCGGCGACCGTCGCGTTCCAGCGCCGCTTTCGCCCCGAGCTGATCGACGGCACGATCGACGGCGAATGCCGCGCGATCCTGCTCGCGCTGCTGCTGCCCCAGCCCGAGGGGAACTGATCGGCGGTTCGACCGGTTGCTGCCGTTTCTTTCTTCGTCACCCTGAACTTGTTTCAGGGTCCATGGTCTGCCGTTTCCTTCGAAGCAGCGGCTAATTTGGATCTCGGGCCATGGATGCTGAAACAAGTTCAGCATGACGAGTTTTGGGCAGCTCCCACCCCAAAACAGCCATTCCCACAATCGCTCGTAATGTTTGGCCATTCGCGCTATACTCACTCCCGCCAGAGGGTCGGGCGATCGCCGCTTTCGCAAGAAAGGGGAGGAAAGTCCGGGCTCCACGGAAATCACGGTGCCGGATAACGTCCGGCGGATCGGGCTTCGGCCAGGTTCAGGGAAAGTGCCACAGAGAGCAGACCGCCAAAGGCTTCGGCCCGGCGAAAGGTGAAAGGGTGCGGTAAGAGCGCACCGCGCGGCTGGTAACAGGCGCGGCACGGCAAACCCCACCGGGAGCAAGGTCGAATAGGGACGGTACGGATTTATCCAGGGCTGATTCCGGCCCAGCCGTCCGGGTTGACTGCTTGAGCGTTCGGGTAACCGTTCGCCTAGAGGAATGATCGCACAGTCCCCGCAAGGGGATGGACAGAACCCGGCTTACAGACCCTCTGGCACCTCTCTCCCCAACGCCGCTCGCGGAACCGCCCGCGCGCGGACCGCGTTCTAAGCGGACCAGCAGGAAGGGAAGCGCATCATGAAAGTCGTCGATGACCATGTCGAAGTGACCGAGACCGAGGCGAGCAGCGGGGTCAAAGGGCATAATGTCCGCTATGTGCTGGGGTTTTCGCTGGTCGCGGTGATTATCGTCCTGTCCGCCATCTGGATCATCCCCGCGCTGTTGCGGCCCTGACGATGGTTATTTCGCCTTGGTGACGCCGACCAACTCTTCTTCGGCGCCCGGTGTATTCTCCATATAGACGATCCTGACCGGCCGCTTGAATTTCCGCGTGTACAGCTTGTCATAGCTGCGATCTTCGCCGGTTCCGGTGACCTTCAGCAACGTCGTGATCGTGTCGCCGGTCGCGACGTTCCAGCTCATCTCGTTGCCGTCATGCGCATAGGTGCGGCTATAAACCGTCGCATCGAGCCCGATCAGCCGCATTCGCGGCCCGTCCTTTGTCGTCACGGCGCGATAGCGATAAGTCGCCGACAGCGCCGTCGTGCCGCCGGTCAGATCCTTGATGGTCAGCACGCCCTTGCCGATCGTCAGCCCGGCGGGGCCGAGCGGATCGGGCTCGAGCTTGAATTGGCCCGCGGGCCGATGCCCCATATCGACTCCGGTGCGATAGCTGAGCACGACATGGACGGTGCGCGCGTCGGGACCGGACACCACGAAAACCGTGTCATTATCGCCATCGCCATTGAGGTCGCCATCGGCGCGCGCCTCGATTTCCCCGCCGGGCTCGAGCCCCTCGATCGGCAGCGCGTCGCTGATCGGCGGTTGCGGCGGACGCGCGGGCGCGGCGTGCGCCGCACCCGGCAGCATAAGCACGGCTATCCATCGCAGGCTTCGCATCGTTCGTCCCCTTTTCCATCGACCGGTTTATCAGCGGCTATCGCACCGTCCAGTCCGCGTCGGTGACGGCGCGCACAGTTTTAATTTCCGCTTTCCTGCATTGTCCGGCTGACCTACCTTCGTACCAGGGTCGGGAAAAAGCGGCATTTTGGTGATTTCAGTGTGAAGTTGCGCAGAATTCCGCCATTTTCCGTTTGCGCCTGTTTGGGGCGTTTGGGGGTAGGCGATGGGGAAGCTATGGCGGGCTGGCGTGCTTGGTGCGGCGCTTCTGGCGCTTTTGTGCCTGGCACCGGCGGCTGCGGCCGCCTGCGGCACCGCGCCGGTCACGGGCGACCGCGTTGCGCTCTTGATCGGCAACAGCGCCTATAATGACTGGGAATGGCCGTCGCTGAAAAATGCGGTCAACGATATCGACCATGTCTGCGACGCTTTTGCCAAGGCCGGTATCGCGCCGCGCATCGTCCGCAACGCCGACATGGCCACCCTCGACGCCGCGCTGACGCGCTTTGCAAGCGAGGCGGCGGGCGCGAAGTCGGTGATCGTCTATTTTGCCGGGCACGGGTTCGAATATGGCGGCCGCAACTGGCTGGTGCCGATGGACGCACCGCCCGCGACGCGCCGCGCCGATGTCGAAAAACGCTATCTGTCGATCGAGACCGTCGTAAAGCGCGTCGTGCCGCAGGGCGCCTTCACCCTGCTGTTCGTCGATGCGTGCCGCACCTCCGACCCGGTGGTGCGCGTCGAGGACGCCGATATCGCGAAGGGCGAGGCGGGGTCGGCGCCGCTCGGCCTGCTCGACATCGGACAGGGCGCGGTTTTCTATTCGACCGCCAAGGGACGCCCCGCGCTCGATTTCGCGCCGGTGGGCTCGCCGGTCAGCCCGTTCGCGGCCGCGGTGGTCAAGGAACTCGGCATTCCGGGCCTCGAAATCTCCGATTATTTCAAGGTCGTGTCGCGCGAGGTGTACAAGCGGACCCTCGGGATGGAGTTGGGGCCGCAACAGCCCTTTCATTATGGCAGCTGGTTCGACGATTATTATCTCGTCGCGCCGCCGGAGGTGCCGGGGGCGCCGTCGGTGACGCCGGCTTCCGCTGCGGTTTCGGGCGCGGCGGCGGCACGCGGAGCAAAGCCCGCCGTTGATCCGCTCGCCGATATTTCGCCCGACCGGCTGGCGATCGAGGACGAGCCGATCCTGATCGCCGACATGCTGTCGCGTCACCGCGCGAGCGAGATTGTTGCGCTGGCCGACGGCGGCCATCCGCTCGCGCAGCAGCTCGCCGGCTATATGCTGTCGCTCGGCGTCGGGCTGAAAAAGGATATGCCGCGCGCCCGCGCCTATCTCGAAGCCTCGGCGGCGCAGGGCTTTCCCGCGGGGCAGCAGGAGCTCGCCTATCTGCTCCTCGAAAATGATCCGGCGCCCGCCGATGTGAAACGCGCTTATGACCTCTACGTCGCGGCCTCGAACGCGGGGTTTTCAAAGGCAAAGACCCATCTCGCCTATCGGCTGGCGGCGGGCACCTTTGGCGCAGCCGACTTTGTGCGTTCGCAGGCGCTCTATGCCGAGGCGGCGGAAAAAGGGCATCCGGCCGCGATTTTCGCACTCACCTATTTCCCTGACACGCGCGCCGCGAACCTCGCGCGGCTGCGTGCCATCGCCGATGCGGGCAATCCGGAGGGCAGCCACTGGCTCTGCGAGGCGCATTTCGCCGACAAGAGTTTGGCGAAGGCGATCGAAGATTGCGGCGTCGCGGCACGCGCGGGCTTCGCAGGGTCGCGCGCGATCCTGGCCAACGCCTATGCCGAGGGAATGGGCGTCGCGGCCGACGCTCGCGAGGCTGCGCACTGGGCAAAGCTTGCGCGCGACCTTCCCGAACTCAGGAAGGATCAGCGCGACCTGATTGCGGGGATCGGCGAGTGACGGTCAGGAATAGCTGACCGCCACCACTTCCCACTCCTTCGGTCCGGCAGGGAGCTGCACCGTGCGCAGGTCGCCGGTCGCGGCGCCGCGCAGCGCGCGGGCGAGGGGGCTGTTCCAGCCGATGCGGCCTTCGCCCGCCTCGGCCTCGTCGTCGCCGACCAAAGTGACGGTGCGCCGCGCGTCGTCATCGTCGGCAAGTTCGACGGTGGCGCCGAACCAGATGCGGCTCTTGTCGGGCTGCTCGGCGGGGTCGACGACGCGCGCCGCCTTCATACGCCGCGCCAGGAACGAAAGGCGGCGATCGATCTCGCGCAGCCGCTTGCGGCCATAGATATAGTCGCCATTTTCGCTGCGGTCGCCATTGCCCGCCGCCCAGCTGATCACCTCGACCAGCTTCGGCCGTTCGCCGCCGAGCAGCGCGTCATATTCGGCGCGCAGCGCGGCAAAGCCCGCCGGGCTGATGATGTTGGCCTTCTCCCCCGCCATGCGGACGTTAACCGGGCGTGCGCTTGCCGAGGTAGAAGCTCAGCGGCGCCTGCTGCCGAGCCCCCCCGCCATCGCGCAGCGTGTCGTAAACGACCGCATTTTCCAGCACGCGCTGCACATAGTTGCGCGTTTCGAAAATCGGGATCGCCTCGATCCAGTCGACCATTTCGATCCCGCCGCCGCGGGGGTCGCCGTTGGCGCGCAGCCATTTGTTCACATTGCCCGGCCCGGCGTTATATGCCGCGACCGCGAGCGGATAGCTGCCGCCGAAATAGCGCAACATCTGCTGGAAGTAAGTCGATCCCAGCATAATATTATAATTGGTGTCGGTGGTCAGCGAGCCCGCGTCATAGCTCATCCCGAGCTTGCCCGCGACTTCGCGCGCCGTGCCCGGCATCAACTGCATCATCCCGCGCGCACCGGCATGGCTGATCGCCTGCCGGTCGAACTGGCTTTCCTGCCGCGTGATCGCGTGGATGAAGGTCCAGTTGCTTTCATGCCCCGCGGGCACGCGGACGGTCGGGAAGCCGGAAACCTCGACCGCATCGAGGCTGTTCGCCTGCGCGCTGCGGCCGATCATCACGCCCAGGTCGGGACGCCCGATCTGCGACGCGAGCTTTCCGGCGAGCACATGATCGGCGGGCGATGTCGCCTGTTGCGCAAGGGCGCGCAGGAACATCGACTGTTCGCGCCACGCGCCGATTTCACCCAGCGCCCGCGCGGCGCGCACCAGCCGGTCCTCCTCGAACGCGCGGCGCTCGTCATTGCTGACCTGGATGGTCGGATCGGGGGTCGGTTTGGGCTGCGGACGGTTCAGCCGTTCGAGCGACAACTGGCCGTAATATTGGTCATAATGCTGCGCGGCATCGGCGAAATGCGCATTCGCCGTCGAGCGGTCGCCCGCCGCCAGCGCCGCGCGGCCGGCCCAGTAAAAGCCCTTCGTGCGCGTCTGCGCCGAGCGCGCGGCTTCGCCATAGGCCCGGTAAAGGCGCACCGCCTCGGCCGGACGACGCAGGTCGCGATAGGCGAGCTGCCCGGCGAGCCATGCGAGCGAGGTATAATCGTCGCGCACCCCGAGCGGCGTCTCGCGGATCACCGTTCCGGCCGGGAAGGCGTCGTCCAACTGGCGCGCGATATTATAGGCGGTCGTCTTGTCGCCGCCATCGCTCGCCTGCCGGGCATTGGTGAGCAGCGTTTCGAGCCATTCCTCGGGATCGGTCGGCGCCTTCGCCAGCGAGCGCGGCGCGGCGAGCAGCGCGCGCGCTTCGCCGACACGGCCCGCCTTGCGCAGCCAGGTCGCCTTGTCGGTGATATAGCCCGCGTCGGTGCGGGTCAGCGACGGATTGGCGCTTTCGGCGGCGGATGCCTGAAAGGCGGCGTCGACCGAGGCGTTGCGCATCGCGAGCCGGGCGGCGAACACGTTGCGCTTGTCGGGCGAGGTATAGGCAAGCTGGCGGCTCGCGGCGGCGGTGGCGCCGAGCCAGAGCAGCCGGTCCATCCGCGCGTCATGGTCGGCGGGGGTGATCGCGCCGGGGAACATGGCGAGCGCGCGGCTCGTTTCATAATCGTCGAGCGGCCCGCTGATCCACGCGCGGCGGACCGCGGCGTTGGCGTCCTCGCGGCGCCCAGACGCGTTGAGTGCCAGCGCATAGCGGAGCTGCCCGCTCGCGGTCTGCGGCGGGTAGGCCTGGAAATAGGCGAGGGTGCGCTGGGGGTCGTAGCTGTCGAGCGAGATGGCTTTTTCGGCGCGGGTACGCATCTTGTCGTTATCGGGCCAGCCCTTGTTGGCCATCAGGAAGCGCGAAAGCTGGTCGAACGAGGCGCCGGTGTTCGCCGTCAGCCGCCGCCATTCCATCACCGCATCGCCGACCGAGCTCGTCGACGGTGGCGGACCCGACGTCGCCGCCAGACCCATCTGGGCGCGATACCAGGCCATTTGTTCGGGGGTCAGTTCGCTGGCATGGGCAGCAGTTGGAATGAGGAGGGCCGCGGCGAGCGCAAGGCGGGATATGCTGGGCAACGAGATCATAGCGGCCATATGTAGGGTCCAAATCCAGAGGTGTCACGTTCGAGGCGTCGAAATGGCGAAGACATCGGCCTCGCTTGGCCGCTGCGGATGGTGGTTCCATCTGCAAGGCCACGCGGGGCCGAGATCGAAGCCATTTCGGTGTCCCTTCGGGATTTGACCGATTTTGTCCATGGCTGCGTCAGCGAGCCTTGGAATATGCTCATATGCCTGCGCCTCGCTTCCTTGCCCTGAACAAAATCGCTTCAAACCTCGAATGCGACACCTCTGGATTTGGACCCTAACGCCAAACTCCTTGCGGGGCGCTGAATAGACGTCCAATAGCGGCGCGCTGGCCGGATTCTATCGGTTACAGCAGGGTATTGTAAAGGAGCGGTGCATGTTTTCGGGGTCGATTCCCGCTTTGGTGACGCCATTTCGCGATGGGGCGTTCGACGCCCCGGCCTTCGCGCGCCTCGTCGATTGGCAGATCAAAGAGGGGACCAGCGCGCTGGTTCCGTGCGGCACGACCGGCGAAAGCCCGACGCTCGGCTACGACGAACATTATCAGGTGATCGACAGCTGCATCGAGGCGGCGGCCGGGCGCGTCCCCGTGATCGCGGGTTGCGGATCGAACGACACCGCGACCGCGATCCGCCATATGCGCCATGCGCAGGCGGCAGGTGCGACCGCAGCGCTGATCGTTGCGCCCTATTACAACCGGCCGAGCCAGGCAGGCTTGATCGCGCATTTCAAGGCGCTCGCCGATGCCAGCGACCTGCCGATCGTCGTCTATAACGTCCCCGGCCGCACCGTCGCCGACATCAGCGCCGAAACGATGTGCGAGCTCGCGAAAATCCCGACGATCGTCGCGATCAAGGATGCGAGCGGCGACCTCGCGCGTGTGACGATGCACCGCGCCGGGGCGGGCGAGGATTTCTGTCAGCTCAGCGGCAATGACGACCTCTGGCTTCCTCATGCGGTGATGGGCGGCGTCGGCTGCATTTCGGTCACCGCCAATGTGGCGCCGCGTTTGTGCGCCGATTTCGCGGCGGCGGCCGCCGCCGGCGAGTGGGCGCGCGCGCTGGCGCTGCATGATCGGTTGTTCGACCTGCACAAGGCGATGTTCTCCGACACATCGCCGGGGCCGGTTAAATATGCGCTGTCGCGCATCCACGACTGGTTTTCGCCCGAAGTGCGCCTACCTATCATCGCGACGAACGATGCGTCGCGCGCCGCCGTCGATGCCGCGCTGTCCGCGGCCGGAGTAATCTAGGTCCCGCAATGGCTCGTCCCCAGTCCGCCGCCGAATTCGACAAGAAGAAAGTCGTCGCCGAGAACCGGCGCGCGCGGTTCGACTTTGCCATCGAACAGGTGTTCGAAGCGGGGATCGCGCTGCAAGGGACCGAGGTCAAGTCGCTCCGCTTCGGCGAGGGGACGATCGCCGAAAGCTATGCCGAGGTGAAGGGCAATGAGGTGTGGCTGATCAACAGCAACATCCCCGAATTCAGCCACGGCAACCGCCACAATCACGAACCCAAGCGCCCGCGCAAGCTGCTGCTCAGCGGCCGCGAGATCAACAAGATGTACGCGGGTGTCGCGCGCCAGGGCATGACGCTCGTCCCGCTCTCGGTCTATTTCAACAGCCGCGGCCGCGCCAAGGTCGAGCTCGCGCTCGCCAAGGGCAAGAAGGCGCACGACAAGCGGGAGTCGATCAAGGAACGCGATTGGAAGCGCGACAAGCAGCGGCTGATGAAAGAGCGCGGATGAGCGGGAGCAAACCCCGCGACAAGGCGGCAGTGATGAACTGGGTTCGCCGCAATTCGCCGACGCGCGAAGAGTTGCTCGCAAGCCGCTTCGTCAAACCCTTCTCGCATCGCGTCGCACACAGCCATTTGTGGCGCTTCACCCGGACGTCAGTGCCGCGCGGGACCGCGCTCGGCTTGTTCGTCGGAATATTCTTCCTGATCCCGGGGGTGCAGATATTGGGCGTCGCGCTGCTCGCGCTGCCCGTTCGCGCGAATATCCCGATCGGCGCGGCGATGACCTTCCTGTCGAACCCGTTCACGACGCCGTTCATCATCATCGCGTCGGTGTGGCTCGGCGACTGGCTGTTCGGGCTCCACGCGAACAGTGCGACTTTTTCGGCGATGATCGAGCATGGCGCGTCGGCGGGCGAGTGGGCGCGCTGGGTCTTTTCCGATGCGGCGCCCGCGATGCTCGCCGGGCTGTTCGTCATTTCGCTGGTGTCGGCGGTCGTCGGCTACATTCTCGCCTCGATCTTCTGGGACAATTGGATTCGCCTCCGCTGGCGGCGCAAACTGGCGCGGGCGCGCGACCAACGACATGAGGCATCGACCAGCGACACGGCGGCCGGTTGAACCCCCAAACAGCAGGCGTATAGCTGTCGCATCGCTAATCTGCGCCGTGTCCGCGCGGCGCGGATTTTCGCTTCATATCGAAAACTGGGGAATATCATGACTCTGCATATTTCTTCGCGCCTGATGGCGACCGCCGCGCTTGGTGCCCTGCTCCTCGCCGCCGTTCCGGCAACCGCCAAGGAAAAGGCCGCCACGGCACCCGCCGCCGAAACCACCGCAAAGCCCGAGATCGGCGATTTCGGTTTCGACCTCACCGGTATGGACAAGAGCGTCCATCCGGGCGACGATTTCTATACCTATGCCAACGGCAGCTGGGCGAAGAACACGCAGATCCCGGCCGACAAGTCGAACTATGGCATGTTCACCGCGCTCGCCGACCTGTCGCAGACGCGCACGCGCGAAATCCTCGACGTCGCCAAGGGCGATCCCAGCAGCATGATCGGCCGCGCCTATTCGTCCTATCTCGATGCGGCCGCCGTCGAAGCGAAGGGCCTCGCCCCGATCCAGCCCTGGCTCAACAAGGTTCGCGCCGTCGACAAGGCCGGCCTCGCGGCTTTGCTCTCCGAAGCCGACCGCAGCGGCATCCAGCATTTCTTCGGCGGCTATGTCGGCCAGGACGACAAGAACCCCGACGTCTATATCTACACGATGTTCCAGGGCGGCATCGGCATGCCCGACCGCGATTTCTACCTCAAGGAAGGCGAGCGGAACGCGAAGCTGCAGACGGCCTACCTCAAGCATCTCGAAAATGCTCTGACGCTCGCGGGCGAGAAGGACGCGCCCGCGCGCGCCAAGGCGATCTACGATTTCGAAAAGCAGGTCGCGACCGTCCACTGGGACAAGAACGACAGCAGCGACGCGACCAAAGTCTATAACAAGATGACGATCGCCGAGCTCGCCAAGGCGGCACCGGGCTTCGACTGGCAGGCTTTCATCCGCGGCCTCGGCGTCAAGGAGGATTCGATCCTCGTTTCGCAGCCGAGCGCCTTCACCGGCGAAGCCAAGCTGCTCGCCGACGCGCCGATCGGCGTGATCCGCGACGCGCTGATCGTGCGCAGCCTCGACGGCTTCTCGGGCGTGCTGCCCGATGCGGTCGCGCAGGAAGCCTTCTCCTTCTATGGCACCGCATTGTCGGGCACGCCGCAGATGCAGGAACGCTGGAAGCGCGCGGTCGACTTCACCACGAGCAATATGGGTGAAGCCGTCGGCAAGGATTATGTCGCGAAATATTTCCCGCCCGAAACCAAGGCGGCGATGGACGTACTCGTCAAGAATGTGCTCGCCGCGCTCGACACGCGCATCGGCAACCTGACGTGGATGCAGCCCGGGACGAAGGTGAAGGCGAAGAAGAAGCTCGCGAACTTCACGACCAAGATCGGCTACCCCGACCGCTGGAAGGATTATAGCAAGCTCGAAATCCGCGGCGACGACCTGTTCGGCAACCAGCTGCGCGCCAACCAGTTCGCGCACGACGACAATGTCAGCCGTCTCGGCGGGCCGATCCGCCGCTGGGAATGGGGCATGACCCCGATGGAGGTCAACGCCTACGCCAATTTCGGGATGAACGAGATCGTCTTCCCCGCCGCGATCCTGCAGCCGCCCTTCTTCGATCCGCACGCCGACGCCGCGGTCAATTATGGCGGCATCGGCGCGGTGATCGGCCACGAGATCAGCCATCATTTCGACGACCAGGGCGCGAAGTACGACGAAACCGGCAAGTTGGCGGACTGGTGGACCCCCGCCGACGTCACAGCCTTCGAAGCCGCCGGCAAGGCGCTGATCGCGCAATATGACGCCTATGAAGTGCTTCCCGGCGAAAAGCTCGACGGCACCTTCACGCTCGGCGAGAATATCGGCGATCTCGCCGGCCTGACGATCGCTTATGACGCCTATAAAAAGGCGCTCGGCGGCAAGGACGCGCCGGTGATCGACGGGCTGACCGGCGACCAGCGCTTCTTCCTCGGCTGGGCACAGGTGTGGCGCCGCAACTATCGCGAGCAGAATCTGTCGCAGCGGATCACGACCGATCCGCATTCGCCCTCGATCCAGCGGACTTGGGTCTCGCGCAACCTTGACCCTTGGTATAAGGCCTATCAGATCAAGCAGGGTCAGAAGCTCTACCTCGAGCCGAAAGACCGCGTCCGCATCTGGTGATGCGCCACTAAGAAAGATAACCGTTGACCGTGCAAAGCCTGCCCTCCGCTGATGGTGATCTCATCAGGGGGGCGGGCTCCGCCGGGCCATTGTCGGCTCCGGCGGGCCTGTCGCACGTCGACAAGGCGGTGCTTGCCGGGCTGGCCCTGTTGTCCGCCGCGCTGCTGTTCTGGGCGACACGCGATACGATATTGGCGGTCGGCTTCCTTGCCGGGCTTGCGGTTGCCGCGGGCGGGGTGATCCTCGCGCGGCGGCTGTTCCCGGCAGCGGTGACGGGCGAGGCGGTCGCACCCGACTGGACGATGCTGCGCCAGGCGGTGAATCACGACGATGTCGCGATCGCGGTGACCGATCGCGGCGGCCGGATGGTCTGCGCGAACGATCTGTTCGGCACCTGGATGGGCGGCTTCGTCACGCCGCCCGGCCTGCCGCTCGAAGGGCGCGGCGCCGAACTGCTGAAAAATGCTGGCCGGATCGCCTGGCGCGACGGCGAAGGCAGCGTCGACGATATCGCGATCGGCCCGCTGCAACTGCGCGCGCAGGTGACGCGCACGGGGCAGTCGGAGGATTATCTCGTCTGGCGTTTCTCGGCGATCGAGCGGCTCGATCTCGTTTCGGAAATCATTCGCCATCTCGACGGTCCCGCAGGCCGCACGCTCGGCCATGCGGGGGTGATGGCCGCGCTCGTCAGCGCCGAGGGGCGCCTCCGCGTTGCGAACCGGGCGTTCCTCCTCCGCGCGCTGGGCGAGGACGACGCGGTCCATTATGCGGGCCGCGATGTGGCGCCGATGATCCGGCTCGACGACGCCGGTGCGCTCTATTTCGCGCGCGAGGGTGACCGCGCGACGCCGGTCCGCCTGATCCAGATTCCGCTCGCGCCCGCCGACAGCAATACGCCGATGCTGCTCGCGATGCTCGACGAGGAAATGGGCCCTACCGACCGCGGTACGGCGCAGACCTACGTCGAAACATTACTCTCGTTGCTTCCCTTTGGCCTCGCCATGGTCGATCGCGACGGGCGCTTTCTCTATGTGAACCGGGCATTCGTGCGGGCGGCCAACCTTCCCGAAGGCAAGATGCCGCGTTATCCGGGCGACATTGTCGTCGGCGAGGACAAGGGCGCGCTCGCCGATATGATCCGCCGCCACAGCAGCGGCCAGCAGGTCGGCGGCGACCTGTCGATCCGGCTTGCCGGGCAAAGCGGCGATCCCGTGTCGATGCGGATCGTCGGCGTACGCGGGCTGGGTGAGGCGGCGGTGCTGCTGAGCCTCAAGGATTCGAGCGAGGAATCGCGCCTGAAGCAGCAGGTGGCGCAGGCCTCGAAGATGCAGGCGGTCGGGCAGCTTGCCGGCGGCGTCGCGCATGATTTCAATAATATCCTGACCGCGGTTCTCGGCGCCTGCGACCTGATGCTGATGCGCCATACGCCCGGCGACAGCGACTATGACGATATCCAGCAGATCCGCAGCAACGCCAATCGCGCCGCCAGCCTGACGCGGCAATTGCTCGCCTTCTCGCGGCAGCAGACGTTGCGCCCGCAGATATTGCAACTGCCCGATGTGATTTCCGAAGTGTCGCACCTCTTGAAGCGCCTGATCGGCGAGACGGTCCAGCTGTCGGTGCACCATGGCCGCGGCCTCGGCGCGGTGCGCGCCGATCCGGGGCAGCTCGAACAGGTGATCATCAACCTCGCGGTCAATGCGCGCGACGCGATGCCGGGCGGCGGGACGCTGACCATGGAAACCTATCCGGTGTCGGCGGCCGACGTGCGGCAGATGGGCAATGAATTCATGCCGCCGGCCGATTATTGCGCGTTGAAAGTCAGCGACACCGGCACCGGCATTCCCGCCGATGTGCTGCCCAAGATTTTCGAGCCTTTCTTCACGACCAAGGATGTCGGAAAGGGGACCGGGCTCGGGCTCTCGACCGTCTATGGGATCATCAAGCAATCGGCGGGTTATATCTTCGCCGACAGCAAACCGGGGCAGGGGACGAGTTTCTTTATCTATCTGCCCGTCCACCGTGCCGAGGGCGATGCGCCCGTCGTGGTGCCGCCGCCCGCCAAGCCCAAGAAGAGCCAGTGGGGCACCGGAACGATCCTGCTCGTCGAGGATGAGGATATGGTGCGCGCGGTCGCGGAACGCGCGTTGACCCGTGCGGGTTATAGCGTCGTCACCGCCTCGCAGGGCGAAGAGGGGCTTGAGCGTTTTGTGCAAATGGAGAAGGTCGATTTGATCATCAGCGACGTTGTGATGCCGACGATGGACGGTCCGGCGATGGTGCGTGCGATGCGCGCCAAGCGGCCCGACCTGCCGGTCCTGTTCATGTCGGGCTATGCCGAGGAGCAGCTCCGCCAATCGATCGACATCGACGATGTCGCCTTCCTCCCCAAACCCTTTTCGGTCGCACAGCTGGCCGAGGCGACGTCGGCGGCGCTCGACGAGGCTGCGCATCGGGTGTCCAATGGCCACTAACTCCCGCATCCTGCTCGTCGAGGACGATGTGCTGATCGGCATGATGCTCGCCGATATGTTCGACGCGCTCGACCTTCCCGAACCCGCGCAGGCGACGAGCAATGAAGAGGCGCTGGCGCTCATCGCGGCCGAGCCGTTGGCCGGGGCGCTCGTCGATATCAACCTCGGCGAGGAAAAAGGCTGGCCGGTCGCCGACGCGCTCGCTGAGCGCGGCATTCCCTTTGCCTTCACTTCGGGCGGCGGCGACGTCGTTCCGGCCGCCCACGCGCATCGCAAGCTGATCACCAAGCCGTTCCGGATCAGCGATATCGAGGCCGCGCTGGATGACTTTTCGGCGGAATAGAGCGTTTTTCTTCCCTGTGAGTTTTATTTTGTTCTCCACTTGTTCCATGAGAACAAATGTGGCACATAGTTCCGGCGTTGCGATGCTTCTGCTGTCGCTCTAGAGCTGGAAAGGGACGGTCATGGCCGGACAATTGTCACTCGTCGAATCGGGGAAATCAGTGAACAACACGGACAGGCAGAAGGCGCTCGACGCCGCGCTCGCGCAGATCGATCGCGCGTTCGGCAAGGGCTCGGTAATGAAATTGGGCTCGAAGGAAACGATGCAGGTCGAGTCGATCTCGACCGGCTCGCTCGGCCTCGACATCGCGCTCGGCGTCGGCGGCCTGCCGCGCGGCCGCGTCATCGAAATCTACGGTCCCGAAAGCTCGGGCAAGACGACGCTCGCGCTGCACACGCTCGCCGAGGCGCAAAAGGGTGGCGGCACCGTCGCCTTCGTCGACGCCGAACATGCGCTCGACCCCGTCTATGCCCGCAAGCTCGGCGTCAACATCGACGAACTCATCGTGTCGCAGCCCGACACGGGTGAGCAGGCGCTCGAAATCGTCGACACGCTCGTGCGTTCGAACGCGATCGACGTGCTCGTCGTCGACTCGGTCGCCGCGCTCGTCCCGCGCGCCGAAATCGAAGGCGAAATGGGCGACAGCCACGTCGGCCTGCAAGCGCGCCTGATGTCGCAGTCGCTGCGCAAGCTCACCGGCTCGATCAGCCGCTCGCGCTGCATGGTGATCTTCATCAACCAGCTGCGCATGAAAATCGGCGTGATGTACGGCAATCCCGAAACCACGACCGGTGGCAACGCGCTCAAATTCTATGCGTCGGTCCGCCTCGACATCCGCCGCACCGGCCAGATCAAGAATGGCGACGAGATTGTCGGCAACACCACCCGCGTGAAGGTCGTCAAGAACAAGGTCGCGCCGCCGTTCAAACAGGTCGAATTCGACATCATGTACGGGCAGGGTATTTCGAAGATCGGCGAAATTCTCGATCTGGGCGTCAAGGCCGGCATCGTCGAGAAATCGGGCGCCTGGTTCAGCTATGATTCGATCCGCATCGGGCAGGGCCGCGAAAATTCGAAAACTTTCCTCAAGGACAACCCCGAACTGATGGATCGGCTCGAAACCGCGATCCGCGGCCGGACCGAGGCGGTCGCCGAAGAAATGATGGCCGGCCCCGACGACGAGGGCGACGACGACAATTGATAGCCATCCGACCGGTTCGCTTCGGCGGACCGGCCGGCTAACGGCGGCGGGCTCCACTGCCCCTTGGACCTGTATCCTCTCCCCACAGGTCGGCCCGCCCGCCGTTGATCCTTGCCTGACAACCACAAGCGGGTACAACGCGCCATGCCCGCGATCCGCCTCTTCGGCCTTCCCACCGACATCAACAGCAGCTTCGAGCGCGGCGCCGCCGCCGGGTCCGCCGCGATCCGCGCGATGCTGTGGAGCGACCGCGGCAATATGGCGAGCGAGCTCGGCCCCGAAATCGGCACCGGCATCGCGCTCACCGACGACGGCGACCTGCCGCTGACCGAAGACACGCCGAGCGACGACGCGGCGATCCGCCGCTATCTGGCCATTGTGCGCGAAGATGGAGAAGTTCCGCTCGCACTCGGCGGCGACCATGCCGTGACCTTCCCGCTCGTCGAAGCCGCGGCGACGTGCTTCGGGCCGGTCAACATCCTCCATTTCGATGCGCACCCCGACCTCTACGACGATTTCGCGGGCAACCCGCGCAGCCACGCCTCGCCCTTCGCCCGCATCTGCGAGGCCGGCCACGCCAAGCGGCTGGTGCAGGTCGGAATCCGCACGCTCAACAATCATTGCCGCGAGCAGGCCGCACGCTTCGGGGTCGAGA
This sequence comes from Sphingopyxis sp., assembly GCF_035250425.1. Classification (GTDB taxonomy): domain Bacteria; phylum Pseudomonadota; class Alphaproteobacteria; order Sphingomonadales; family Sphingomonadaceae; genus Sphingopyxis. The sequence continues at coordinate 24,955 of NZ_DATFFD010000166.1, forward strand.
TCACCCCGATGGCCGATTTCACCGCTGATAGGGTGCCGGTGCTCGACGGACCGCTCTATATTTCGATCGATCTTGATGGGCTCGACCCGTCGGCGGCGCCCGGCGTCGCGCATCCCGAACCCGGCGGGCTGACGGTGCGCGAAATGCTCGCCGTGCTGCACAAGCAGACCGCGCCGATCGTGGGCGCCGATATCGTCGAGCTTCATCCGGGCCGCGACGTCGGCGAGGTCACCGCGATCCTCGGCGCGAAGCTCGTTCGCGAGCTCGCCGCGCTGATCGACCGCAACGGAACCCCGCAAACTGCCCGCTAGGAGAGCGCCATGAGCCTGATCGTCCACCATCTGAACAACAGCCGCTCGCAGCGCATCCTGTGGTTGCTTGAGGAAATCGGTGCGCCCTACGAGATCAAATTTTACGATCGCGATCCGGTGACCAACCTCGCGCCGCCCGAGCTGCTTGCGGTCCACCCGCTCGGCAAGTCGCCGGTGATCGAGGTGTTCGACGATTCCGCCTCCGGCGGGAGGGGCCGCGTGATCACCGAATCGGGCGCGATCACCGAATATCTGTGCGAGCGGTACGGCGGCGGGCATCTGGTTCCCGAACGGGGCACCGACGATCATATCAGCCACCTCGAATGGCTGCATTTTGCCGAGGGGTCGGCGATGACACCGATCCTGCTGCGTATCTATACCGCGCGGCTTGGCGAGGCGGCGGCGCCGATCGAACCGCGCATTTCGCAGCAGCTGGATTCGCATTTCGCCTATATGGAAAGCCGCGTCGGCGAGAATGGCCATTTCATCGGCGACAGCCTGTCGGCCGCCGACATCATGCTGAGCTTTCCCGCCGAAATCGCGATCATGCAGGGCATGGCGCCGCGCTATCCGAAGCTCGCGG
>NZ_DATFFD010000167.1:0-3508 GCF_035250425.1 Sphingopyxis sp.
GATAGCGGCCCCCGCCTTCGCGGGCGACGGCTGTTACAAATCCAACCCAGCGAAACTCGTCTGGTCGAACTTCAGCTTGAAGGTCACATAAGCACCCGAGCGCGAGAAGCGCGCGTCCTCGAAATCACGGTCGTGGAAGCCCGCGAAATTATAGCCGAAGGTGATGTTCGCATTCTTCACCAGCGCTAGCGTCAGCGTCGGCCCGCCCGCCCAGCTGACGGTATCGGCATCGGTGCCGACGCGGACGGTGCCCGATGCGCCGGCGTCAACATGCTCGCAAAGGTTGAAGCGGACGTCGGCGCCGATCAGGTTCGACCAGCCCTTGACGTCGTCGGCGCCGAAACGGTCGAAATTGTAGCGCGTGCCCCAGAAGACGCCGAACTCGGCGCGCTCGTACCACATGCCGTGCGCACCGCGCTCGGCGAGCGGGGTCCAGTTCACCGACAGGCTGTTGAGCAGGCGGCGGCTGGTCGCGTCGCCGTCGATCTTCAACGCGCTGCCGCCGATAGGCCCGGCTTGGCCCGCAACAGCGTCGCGCACCTTGTCCGAACGAAATTCGCTCTTGTTGAGCCAGGAAATCCGGGAATCGGCGGGGCGGTGCGCCCAGCTTGCTTCGAACTGGATGACTTCGGTGGTCGGCGTCGTGCCACCGCTCGCTTTGGCATAGGTGAAGAGCGCCCCGAGCGCGCGGCCTTCGCCGAGCTGGCGGAGCCCGCCGAGCGTCAGGCCGTAGCGGTTGGCGATCTCCCCATCGCGATATTCGGCGCGGCCCGTCAGCGTCCAGCGGTCGGCGCGGTAAGTCGCGCCGGTGCTGATCGCGAGGAAATCCTCGGTGATCGTGCCGTTGCCGCCGAGGAAACCGCCCGACGCGACCGGCTGGTCGAGATTGAGCACATCCTTGGTACGGATGCCGCCGATCGTGCGGTTGCCGTCGACCGACACATCGACCGACCAGCGTTCGCCAAGCTTCAGCGACTGCGACAGGCCGTAGGCGGCGAAGCTGCGCGGGCCATATTCGCCGATCTCTTGGCTGTTCGCGGTGGCGAGCAGCCGGGCGCCCGACCAAGGGGTCAGGTCGAAGCCGAGCCGTGCGGTGCGCGCCTTGATCGTGTCGCCGTCGGCGATCTCGTAGCTGCCGACCAGATTGACGTCGCGATTGATTGCGAAGCGCGCGCCGAGGCGATGGCGGGTCGGGAAATCGACGCTTGCGTCCTTGCCGCCGAGCGCAAATTCGGTCTGCGCGTCGAGTTCAAGCCGTTTGTTGAAGAGCCGCTGCGTTACACCGAGTTGCACGATGTTCGAACGGTTGCGGCTGCCATCGGTCAGGCGGTCGTCGGCGTGGGTCAGCCCGGCGCGCGCGACGCTGGTGCCATTGTCATATTCGACGAGCGCGCGCGCAGCGCGGCGGCGCGCATTGGTGTCGAGATAATCTTCCTGCCACGCGCTTCCGGTCACCGACAGGTTACGGCTGGCCTTCATCCGGGCATCGAAGCCGGATTTGCGCGTGCCATTCTCGCCGCTGTTGAGCTGGCCGGTGCCGAAGCCCGCTTCGCGTGTCCGGACATAGGCGAGGAAGTCGGCGTTGCTGCTATGATGCTCGGCCTCGATCAGCCACGCCTTCGCGGTGCCACCGGCGGCGGTGCTGCCGTTTACCGCCTTTGCGTCGCTGACCGCGAGTTCGGCGCGGACCTCGGTTTCGATCGTCGGGCGATAGCGTGCATCGATGCCGCCGAGGTTGGTCTTGGCGTTGCCGTCCTCGTCGTGGATGAAGGTCGCGCCGACGCGCAGTTTCTCGTCGGTCGACTGATAGCTGACGCGGCCACCCGCGTTGAGCACGCGTTGCCCGACGCCGTCGACCTCATATTCGGCGACGATGAACTGTGGATCGAGGTTTGACGAGCGGCTGAGCACGGGTTCACGGAAGCGGATCGTGCCCGACAGATAGTCGATATCGTAATCGACGTGGCGCGACAGGCTGACGCTGTCGACGATGCGTTCGCTGTGCAGCCGGTCGTGCGTCTCGATCGTGATCCGCTCGCTGTTCGGCAATATGTCCTTCGCGCCGAGCTGATACGGACCCGTCAGGCCATTGCCCTGAATCTCGTCGCGGCGAAAGCGATAGGGGGTGTCGGCGACGAAAGCCGTCGCGGCGACATTGCGGCCGCGATACTCGGCCTTGCCGCCGTTCAGCGCGCGTTGGTAGCGCGCGAGTTCGGGCTCCGAAATCCCCGTCTCGATATCGCCGAACATTGCATAGAATTGCGGGCGTTCGAGGCGGAGGTAGAGCTTGCGCACCGACGCCGCATCATAGCGCGTCTCGTTGCGGTCGGCATAGATGGTGTAATAGGCGCGCGGATCGATCACGCCACCGAACCGGGTGTCATCCTTGTCCTTGTCGCTGTCATACGCCAGCGTCATCAGCCATTTGCCGCGCACGCGGCCCTTCGCATGGAGAGCGAGGCGGGCGTCGGCGTTGAGATCATCCAGATCCTCCGCCACCGGCTCCATCCGGTCGTCGAGCGTATTATAGCCTAACGTTCCGGCGGCGAAGCCGACGACGGTCCACGGGCGGTTGCCCGGATCGAGCCAGGTTTCGATCGTCTGCTTGCGCGTCACCTTGTCGTCGCGGAAGGTGAAATCCATCGCGAGCGTGCCTGACGCGGTCGTCGGTTCGAGTTCGATGTAGGCGATGCCGTCGTCGCCATCGATCTTCCACACCGGCTGCGCGCGTTCGAGGCCCGCGAGCTGGCGCGCCTGCTGCGCATCGGCTTCGATCGCGGAGTAATAAGGCGCGGGGACGCTGAAGTCGCCCGTCAGGCCGGCACGGATCGGCTTGCCGTCGCGGTCGGTCAGGCGGACCGCGATCACCGGTCGCGTGACGCCGTCGGCGATCAGCACCGACTTTTCGCGGATCAGCGTCGCGCGCATCGGGGTGATCGAATAATGGACGGTGCGTTCGAGAGTTTCGACCGTGACGCCGTTCGTATCCTTCACCTCGGCCACGAGGCGATTTTCGCCCTCGCGGATTTCAAGGCCGCGCCACAGGCTGACCGCAACGCTACCGTCGGCCGACTTGCTCGTACCTTCAAAGGTCAACGGATCGACTGGCTTGCCGTTGACCCGGAGCGATACCGTTTGCCCGGGCGCGTGCTTCACCGCGGCGCGAATCGCTTTCGCGCGCGGGTTATGATCGATGTCGGGGAAGAGCCAGCCGATGCCGGGCGCCTGTCCCGTGAGCCAGTCGCGACCGGAACCGGCTGCTTCGGGATCGCTCAGCACCTTGGGCGCTTCGACTGCGGCATGGTTCGGCGCGGCGCGCGGTGCACTCGCGACGGCGCGGAAGTCGGCGCGCTTCAGCGCGCCACCCCGGCCTTCGACGAAGCGCGAGATCGCGCTGCCCGCGCTCTGCGTCGAGCGCGCGCAATCGATCGCCTCGCGGTCGAGTGGCAGCGTCGACGGATCGATCTGGACGACGTGCAGGCCGGGGCGCACGCCCTCGAAATGATAG
>NZ_DATFFD010000168.1:0-2284 GCF_035250425.1 Sphingopyxis sp.
AAGGCGGGGGCCGCTATCAACGTGGCACAAGGCTTCCAGCGGCCCCCGCCTTCGCGGCGGCGACGATCTTTAGTCCGCGAACAACAGGACCGGCGTCTCGACCAGCTTCTTGAGCGCCTGGACATAGCTCGCGGCATCCCAGCCATCGACGACGCGGTGGTCGCAGCTGATTGACAGGTTCATGAGCTTTGCCCTGCGGATGTCGTCGCCGTCGAAGACGGGGCGCTCGACAATCTTGTTCGGGCCGATGATCGCGACCTCGGGCCGGTTGATCACCGGCGTGGTCGCAATCCCGCCGAGCGGGCCGAGCGAGGTGACGGTCAGCGTGCCGCCGGTCAGTTCCTCGACCTTTGCCTTGCCGGTGCGCGCGGCTTCGGCAAGGCGCGTGATCTCGCTCGCGAGCTGCCAGACATTCTTGTCCTGCGCGTCGCGGATGACCGGGACCATCAACCCGGCGTCGGTCTGCGTCGCCATGCCGAGATGCACCGCGCCGTAGCGTGTCACCACGCCGCCCTCGTCATCGTAGCGCGCGTTGATCATCGGGAACTGCGGGATCGTGCGGCAAATCGCGACGATCAGGAAGGGCAGCATCGTCAGTTTCGGACGCCCGCCGCGATTGGCATTGAGGTCGGCGCGCATCTCTTCGAGCGCAGTGACATCCATTTCCTCGACATAGGTGAAGTGCGGGATCGCGCGCTTCGAGGCCGCCATATTCTCGGCGATCTTGCGGCGCATGCCGATGACCTTGACCGGCTCGTCGGCGCGGGCGCGCGACGCGCCCGGCGCATGATAGCCCTGCCCGCCGCTGTAGCGGAGAAAGGCGTCGAGGTCGGCGTGACGGACGCGATCGCCCTCGGCCTGCACTTGGCCGAGGTCGACGCCGAGATCCTTGGCGCGTGCGCGGACCGCGGGCGATGCCAATACCTTAGCTCCATTGCCCGTTTGTCCTGAGCTTGTCGAAGGACCGCTCTTCGTTTCGGGCGTTGAAGACAAGGACGGCCCTTCGACAGGCTCAGGGCGAACGGGTTGAGGGGTGGGTGTGGCGACCTCGACGTCCGAAATCTCTTCGGCGCCTGGCGCTTCCACCACGACTTCCTGTTCGGCCGGCGTATCTGCGGGCGGCGCTTCGACGTCCCCGTCGCCATCGGTCTCGATCACCGCGAGCGTCGAGCCGATCGGGATCAAATCGCCGACCTCGCCCGCCAGTTCGACGACGATCCCCGAAACGGGCGATTCCATTTCGACGGTCGCCTTGTCGGTCATCATATCGGCAAGCTGCGCGTCTTCCTCGACGCGTTCGCCGACACGCACATGCCAGGCGACGATTTCGGCCTCGGCGATGCCTTCGCCGATGTCGGGCAGACGGAATGAATAGCGGGCCATGGCGTCAGTCCTTCAAGATTTTCGTGAGCGCGGTCGCGATGCGCACCGGGCCGGGGAAATAGGCCCATTCGAGGCTATGCGGATAAGGCGTGTCGAAGCCGGTCACGCGTTCGACCGGCGCCTCGAGGTGATAGAAACAGCGTTCCTGCACGAGCGCGGCGAGTTCGGCGCCGAAGCCCGAGGTCCGCGTCGCTTCGTGGATGATCAGGCAGCGGCCGGTCTTTTTCACCGACGTTTCGATCGCGTCGATATCGAGCGGTAACAAGGTGCGCAGGTCGAGAATCTCGGCGTCGATGCCCATTTCCTCGACGATCGTCTTGGTGACATGGACCATCGTGCCATAGGCGAGGATGGTGAGCGCCTCGCCCGCACGCACCGTCGCGGCCTTGCCGAGTTCGATGCGGTAATAATCCTCCGGCACCGCGCTCGCATCATGCTTCGACCAGGGCTCGACCGGGCGGTCGTAATAGCCGCTGAACGGGCCGTTGTAGATGCGCTTGGGCTCGAGGAACACGACGGGGTCATTGTCCTCGATCGCGGCGATCAACAGCCCCTTGGCGTCATAGGGGTTCGACGGGATCACCGTCTTCACGCCGCAGATATGCGTCATGATGCTTTCGGGCGACTGGCTGTGCGTCTGGCCACCGAAGATGCCGCCACCGAAGGGCGTGCGCACCGTCATCGGGCATATGAAGTCGCCCGCCGAACGATAGCGCAGGCGCGCTGCTTCGCTGACGAGCTGATCGAGCCCCGGATAGATATAATCGGCGAACTGGATCTCGGGGACCGGGCGCAGGCCGTAAGCGCCCATGCCCACCGCAACGCCGATGATCCCGCATTCGTTGATCGGCGTATCGAACACGCGCGTCTTGCCATGTTTTTTCTGCAGGCCCGCGGTGGC
>NZ_DATFFD010000169.1:0-6570 GCF_035250425.1 Sphingopyxis sp.
CTGCCACCTCCCCGTTCCGGGGAGGAACTGACTATGCCCGCTCTCCACCCCAAAGCAGGCGTCGCCTTTCAAATAGGCCTTTCCTACATTATCGGGCTGTGCCAGCCCTTGTCCCGGCTCTTTCATTTGGTGGATAAATGCGGTCGCTGCCCGGCTTGCCGGTGCGGTCACGGCGCGGCGTGCCGGGCGCGTCCGGCACACCGCAAGGTCCAAATCGGGAGGCGCACAGGGCTGAACTTTCCTGAACTTTGGAGCTGTGACGCCGTCTTTGCACCAACCGGACACCCCATCCAACCCGGGATGACAAAAGAGGGGATGGCAGCCCCCACCCCAAAGCGGGCCATCGTGCGGCGAGACACGGGCTCGAACCATGGCTCTATTCGGCCTCGTCGTCCTTCGGCTTGCGCACTTCGCTGACGAGCAGCTTGTCGATCTTGCGCCCGTCCATGTCGACGATCTCGAAACGCCAGCCCTTGTCGGTGAAGCGCTCGCCTTCCTTGGGCAGGTGCTTCAGGATCGCGAGCGCATGGCCCGCAGCAGTCGCATAGTCACGATCGTCGCCGAGTTCGATCCCCAGCCGTTCAGCCATCTGGTCGGCGGGCATCGATCCCGCGATGAGCAGGCTGCCGTCCTCGCGCTCGACGACGAACGGCTCGCTGCCGATGTCCTGATCGGACGCGAATTCGCCCGCGATCGCGGCGAGCAGGTCGGCGGGCGTCACCAGCCCTTCGAAATGGCCATATTCGTCGTGGACGAACAGCATCGGCACCTCGGCGGCGCGCAAGGCTTCGAGCGCGTCCATCGCGTCGATCTGGTCGTGGATCACCTTGGCCGGCCGCATCAATTGTTCCAGGTCGAGCGTCTCGCCCTGGAACAGTGCCGCGGCGATGTCGCGCGCCTGCACGACACCGACGATATCGTCGACCGACCCGCGCGCGACGGGCAAACGGCTGTGCGGCGTTTCGACCAGCTTGTCGCGCACGCCGCGCGCGTCGAGCGAGATATCGACCCAGTCGACATCCTTGCGCGGCGTCATCACCTCGCGCACCGGCCGGTCGGCAAGGCGCACGACGCCCGAGATGATCGCGCGTTCGCTTTCCTCGATCACCCCCGATTTCGACGCCTCGGCGACGATCAGGTGCAATTCCTCAGCGGTCACCCGATCTTCCGATTCGCGGTTGAGGCCGAGCAGGCGAAAGACGAGCGCCGAGCTCGCGTCGAGCAGCCAGACGAGCGGCGCGCCGATTTTCGACAGCCAGTACATCGGCAGCGCCATGAAAATGGCGATCGGTTCGGGCGCGCGCAGCGCGAACTGCTTGGGCACCAGCTCGCCCGCGATCAGCGAGAAATAGGTGGTCACCGCGATGACGACGGCGAAACCCGCGGCGCGCGCATTCTCGTCGTCGAGGCCGAACATCGCCTGCAACCGCTCGCCGACCGGCGCGCCGAGGCTCGCGCCCGAATAGGCGCCCGCGAGGATACCGATCAGCGTGATGCCGACCTGTACCGTCGACAGGAAACGGCCGGGGTCGGCGGCGAGCTGGCGCGCGATGGCGGCGCCGCGGCTGCCGCGTTTTTCGGCGGCCTGCAAACGCGGTCCGCGCGCCGAGACGATCGCGAGTTCGGAAAGCGCAAAGACCCCGTTCAAAAGGATCAGGACGGCGATGATCGCGACGTCGGACCAGGGAAAGGGGGTCATGGGATAAATTGCGGGCGCACCGGCGCCTTGCCCCTATAAGGATCGGTCATCGGCTCCCTATAAGCGAAAGTCGCCGCCATGCACAATGCCACGCGCCTGAACGGCGCCGTGATGCACAATGGCGCGCGCCTGAACCTCCGGCTCAGCCAATGTTCAGCCGGATTTTGGAACCAGATGCGCGGCGATATGTTATCGGCAGGAAGGCGGCATTCGCAGTATCTTAGGGGCCGCCGAACAAAGGGAGCGAACAAGATGAACATCAAGACACTCAAGCTCACCACCCTCGCGACGATCGGCGTGATCGCGCTGACCGGCTGTGTGACCGACCCGGTAACCGGCGAGCGAAAGATATCGAAGGCCGCGATCGGCGGTGTTGGCGGCGCGCTCGGCGGCTATCTGCTCGGCGATCTCATCGGCGGCAAGAACAGCCGCACCGAGGAAATCGTCGGCGCGGGCATCGGCGCGGTCGCGGGCGCGGGCGCGGGCTATTATATGGACCAGCAGGAAAAGAAGCTGCGCGAACGCACCGCGGGCACCGGCATCGATGTCGAGCGCCAGGGCGACCAGCTCGTGCTCAACATGCCCGGCGACGTGACGTTCGACCTCAACAGCGCGATGGTGAAGTCGCAATTCCGCGGCGCGCTCGACGGCGTCGCCACGACGCTCGCCGAATATCCGAGCACCTATATCGACGTCTATGGCCACACCGATTCGACCGGCAGCGACAGCTATAATCAGGGCCTGTCCGAACGCCGCGCCGCGTCGGTCGCCGACTATCTGGGCGGCCGCGGCATCCAGCGCGCGCGCATGGCGACCCTCGGCTACGGCGAATCGCAGCTCAAATGCTCGCCCGAACAGAGCGAAGCCGATTATCAGTGCAACCGCCGCGTCGAAATCCGCATCGCGCCGGTGACACAGGCCGACGTCAACGCGGCGCAGTAAACAAGAGCCCTCCCCCTTGATGGGGGAGGGTTGGGTGGGGGTGAGGTTTCAGGCGCGAACCGAGGTCGCAACGCACCCCCACCGCTGCGACTAGGCAGCAAGCTGCCAAGTCTCGCTGCCTCCCCCATCGAGGGGGAGGTTGTCTATTCTAACCTAGCGACGGGAAGCTCGCCTTCAGCCCGTCGATCACGAATTGCGCGGCCAGCGCAGCCAGCAGAACACCAAGCAGGCGCGTGATCACCGCCTCGCCCTTGTTGCCGATCAGCCGCATCAGCGGCCCCGCCGACAGCAGCGCGGCGAGCGTCAGCAGCAGCACGAGCAGCAGCGCACCAAAGATCACGAAGGCGCGGTCGAGCCCGCTGTTTTGCGACACGAGCAGCATCACCGAGGCGATCGACCCCGGCCCGGCGAGCATCGGCATCGCCATCGGAAACACCGACACATCCTCGATCTCGGGCGTCGCCATCACCTTCTCGGCGCGCTGCTCGCGGCGCTCGGTGCGCTTTTCGAACACCATGTCGATCGCGATGATGAACAGCATGATCCCGCCCGCGATGCGGAAACTGTCGAGGTCGATGTGAAGGAAGCTCAGCAGCGCTTCGCCGAACATCGCGAAGAAAACGAGGATCAGCCCCGCGATCACCGTCGCGCGGATCGCCATCGAACGCCGCTGCTGCGCGCTCGCACCCGTCGTCAGGCTGGCATAGATCGGCGCGCAGCCCGGCGGATCGATGACAACGAACAGCGTGACGAACGCCGAGATGAAAAGGTCGATCATGGCTGCTTCGGCGCCGCGACCCGGTCGTCGATGACGGTCGCCATGTCTTTGCCGTCCCACAGGCGAATCGTCACGCGGCGCGATCGGTCAGGCCGCACGGTCGACGTCCAGCTCAACGTCTGGTCGGGCGACAGGCCGACGGCCATATCCGCACCTTCGCCGCCCGCCTCGATCGGCACCGCGGGGCGCGAACCGCAGACCGCCTGCTTCGATGCGATGAATTCGGGGGCTTCGCGCGGACTCGTCAGGCCATCGCCATGGTCGAGGATCCAGCCCATCTTTCCGCTTCGGGAATCGCGCAACCAGACCGTGGTGAAAAAGCCGTGCGTCGCCCCTTTCTGCCACGCACCCGTGGTCGCGCCGGCGTTGCCGTCGCAGCTCACATAGACCGCATGCGGCTGCCACTTCACCGCTTCTGCGGGGTCCTTCTGCGCCTTGAGCCAATCGCGCGCCTTCACCCGTTGCGGCACGAACATAACCGCCTCAGGCGCGGAGGTTTCGCGAAACGCCGTCCACTGGCCCTTGTCCTGCGCCAGCCGGGCAAAGCCGATCTCGGCAGCGATGAAGGCGCTGGGGTTCGGTCCCAGCGGCCGATTGCGAATATCGTCTGGATCGCCGGCGCACCCCGCGAGCAGCGGCAGCGCGAAAGCAGCGGCGATCAGCAGACGATGCATCAAAAACCCTCCGGATCGGCAAGCCCCGCGCGGCGATGCGCCGCGACGAGCGTGTTGCGCAGCAGGCACGCGATGGTCATTGGGCCGATCCCGCCGGGCACCGGCGTGATCGCGTCGGCGACCGCGGCGACGCTGTTATAGTCGACGTCGCCGACAAGCCGGCCTTTCGCCGCGCCGTCGGCGGGCGGCAGGCGGTTGATGCCGACGTCGATCACGACCGCACCGGGCTTGATCCAGTCGCCCTTGACCATTTCGGCGCGCCCGACCGCGGCCACGACGATGTCGGCGCGGCGGACGAGGCCCGGCAAATCCTTCGTCCGGCTATGCGCCATCGTCACGGTGCAGTTCGCGCCGAGCAGCAACTGCCCCATCGGCTTGCCGACGAGGATCGAGCGCCCGACGACGATCGCATCCTTGCCCGACAGGTCGCCGAGCCGGTCCTGGAGCAGCAGCAGGCAGCCATAGGGAGTGCAGGGCACCATCCCGGCGATGCCGAGCGCGAGGCGGCCGGCGCTGACCGGGGTCAGCCCGTCGACATCCTTGTCGGGATCGATCGTCGCGACCGCCGCCTGTTCGTCGAGATGACCGGGAAGCGGCAGTTGCAGCAGGATACCGTCGACCGCTTCATCGGCGTTGAGTTTGGTCAGCAGCGCCTCAACCTCGTCCTGCGTCGCGGTCGCAGGCAGGCGATGCTCGAAACTCACCATGCCGGCGGCGATCGTCGCCTTGCCCTTCGACCCGACATAGACCGCGCTCGCCGGATCGTCGCCGACGAGCACGACCGCGAGGCCGGGTGACCGGCCCGTCGCGGCCTTGAACGCCGGAACCGCATCCGCAATCCGCGCCCGCAGGCCGGCGGCGAAAGCCTTGCCGTCGATCACCTGCGCAGCGGTCATCACGCCATTCCGTTGGCGTAGGCGAGCTTCGCGAGATAGTTCAGCACCGGCCCGTCGAGAATGATGATCAGGATCAGCACCAGCATCGGGGTCAGGTCGAGCCCGCCAAAATCGGGCATGATGCGGCGGAACGGACGGTAAAGCGGCTCGGTGATCCGATCGAGCACCATCCACAGCTGGCCGACGAACTGGTGGTGCGTGTTGATGACGTTGAACGCGATCAGCCACGACATCACCGCCTGCGCGATGATGAACCACCACAGGACCGTCAGGATGATGTGGACGATCTGGAGGAGCATGAGAAGCAAGGCGATTTCTCCGAAAAAGGGTCTTGCCGCGTCTCTTAGCGGTGAATGAGCGTCCCCGCACCCCTTGCGGTGAAAATTTCCAGCAGCATCGCGTGCGGAATACGCCCGTCGAGGATGACCGCCGCCTCGACCCCGGCATCGACCGCGGCGACGCACGTCTCGACCTTCGGGATCATCCCGCCGGTGATCGTCCCGTCGGCTTTCAGTTCGTCGATCGCCGGGCGGTCGAGATCGGTGAGCAGCGCCCCTGATTTGTCGAGCACCCCGGCCACGTCGGTGAGCAGGAAGAAACGTTTTGCGCCCAGCGCGCCGGCGATCGCGCCGGCCATCGTGTCGGCATTGATGTTATAGGTCGCACCGTCGGCGCCGAGCGCCACCGGCGCGACGATCGGAATGAAATTATCCTTCGTCAGATTGACGAGGATCGTCGGGTCGACCGCGACGGGCTCGCCGACGAAGCCCAGATCGACATGCCGCTCGATCCCCGAATTGGGGTCGGGTTCGGTCCGGCGGACCTTTTCGGCGAGCACGAGATTGGCATCCTTGCCCGAAATGCCGACCGCACGCCCGCCAAGCGCGGCGATCCAGCTCACGATTTCCTTGTTGATCTTGCCCGCGAGGACCATTTCGGCGACCTCGGCGGTCGCAGCGTCGGTGACGCGGAGGCCGCCGACGAAGGTCGATTCGATCCCGAGCTGTTTCAGCATCGCGCCGATCTGCGGCCCGCCGCCATGAACGACGACCGGGTTGATGCCGACCGCTTTCAGCAGAACGACATCCTCGGCGAAGTCGCGCTGCGCCTCGGGATCGCCCATCGCATGGCCGCCATATTTGATCACGAACGTCTCGCCGGCATAGCGCTGCAGATAGGGCAGCGCCTCGACGAGCGTTTCGGCCTTGGCGAGCAGGTCGGGCATTTTGGAAGGATCGGTCATCGACATCATCCGGCGTTCTTCGCATCAAGGTGGCGGCCGAGCGCCACCACCGCCATCACCAGCAACGGCACCATCACCGCCGACAGCACGATCTTGGCGATCATCTGGCCAAGCATCAGGTCGCCGATCGGGCGGACCCCATAGAAGCTGACGGTGATGAAGATCAACGTATCGATGATCTGGCTGAGCGCCGCGGCGACAAAACCGCGCAGCGGCAGCAGCCGGCCATTGTTCGCGGTCATCCGCGCAAACAGCCAGACGTTGAGGCTGACCGACACGCCATAGGCGAGGATTCCCGCCGCCATCATGCGCCAGCCCTGTCCGACGATGATCGGGAA
>NZ_DATFFD010000170.1:0-75265 GCF_035250425.1 Sphingopyxis sp.
GCGCCTTGGTGGGCCGGCACGGAACGGCGGTCCGGGCGGCGCAGGGCCATGGGCCCGCCCGGCGCCTCCGCAAGCCGGCAAGGCCGGCTCCTCCGCTTCGCTGCGGCCCTTCGGGTGCGCAGCCGCCTCGTGAGGCGGTCCCCTTGTCCTGATCTGCCGCCCGCCCCGCCGTCCGGGGCCGGCCGCGGCGGATTTTGGTCAGGAAGGAACCGCACCGATGGACTTTCACCCTTCACCCCCGGCGCTTGTCCGCGAGCCTGCCGCGACTTTGCCGTCCCCGGCGGCGGCGCGAGCAAAAACGAAGAAAAGTAATGCCGGAAAGTTGCTCGCAGCATCGGCAAGCGCGCATGGGCGCGCGGCGGGGCGCCGCCGCGACGTCGGCGCGGGAGCCGTGCGGGTGTCGCTCTACGACGAGGTGACAGCGCGGATTGTCGGCGAACTCGAGGCGGGACGCGTGCCATGGGTCAGACCGTGGGACGCCGCCGCTTTCGCGCCGGGGCTGCCGCAAAATGCCGACAGCGGGCGAAGCTATTCGGGGATCAATATCCTGATTCTCTGGGGCGCGGCGGCGGAACGCGGCTTTTCTACGCAGCGCTGGCTGACCTTCCGTCAGGCGCTCGGCGCGGGCGGCGCGGTGCGCAAGGGCGAGAAGGGCACGACGATCTTCTACGCCGCGCGCTTCACGCCGAAAGGCGGGAGCGGCGACGACGGCGGCAGCGGCGCGGCGCGTGGTAAAGATGCCAGCGAAGGCGGCGAGGGCGAGCGCGCGATCCCCTTCCTCAAGCGCTTCACCGTCTTCAATGTCGATCAATGCGACGGCTTGCCGCCGCGCTGCGTCGAGGCCGCGCCGCCGCTGCCGCCGCGCGAACTGGTGCCCGTCGCCGAGGCGCTGATCGCCGCGACCGGCGCCGACTTCCGCGTCGGCGGGAACGAGGCCTATTATTCGCCTTCGCACGATTATGTCGCGGTGCCGCCGCAACAGGCGTTCGCGAACCAGATCGATTATTATCGCACCGCGCTTCACGAACTGGGGCACTGGACGGGCCATGGCTCGCGGCTCGGCCGCGACCAGACGGGCGCTTTCGCAAGCGCCGCCTATGGACGCGAGGAGCTTTGTGCCGAGCTTGCGAGCGCCTTTCTCTGCGCCGCGCTCGGCATCGTGCCGACCGTACGCCACGCCGACTATATCGGCGCGTGGCTCGCGATCATCCGCGCCGATACGCGCGCGATCTTCAGGGCCGCGAGCCTCGCGAGCAAGGCGGCGGACTATCTGCTCGCCTTCGCTCCGGCGGCGGCGGGCGTTGCCGCGCGCGGCGCGGATGCGGGGGAGGCGGACCAATGAGCCTCCTTCCCTACAGCCTCGTTTTCGCGCTCAACGCGAACGGCGTAACCAGCCGCATCCACGCCGCGCGCGGCGAAAGTTTCGACCCGTGGCCGGTGGTGAAGCTGTTCAATCCCGTCGGCGCCGCGACTTGGATCGCGACCGAGTTCGCCGAAGACGGCGACACGCTTTTCGGGCTTGCCGACCTCGGCTTCGGCTGTCCCGAACTCGGCTATTTCTCGCTGCGCGAAATCCGCAGCGTTCGGCTTCCCTTCGGCCTCGTGATCGAGCGCGACCTTTATTTCGATCCCTTGGGGCCGCTCTCGACATGGACCGACGAGGCGCGGCGCTACGGCTCGATAGTCGCAGCCGAGCGCGTGATGCGCCGCCGCAAATCCGACCGGCTTCTGCCCGATCCGCCCCCGAGCCCCGAAGGGGACAGGGAGAATGAGGGCAGCTGACGCGGCGGCGCGTTTTCGCCGTCAACCTAGCCGGTCCGCCCAATCGCGAAACCCGACGGACCGGCGCTCACTAGGAGCAAGTCACATGAAACTCGAATTTATCCCGCTCGACAAGCTGTCTCTGGACCCCGCGAACATGCGGGCCAAGGGTCGCGACCCCGATGTCAGCGATATCCTGCCGAGCGTACGCAAGCGCGGGGTGCTGTTTTCGCTGCTCGTCCGTCCCGGCGCGGAGGAAGGGCATTACCGCGTTACGGCGGGGCGGCGCCGCTTCACCGCCGCCAACATCGTCGTCCGCGAGGGCGGTCCGGCGCGCCCTCTGCCGTGCGGCATCTTGGAAGAGGGCGACGACGCCGACGCCATCGAGGCGTCGCTGCTCGAAAATCTCGCAAGGGTTGCGCCCGACGAGGTCAGCCAGTGGGAGGCCTTCGTCAAGCTGGTCAGGGCGGGTCGCAGCATCGAGGAGATCGCGACCGACTTCGCCTTCGAGGTCCAGACGGTGAAGCGCATCCTCGCGCTCGGCAATCTGTTGCCGCGCATCCGCATACTCTTTCGCAATGCCGACATCGATCAGACGACGGTCAAGCAGCTAACTCTTGCTAGCAAGAGCCAGCAGACCGCTTGGCTGGCGCTGTTCGACGACAAGGACGCCTATTGCCCGACCGGTTTCCGGCTCAAGGATTGGCTGTTCGGCGGTCATGCGATCAAGGCCCACTATGCACTCTTCGACACCGAGGAGGCGAAGATCGGCATCATCGCCGACCTGTTCGGCGACGAGAAATTGATCGCCGATGCCGACGCCTTCTGGACGCGGCAGATGGCCGAGGTAGAGGCGCGGCGCACTGCCTATCTGGACGATGGCTGGAGCGACGTGATCGTGCAGGAATGCGGCCAGCGCTTCGACAGCTACGACTTCCGCCATACGCCGAAAGCCAAGGGCGGGCGCATTTATGTCGAGGTGCGCAAATCGGGCGAGGTGATCTTCCACGAAGGCTATGTCACCGAGAAGGAAGCCGCCGCGCGCGCCAAGAAGGAAGCCGGCGGGCAACCTGAAAAGGTCAGCCGCCCCGAGGTGACGAGCGCGATGAACGATTATATCAATCTTCATCGCCATGCCGCCGTGCGTGCCGAACTCGCGAAACATGGCGGGGTCGCACTCCGCGCGCTCGTCGCGCACGTCATCGCGAACGCCGACCATTTCACCATCGACACGCAATCCTATCGCTGCGGCAAGGACGCGGTGCAGGAAAGCGTCGAGACATGCGAGGCGGAGGTGCTTTTCGACCAACGCCGCCGTGCGGTGCTCGCGGTGCTCGGGTTCGACCCCGAGGATTTGACGGTGATGGGCAAGCGCTTCGAAAGCGGTCGCCGGTTCGCGCCGATCTTCGCGCGCTTGCTCGAATTGCCCGATCCGGTGGTGCTCGACATCGTCGCCATCGTCATGGGCGAAACGCTCCAGTCGGGAAGCGAGGCGGTCGAGCAGATCGGCTGTCATCTGGACGTCGACATGGCGAAATTATGGACCGCCGATGCGGCCTTTTGGGGCCTCATTCGCGACAAGGACGTGCTCGGCGAGATCGTCGCCGAAGTCGCGGGGGGCGAGGTCGCGGCGGCCAATGCGGGCGAAAAGGCGGGCGTGCTGAAAGGCATTGTCACCGACCATCTGGACGGAATCAACGGTCGCCCAAAGGTCGAGGGGTGGGTGCCGCGCTGGCTCAAATTCGAGCCATCGCCTTACACCGCGCGCGGCGGTGTCGGCAGCGTCAATGCCCGCGACCGGCTGCTCGATATCCTTGCCCGCGATGCGGAGGCGAAGGCAGAATGCGAGTCCGATGCGGCGGCAGAACCGCAATCGGCGGATGGCGAGTTTCAGCCGGTCTGGCCGAAAGTCGAAGCCATTCTCGCCAGCGCATGGCAGCCGGACGCCGATACGGAAGAAGGGAGCGACGCGGCGGACGATGCGCCGGTTCGCAATGAGGACGGCGAGGACGATGGCGAGGCAGAAGCGCCGCTCGCAGCCTGACAGGGAAGGGGCGGCGCCTCGCCGCCTCTTTTCGCTTGCAGGTGGTCGCCGAAACCCGTGCGCCGCCCCTGACGGGGCGGCGGGGTAGGGTGGAAAAGGCGCTCGCCGGTTCCTCGCGGGCCCGGCGCGCGCCTTTGCGTTTATTGCAGGTTGGTCGCGCGGCCGGCCTCCGGCGCCGCGCGATGTCTGTCAGGTGGGAACTACGTTTTCGGGCCGCCGCGCGATCAGGCGGCGCAGGAAATAGACGCGAAAAAGGTCGAGCAGCGCTTCGGCCGTCTCATTGTCATTGGCATGGGCGATGACCGCGAGCGAGCCGTCGGCGGCATGCTCATATTCGAAAGGATGAAGCCCCGAGAGGCGTAGCGCGGCAGGGTCGAGCCCATCGCGGCGCAGCGCCGCGAGCGCGTCGTCGTCGAGGGCGAGGCCAATCCAGATGCCCGCGCTGCGCGCCGCCATCATGACAGGATCGGCGCCCTCGGCTGCGATACTGAGGCTTGCCCGCCCGTTCACCTGGATTCCCCTTTCGTCCGATCGGGCTCCGAAATTGCACGAATGCGGCAGCACACTCCCGAATCGTTGCGCTTGAAGCTGCTCCTCCTGCCGCGAATTCGGGGTCTTGGCCAGCCCATATCCCTTGTCCGTGTGCCCTTCGCAGCAAGGCCGCCAAAGGCTCGTTTCTCCGCGACCGCGAGACGATCCCGGGGATCGGTAAGGCGGCGTTTGGCCCGGCGCGGCGGCAGCGCAACGGGCGCGGCCGCGCTATTTTCCCCGCCGGCTGCGCCGGCTCCTCGCGCCCGGCATGCGCCTTCAAAATAGCACGGCCGCGTCCGTCCTCCGCTTCGCTGCGGCCCTGCGGGTGCGCTCCCGCCTCCGGCGCCGGTCCCTTCGTCCGCCACGCCCCGGGAATGGTCCCGGCGGTGCAATCGAAGGAGACGACCAATGGCAGCCATCGGCTATGTGAACGGCAGCATCGACAAGGGTTTTGTCGGGCAGCTCAAGACCCTCACGATCCGCGCCAGCATCGAGGTGCGGACCAATCGCAGCAAGGCGGGCGAGACGCAGCCCGATTACCGGGTCTATTCGGACGGCGTCGAAATCGGCGCGGGATGGATCCGCACCGGCGAGGTTTCGGGCAAGGACTATGTGTCGCTGACCCTCGCCGCGCCCGAATTCGGACCGCGCCGGCTCTACTGCAATCTCGGCCGCGCTGCCGGTCAGGACGATGACGACAGCTACGCGCTGATCTGGAATCCGGCAGACTGATCGCCCGCACTTCCAGCCCCCGCATCGCCTGCGGCGCGGGGGCTTCTTTCCTGTTTTGCCGCAGCGGCTGGCCGCGGGGAGCGGCGGCCGCGCTGATATAGCGTACGCGGGAGAAGCGAGAAGAGGATGCGAATTCGGACGTCGCGCAGGGCCGGCAGGGTGGGGGCTCGTCTCGGAAAGTCCGAGTATGACGGGCGCCGCCGCGGCTGTGCAAGGCCGGCGGGTGCCCCCCAATTTTCTTCGAAAATCGGTTCCCCCCACCGCCGCTTCGCGGCGCCTCCGCTGCGCTCCGGCGGCCCTGACAGCCGCGCCGCCGCCCGTCTCTGGAAACTTGTTCCCGACTTGGGATCGCAAGTTTTTGAGGAGGAAATCATGGGCGCTTTGGCAATCGGAAAGACTTCGGATCATGTGTTCGAACGTATTGTTTCGGGTCTCGAATCGAGCTTTGGACGGAGTGCGGCAGAAGGGCTTGCGCGCCAGTTCATCGAGGCGGAAGGGGCCGATTTCTACTGGGAGGCGCGGATCGCGGAACGCTGGATCGGTGCTTATGAGCGGCTCGACGAGGAGGATGGCTGGGACTGGGGCGAGGCGCTCGACCGGGTGGCGGTCTTCGGACTTCTCGATGGTCGCTACTATGTTGCGGTCGTGCTTCTGGACCGGCGGGAGGGGGTCGAGGCTTTGCTCGGGGTCCGGCAATTCGAGCGACGCGAGGAGGCCGAGGGCGCGTTCGAGAGCACGCGCTGAGGCAGCGAATATCGCACGCGGGAGCGGCGCCGAACCGGCGCTGCTCCCTTTCTTTTCCTCGCCGTCGTAGGCCGCTCGAAGCGGCGTGCGCCTCATGATAGGATGGCGATATGGATGATCGTTCGCCTGAGAAAATCGCCGCGGGTCTCACGCCCGCACAGCGTGCTTTGCTTCTGTCCGGGCCTTCGAGCTTCAATGAGGCCGATGCACTTCCCCAAGGTCTGTTCGACGAGGATTGCCATTGGGATCGCGCGACCGGCGATGAGTGGTTCACCTGGGAAGCGACCGAGCTGGGCGAGGCGGTCAGGGCTTTGGTGGAGAGGGAGCGGTGAATGCCGCCGTATTTGGCGAGGACTTGGCGTTGCTTCCGACCAACGCGGCACCCGCACCCGATGAGAAACCTTGCGTCGTTCCCGCCAGCGGCGCGACCCTCGCTCCGGTCAAACGGAAGCGAAGGAGTCGTGTGATGGAATACTTTACCGGCCTCGATGTCTCGGTCGACGAAACCGCGATCTGTGTCGTTAGCGATGACGGCAAAGTGGCGTTCGAAACCGCCGTCGAAACCGATCCGGCTGCGATCGCCGAGGCGCTGCGACCGTATGCGGATCGCATGCGCCGCGTCGGCCACGAGGCCGGGTCGCTGTCGCCGTGGCTGCATACCGAGCTGCTCGCGGAAGGTGTTCCAGCGGTCTGCCTCGAAACGCGTCATGTGCGCGCGGCGCTGTCGGCGCAGCGCAACAAGACCGACGCTAATGATGCACTGGGTATCGCGCATATCATGCGGACCGGCTGGTTCCGCCAGGCGCACGTCAAGACGGACGCCTGCTATCGCATCCGCTTGCTGCTCGTTCAGCGCCGCAATCTGAAGCGCAAGTTCCTCGACCTCGAAAATGCCATCCGTCACTCGCTGAAGGTGTTCGGAATCCGGCTCGGCAAAGTCGGCCGCGGCGCCATTGAGAAGGTCGTGCGCGAGTCTGTTGCTGGCGACGCGATGACCGCTGGACTGATGGACTGCATGCTTCGGGCGCGCGCGGCGCTGTGGGCTGAGTATCTGACGCTGCACAAGCTGGTCGTGCAGATCGCCATGCGCGACGAGCTGTGTCGACGGTTCATGGCAATCCCCGGCGTCGGTCCCGTCACCGCTCTCAGCTTCAGCAGCGCGATCGACGATCCGCAGCGGTTCCGCCGCTCGCGCAATGTCGCGGCCTACTTCGGGCTGACGTCGAAGCGATGGCAGTCGGGTACGTCGATCGATGTCCACGGTCGCATCAGCAAGGCAGGCGATCCCGATGTGCGCCGCGCGCTCTATGAAGCAGCGTCGGCGATGCTCACGCGGTTCAAGGGCCGCGACGTGATCAAGACATGGGGGCTGAAGCTCGCGAAGACCAAGTGTCATGCGAAAGCCCGCGTTGCGGTCGCGCGTAAACTTGCGATCGTGATGCACGCGATGTGGCGCGACGGCACCTTTTACATCGGCGATCCAGACACGTCCGCGCAGGACAACGACGCATCGAACGCAGCGAAGCTGCGGCGGCTCAGCCGCGCGAACTCATGAACATCCACCGCCCCATCGACTGCCGGTTGACGGTGCAACGAGCTTAGGAGGTCCGCGCGAGCGGCAGAGGAATGATACAGACCTGGAAAACGGGAAGCACGATATCTTGCCTGTGGCCGCACCGCGCGGACCACGC
Organism: Sphingopyxis sp.; assembly: GCF_035250425.1. Lineage (GTDB taxonomy): Bacteria > Pseudomonadota > Alphaproteobacteria > Sphingomonadales > Sphingomonadaceae > Sphingopyxis. The sequence goes on from NZ_DATFFD010000170.1 coordinate 7,504, forward strand.
CGGAGTGCCTGTGATGCTGCCCCGTAAATCCGATTGCGACATGTGCCGCGACGGCGCCAACACCGCGAACGTGCGGTTCCAACATCCCGTCGATGAGCCCGGAAGAGTGCACGGCGTATCAGACCCTCGTCACATCGCAGATCTTGAAAGCCTGTCGTCGAATAGGGGCCGATTACTTGCTATAAGGGAGAGATGGAGATGGCGAAAACTTCGAAAATCAGGGAGCCAAATAAGAGGGCAAGATAGAAGCAATATCTCGCGATATTGTAACTTATTGTCTGCACATCCTTTTTTTGCCGATTTCGCGAGACACGCTCTTCCGCCGCGAGACTCGCTGCGCCGATCGCGCGGATTTCCGTGCCTCTCGCGCCGCAAACGCGAGACTCCTTGTCAAATCCGGCGGAATTGCCAATCTATTCGTGGGGAGCGTCGTTCCATCCGGAAGGACGCGATATGGACGACGATGAATTCACCCCGCGGCTCGGGCGCATGCGCAGCCGCGGCAAGGAAGCCCGCTACATCGGCCTCGTGATCAAGGCGGCGCGGCGCGCGGGCAAAAGCACCGGCAGGCGCGGCCAGTTCGACGGCAGCCGGATCGGCCGCGGCGCGAGCCTTGCGCGCGTCCTGCGCGGGCAGGGCAGGCATGCCGCGCTCCGGTCGCGCCGGGTCATCGTGAAATTTCGCCCCGTCGCGCTCGCTGGCAAGGGGCTCGGCGGCGCCAGGGCGCACCTCTCCTATATCCAGCGCGACGGCGTGACGCGCGAAGGCCTGCCGGGCGAACTCTATTCCGCCGATCTCGATATTGCCGATGGCAAGTCGTTCCTCACCCGCTGCGGTCAGGATCGGCATCAGTTTAGGATGATCGTCGCGCCCGAGGACGGCGATCAATTTGGCGACCTCAAATCCTACGTCCGCCGGCTCATGACCGAGATGGAAAAAGATCTCGGCACGAAGCTCGACTGGGTCGCCGTCGATCATTTCAACACCGGCCATCCGCACAGCCATGTCATGCTGCGCGGCAAGAACGATCGCGGCGCCGATCTCGTCATCGCGCGCGAGTATATTTCGCACGGCGCCCGCGAGCGCGCGATAGCTATCGCTACGCTCGACTTGGGGCCGCGGACCGACCTCGAAATCGAACAGCGCCAGCGCGCCGATACGGAGGCTGAAAGGCTGACCCCGATCGATCGTCGACTCCTTCGCGACATGAGCGATTTCGGCCTCGTCACGGCTCGGAATCCCGATCCGTTTCAGCAATCCCTGCGGACGGGGCGTTTGCAGAAGCTCGCACGGCTGGGTCTCGCCACGCATCTCGGCGGCGACAACTGGCGTCTCGAACCGGGCGTCGCCGATACGCTGCGACGCATGGGGGAGCGCGGCGATATCATCCGCACGATGCAACGCGAACTCGGCGCCAGAAATGTCGAACGCGCGAGCAACGATCGCCTGATCTTCGATCCCGCGGCCGGGGAGGGGACCCGGCTCGTGGGGCGCGTCATCATGCGCGGTCTCGCCGACGAACATGGCGACCGCCATTATCTGCTCATCGATGGGGTCGATGGCCGCGTCCATTATGCCGACATCGGTGTCGGCGAAACCACCGACCCCACCCCCGAAGGCGCGATCGTCAGAATTGCGCCGCGCGGCGGGGGCGTGCGCGCCGTCGACAGGACCGTCGTCGAGGTCGCCGCGGCGAATGACGGGCGCTACTCGGTCGACGCCCATCTGCGCCACGATCCAGCGGCGCAGCAGGCATTCGCCGAAACCCATGTTCGCCGGCTTGAGGCAATGCGCAAGATCATGCATAGCGTCGAGCGTGAACCCGACGGGACATGGATGATATCGCCCGATCATCTCGCCAAGGTCGAGGCGTTCGAAAGGCGGCAGCTGCGAAGCCGGCCGGTAAACATCGAAATCCTCTCGGCCGAGCCGATCGGAAAATTGCCCGCGATCGACGCCGCAACGTGGATCGATCGCGAGCTCGTGGCCGCCACTCCGATATCGCTCCGCGATGCCGGTTTCGGGCGCGAGGTCAGAGCCGCGCAGGCGCTCCGCCGCCAGTGGCTTATCTCCCAGGAGTTGGCGGACGAGCGGGGCGAGCAAATTACCTATCGCCGCGGTATGCTCGCGGCGCTCCAGCGGCGCGAGTTGCTGCGCGTCGCCGGGCAGATTTCGGACGAGCTCGGCAAGCCTTTCAGGGACGCAAAGTCTGGCGACCGGATCGAGGGGCGTCTGGTGCGCTCCGTGGAGATGGCGAGCGGGCGGCACGCGCTGGTCGAACGGTCGCGGGATTTCACCTTGGTGCCGTGGCGGCCGGTGCTCGATCGGCAGGTAGGAAAGCCGGTTGCGGGCATCATGCGTGACGGCGGAATTAATTGGACGTTGGGGCAGCAGCGTAGCGGCCCCTCCATATCGTGACGGACGACGGCCTCCCACTCGACCGCTGACCAGCATTTCTCAATCGCATTGGCGCAGTCGTTACCCCTTGCCAAACAGCGCGATATTGCCGAAGATTCATCACCATGCGCACCGATCTCGATCATCTTCCTGCGACTAAGCAGCGTGAACTCGAACGCGTGGTCGAGATCATTTTCGATGAGTTCGGGCAGGCGACCGAGAATGCGACGGGACCGCGCAGGGGTGCGCGTATCCTCAAGATCATATTGTTCGGCAGTCACGCACGCGGCGACTGGGTCGATGCGCCGCTGTCGGCGAACCAGTATAAATCCGACTATGACATTCTCATCATCGTCAGCCAGAAGGAGCTGACCGACCGCGCCGCTTATTGGGCGAAGGCCGAGGAACGATTGATCCGGGCGTACACGATCGAGAAGACGTTTCGGACCCCGGTGAACTTCATCGTTCACAGCATGCATGAAGTGAACGAAGGCCTTTCGCACGGGCGCGTGTTCTTCATGGAGGTCGGGAAGGATGGGGTCGCCCTTTATGAAGCCGACGACCGCGAGCTGGCGACGCCAAAGCCAAAGACGCCGAGGCAGGCGCTGGAAGCGGCGAAGGAATATTTCGAGGACGGTTTCCCTTCGGCGATGAAACGGTTCGAGATTGCCAAGTTTGATGTTGAACGTGGTTTCTTGAAGGATGCCGCGTTCGACATGCATCAGACGGTAGAACGGCTATATTCATGCCTACTGCTAACGCTCACCTACTATACGCCTTACAATCACAATATCGCGTTCCTGCGCTCACTCGCCGAAGGACTGGACCGCAGGCTTTACGGCGTCTGGCCCGAAAGCAATCGTCGCGAACGCGCGATGTTCCAGAAATTGAAGGAAGCCTACACCAAGGCACGCTACTCGAAACATTACCAGGTCAGCGAGGATGAGCTGACGTGGCTCGGTGCGCGCATCGAGGAACTCGGTCGCGTAGTCCATCAAGTTTGCGCGGACAAGATTGCCGAACTTGAGGAAGCCGCTGCCGTGAAATAGGTGCGGCAGTTGGATGGCTTGCCGGGAATCCGCATTGCTGGCATAATCCAATGTACGGGATGGAGTGACTGGCGGCCATCCTGAGGATTGTCCTGCCAGGCATCATGTAGGTCCGGCTGCGCGTCGGACGGTTGCTGAAAGCCGCCTCGTCGGCTCGCAGCGGACACCGCTTGCACATCCGCGCATGACTGCGCGGACCGCCGCGGTGCGAGCTGCAATTGTATACCCCAAGTACGAACGACGTTTACGCGCGCGAAGTTGTGATGGCGCGCGTCGGCCACCTGATCCGCCGCAAGCAGCACGAGATCGAACGGATCACGCGCATTCTGCGCGCCTTCTTCGATCCCGAACAGGTTCAGTCCCCCAAACCCGGCCGCATCAAACGGATCATTCTGATCGGTCCCTATGCGCGCCGATCCTGGTACGAAGACAAGCACACGATCGACTTCTCCGACTACGAGTTCTGGGTCGTCGTCAATCATCCCCTATTTGCCGACGAGCAATGTTGGCGACGCGCCTGCGATATTGTCCACCGGGAACTCGGCGACCGCTGCGCCCTCGATATCGAGATATATTCGAAGTCCGACATCCGGATCGCCGCGGCCGAACGAGATACCTTCATTCTCGATCGGATCGAGGCAGGCATCACGCTCTACCGCGCTTCACGGGATGCGCCGCTAACGTCGCGTGGAGTCGGGGAGCCCTCATCATGATGGCCCCGGACTCCGCCTCTTTTGAGGCTTTCTATCGGTCCCAGAACGGACCATTGTTCCATTTCTTCAGGCGCCGGGCGGGTCGTGACGCGGCGGCCGACCTTGTGCACGAAGTTTTCGCAAGGATGCTATGCGCCGATGCGTTTGCACGCCTGCAAAACCCTCGCGCCTACATGTTTACCGCCGCCCGCAACCTCCTGATGGAACGATCACGTCGGGAAGCATGCAACGTAGCCATGCTACCCGCGCTTGACGAAGAACGCGACGCGCCGGTTTGCGCCCAACAGGAATGGTCAATTGAGGCCGCTGATCTGCGGCGAACTTTGCGGCGGACCATACTTGCAATGCCGCGAAGAACTCGTCGCATCTTCCTGATGCATCGGCTGCGAAGCCAAACCTATAGGGAAATTTCAAACGAGGTCGGCATCGGGGAGCAGGGCGTTGAGTATCATATGATGCGCGCCCTTGCTCACTGCCGCACGGCGGTGGCGTCTCTTCATTAAGCAGTTTCCGTAGCGCAATTTGATATCGCACCATCAGCCCGAAAGGAGGCTCTCGTCGCGCCGAACTTTCGACTTTTACAGATGCCGATGATTGAGGGCTATTTTTGGTCGTGGGCAGTCCTGAACTGCGCACTCACCGTGTAGTTGCAAAGGATACCACGTGTTGCACTGCAGCATCACTCCAATACATTCGTCGATAGATTCGTTTATTCCCTGTGGCGACTCGCTGGCGGCACGCTATGGCCCGCAACGCGACCCGATGAAGGGGCTCCTTCATCACAAACCTGGCGGCCTTTCAGGCCGCCTTTTTTGTCGTCGGGTTAGCGCCTCATGTCGGTAGTTGTAACCTCGACGGACCTGCGCCCATAAGCGGTCATTTGGATCGTTAAACTGTCGAAGGTGGTTGCTGATGTATTTACGCCTTTTTCGTAACGACGCGATGCCCCGCGAGGGTTAGCCCCTTTTCTGAGAGCACGGTCTCCCAGCCCTCGCGCGTGCCGATGCTTGACGGATTTGCATAAAGACCGTGACTTTCCTCCTGCCGCGTGAGCCGGGCAAACTTTGCGTAAGAGGGGTGGCCGGGCTCGAGAAAAGTCTCTTTACGATGGAGGATCGGCGGATTGCTCCAGCTGTCGTATCGGCGATCGCGGATCTGGAATGTCTGCAGCCGGACCGAGGTCGAGGCGGCGAGGGCAGGGTGAGGGTCTTTGTCGAATGCCGGATAGGTCAGGAACGATACCCGCGGCTCGCCGCGCGCGAGCTTCACGATATTGCTGTCCTCAATAGCCCCGAGATAGTGGCGTGCGCAGCCTTCGTAGAGCCGGAGCGTGAGCGATACTGCCGGGAGGGCGCTGATGTGAAGATACAGAGCGTTCGGCAGGAGCTTGCCGATTCTGCTTGCCGCAAGTTCCGCGTCGCGCGCAGCAGCATCGCCCATGGTCAAGAGCGCCCGGTCGGCCTCGGCGCATGCGCGTTTATAGGTACCGAAGAAGGCTTTTACGTCGCGCTGCAAGGACAGGTGCAGCTGATGAAAGTCGGGCCTGCCGTCGAAACGCGATAGCGCTACGAATAGCAGAAGGTCCTCCGCCCGGGCCCGCTGCGCCGCCTCGAGGCTGTCGGCGGGAACCGCGTTGCGAAGCGCGCGCATGCCGCGGTCCATGGTCCCGATTGCTTGGAGAAACCGCTCATGATCCGGCCATTCCTCGGGGCCGGGCGGTCTGCCGCGATCGGCGACGAAGAGGGAGAGGCTGTCGAACAGATCCTGGTTTGCGGTCACCATCTCGTCCAGCCTCGATAGGCGCGGACGTTGCGATGCGCGCCGGTACCGGGCTGCGAGAAAATTGCTGCGGTCCGCAGTTTCCCGGAAGACATAGAAAATTCCCGGGGCGGCCGCGACCGGGGAGACGCCGAGGGTCGCCTCGACCCATGTTTTGAGTTCACCCTGCTCATAGAATTTCTGGAAGGTTCCGCGCTGTGTCACCACCCCGTCGGCGAAGTCGCCGACCGGCTTCGTGTCCGATAGTTCTCCGCGTAGCCGTGCCGAGACCACGAGCCGCTTGCGGGCGAGCGCCCACGCGCGCTGCAGCACCTCGGCCCGCTCCGGGGGAGATTCCACGACATTCACCACGTAGCCGAGATTGACGACATCCGCCGGGCGCGGGACGATATCGGGCGAATGGGCCGGGTCCCATCCCGCGCATTGGAAACCCATGCGCGCTAGAAGCCGGACGTCGCCGCCGCGCCCGCAGCCATAGTCAAACAGGCTCTCGCCCGCCGACAGGAGGCCGTCGGCTATCAAGAGGCGTATAGGCCTCGAAAGGTCGTGCCTATGGAGGGCTGTCAGGTGGCGATCGAACTCCAACCCACTTCTCCGCTATCCGGCAAACAGGGTCTCAGGCCGCGAGGGCGATCTCTCCCTTTATCGCGTCGCGAAGCTCCTTGGCGAACTCCGTCCGCGCGAGCACCCTCAGCAGATGGCCTTCGACGGCACTGCTCGCATGTCCGCGCACCTTGGTGAGCAGCTGTTTGCCGTCGGCGAGGCGGCGATGCCGCAGGTCTTTCGTGAGCCCCGGCGGAGGGGTCGCCGCGACGCGCTGGCGCATTGCGCGCGTGATCGCGAACAACTCCTGGAGGAATGTCGCCCAGTCGAGTTTCAACTGGACGGTCACGACCTCCTTCATTCCGGTCAAGGTTTCCCGCAAACCGAGGTCCTTGCTGAAAATCCTTGTATTCGCGACATGCACGCATTCGCCGCGGCTCTGAAAATGGAGCGAAGCATATTTGAACATCGCGGCGGCGAGAAAACGGCTCGTGAGGGTTTCCAGCCTTTTCTGGATGCTTGCGGCATCGTCGTCGGCGAGCTGGGCGGCGGGTTTGTGCAGGGCGATCGTGGGTGCCACCTCGCAATAGCTCAGAATGAGATTTTCCATCTCGTGCGCGGCGACGAAGATGATGCCGTCAAGATCGGGCTTGTCGATGCTGAAAAGAAGATCGTCGCACTCGACGAGCTTGATTGCGGCTCCGCATGTCGCGGCGGCTTCGCCGTCGAGAAAGCCGAACACCCTCTTGTTGCGTTTTCGTTCTTCTTCCACCCGCTTGAGCACGGCGTTGGCGCCCGTGCCCGTGGGCGGAACCTGGAAATCATGGTCGATCAGGAAGTCGTTGCCGACAATCATGCGATAGGCTGCCCGGTCGCCGGGCCCCTCGACATACAGCGTATATTTGTTGTTGAAGCGATTGATCAGCTCCGAGGAGTCACCCATTGAAGTGATGTCGGGCATCAGTTCATGTCCTCCTCAATCAGGAACCCTCCGCGAACGATCCCTGGTTCGGCAACATCGTCCTTGTAGGTTTCCATCAAGGCCATGCTGTGGGTCGTGAAAATCGTCATCAGTCCCGGGGCCTGGGCGAACAGGTCTTTCAACGACGAATAGAGGCGCTGCGCCCAGCGCGGGTGAAGATGGTTTTCGACCTCGTCGATCAGCAATATCGTGCTCGCGGTCATGTGACAGAGCGTCCGCGCGTAGAGCTGCAACAGCGAGCGCTCGCCGTGGCTGAGGCCGAGCAGCGAATGTTCGCCGGTCCGCGTCGAGATATAGCTTGCGAGGTCCTGACGCCGCGGACGGCGTAGCACCTTCCCGGGCGTGTCGACAAACAACTGCTGGTTCAGAAAGTTGATCAGATCGTCGACGCGGTCGTCACCGACCCATTCTAGCCAGACGAGAAGATTGTCGATCGATTGCGCCCATTCGGGCCCGTCCGATGCGAAAATCTGTGCGGGCTGATAACCCCAGCCGGCAGGTTTCATCACCGCGCGCTCGTCCAGCGGGGCAACGATCCGGCGATCGGCCGTAAAATAGAGGACTGTCGGCATCGTCTGCGAGGCTCCGTAGAGCTGCGACGGATCGATGCGGCGCTGCGCCCGTATCGCGCGAAAGAGTTCGAGGCCGAAGTCGGAAGTCGGCTCGATCGGTTGTGCCTCGCCGGTCACAGCACTGACAACCAGCCGTTCCCAGCTTTGTGCATTGCCGGCCGCGATGACCTCTTCGTCCGACCATGCCTCCAGCGGCTCGCGGCTCCCGGTCCAGATCGAGAGCACGCAGCTTTTCTTCCCGCCGCGGTCACGCCATCCGACTCTGATGTCGATTTGCGCGCGCTCGCCGGTGGCACGCGGTGTGGCGAAGCGTCCGGTCGGCGGATCAGCCATCAGGCCAAAGAGGCCGTATATCGCCTCGAGCGCCGTCGTCTTGCCGCGACCATTTTTCGCAAGCAGCATATAGATGTTGGCAGGCTTCGGATCGCCATTCTCGTCGGGTCCCCGAAAATTGAAGGTCTCGGGGCCTTGCCGGAACGGTCCGATCTGGTCGAGGATCAGCCGCAGCGGCTGCCACGCTTCGATCTCAATGTCATACAGCGGCTCCGCCGCTTCGATATTGATGTCGGCCATCAGCCGGCCACTCCTTGTTGAATATCGCGTGAGGTGACGCGGCAACCATGCGCGCGCTCGGTCGACCGGCCGGCGAACCGGATAAGCATGTCGCCCTTCATGAGGAGCGATTCCGCGCCGCCCTCATCGAGGATGATGCGCGATTCTGCCGCCTTCTGCACAGTCAGTGCGACGCGGCTCGGAATATTGGAGCGGAGTAGCCCAGGGAAGGTTGCCGCTTCCGGTCGCTGCGTCGCAAGGACTAAGTGAATGCCCGTCGACCGGGCTTTTTGAGCGAGCCGGATCAGTGGGACTTCGACCTCGCGCCGCGTCATGAACAGGTCGCCAAGCTCGTCGATCACGACCACGACACGGCGCATCTCAGCGTTGCGCTCATTGGCTTCGTCAATATTGCGGGCATCGAGAGCGCGGAGCCGTTCCTGGCGCATGTTCATCTCTTCCACGAGATCCTCCAGCACAGTGAGCGCCGACTCAGGCGTGGTGATGGGCTCCTTGTATCTAAGGTGCCGGTTGCCGGTGTAGGGTGTGAACTCGACCGCCTTCGGGTCGATCAACACCAGTTCCGGCGGCGTCGGTCCTTCGAGAAGCGATAGGAGAAGAGCATGGAGGCACATGCTCTTGCCGCTTCCCGTCGTTCCCCCGATGAAGAGATGCGGCGCTTCGGCAAGATCGAATAGCAGCGGATCGCCGAGTACGTCGGTGCCGAAGCAAAGCGGGAGCCGGAAATCCTCGGCGTCCGCCGATTTAAGAATGTCGCGCACATCCTGCCAGTCGACCATGCGCCAGCTCGATGCGGGGCGCGGCACCGACAGGAAGACGCGCCGTTCACCGCGCGCGAGCGACGAGGTGACGGCATTCTCTCCCCAGCCCAGCGCGAAACCGATCTTGCTGAGGCTTCGCCGCAGCCGGTCGAGGTCGTCGAGCGTTTCGAGCTCGAGCGTGAACCGCGTGATGCGCGGGCCGTCGCGCGATTCGATGAGCTTTGCTCCCACGCCGACCTGGCCGAGGATCCGCACGACTCGATCGCCGAGCTCGGCTGCGTCGTCGGCCGACGCAGGCGTTTGGCCGAATTCGAACAGCATCTCGCGCAGGAGATAATCGGCAAAATCGTCCGAAGGGCGCCATTGGCTCGTGATCTCGTGCACGCCGCGCCGCACATGCGCCTGCAGGAGCCGGTGGAACTCCTCCTCGTCTTGGAACAGGTCGCGCCCCGCGTAAACCGACAGCAGCGCGCGATAGACGTCGGTGAAGTCGTCGGCTTCGTCATTTCCTTCGCCGGTCAGCTGTTTCGAGTGAAGTTCTACGCCTTCGGGCTGCTGGCTGAGTACCTTGTAATCCTCGGCGCGTGGCGCTTCCGCGATTTGAAGCGAGCGTGCCAAGCCGATGCGTGCTGCGCGCCATTGGTCGCGCCGCTGATGCAAGCCCTGACGGAGAATATCGGCAACCAGCTCGCGTTCCGACGGGGAGAGATAGACTCTGTCGACCACCTCAATCCTCCCGCAACGAGGCGCGCTGGACCTCCGCCCTGTCGCCCGTTTCATTGTCGATGCGATATTCTACCGCGACATGATCTTCCAGGAACTTGAACTTATGTTTGTCGATTTCCGAATTAGTCGGAAGGATGATGACCTGCTCGGCCAGGTTCGGATAATAGTTGCGCAGAAGATGCTCCTGGTTCTGACGGTCGATCCGGCTGAGCGGCGTGTCGATGACGACCGCCATCTCCGCCTCGGCGAGGTCCTTCATCGCCCAGAGCAGGGCAGTGGCGGCAAGCTGCTTCAGCCCGCTCGACAGGCTACGCCGGCCGATCTGCCGGCCTGCCCCGTCGAGAAAGGTCATCGTGTAGAGATCGTCAATCGTAACCCGTTCGACGAGGTGATGATATTGAACCAGTTCGCGAAAACGCTTCGTCAGCTGCTCTTCGAGCCGTTCGCGGATGGCGACGCGCAGTTCCTCGCGGACATCATTCAGCGTGCGTACGATCCGGTTCATGTAGCGGGCCGTAGCACGGTCGCGCTCGACTTGGACCTGCGAGGCGATCAACGCGTCGATGCGCTGCTGCGCGTCCTTGATCTGCGCATCGCTCTCCTCGATCTGCGCCGTCAGGCGACCGCGAAGAATATTGTGGTCGGCCACCTTTTCGTCGAGTTCGGCGATTTTCGCCGTGACCTCGCGGAACTGCTCGAGATTGGCCTGGGAGCCGACTTCGATCTGCAGTAGCGCTTCGTCGACGTCCGCAAGATCGCGTCTCGCTCGCCGTGCCGCGGTGAGAAGGGCGACCTGGGCCTGGTACGACACCTCGCCGGCCGCTTGCCAGCGGATGAGGGCGTCGCGCAGCTTTTCGGCCCGTAGCGGATCAAGTGATCCGAACAGCCCGGTGTCCATATCGGCGTTGAGTTCGCCCATGATACTGGCATCGAGATGCTTCGACAGCTTCTTGGCGTCAGGCTCGCGAAGCTTGATCGGCGACGATTTCAGCCACGCCGGGAGTTTCTGCGTCACTTTGCGGGCAAAAACCTGCTCGGCCTGCCCTGTCCTCTCCAGCCGCGCCTCGACCGCGACCAGCGCGGTTTGAACGAGCGAAAGGTTGGCGACGACTGGGGCCGTCTTGGGAATTTCGATCGCGATCTGGTCGACCAGTTCGGCGAGTTCACCGGTCAGTTCCTCGCGCCGCTTGTCTAGCGCGGCACGCTGGACTTCAGAGGCGCCACTGCTGAGGCTCTCGCGGCGGCGCTGCAGGCGGCGAAGATCCGCCGTGTCGTCGGTCAGCTTCTCGATCAGGTCCTCAAGGCCGGTCGTGGCGCTCGCCTTGACGCCTTCGGCTCGCTTGATGATCGCCTCGGCATCGCCGATGCGTGCCTTCAGATCCTTCTCGAGGCTGTTGCGCTGCCGGTCCTGCGCCACTTTTGCAAGATCGTCCGCGAGTGCCTTCAGAAACGTGACCCGGAGAAGTCTGTCGAAATCGAGCGGCTTCTTCTCGTCGCTCTCGGAGAGCGACATGATGTCGTCGCCGTCGAAAAAGAAGAAGTCGACGAACTCGGGTGCAAGGAAATCCGAAATGCGATCGCGGGCCGGATCGCCGGCCAGCCTGTCATGGCCATCGAAGATCGTGACCCGTTCCTCATAGTTCGCGCCGTTGATGATCCACTGCCGTTCCGCAGTGATGATGTCGCCGCTCGAGGTTTCCCAACGCGCCGACACCGAGGCCGTGACGTCATTCCCGTCCTTCATCGCGCGCGCGGCCGCATTGCGATTGACGAGGCCCGACCAGGCACCGCCATCGCCCGTGACGAATTGACGTTCGTTCAGATTGCGTGGCGGATATCCGACCGCGCGCACGGGTGGATAGCCGGATCCGGCGAACAACAGCTTCATGGAACGAAGAAAACTCGTCTTCCCCATGCCGTTGCGGCCCCAGATCAGGACAATATTCTTCTCCGGCGTTGTAAGCGAGAGATCGAACTTTGCTTCCTTCTCATAAGCAAAGATATTCTCGAGACGAATTTCGAGAAACTTCATTGCAGCTCGGATTCCGCCAACGCCGCGTCGATGATTTCCCCGATCGCCCTGCGCAAGGCCGGGCGCGCGCTGATGCCGTGGAGATTTCCGAATTCGCTTTCGAGCGCGAGCAACTGCTTGACGAGATCGAAAGGGACCTCGTTGCGTTCGGCAACCGCACGAATAACGTCGTCATAGCTTGAAAGAATGCTCATCATCGCCCCTTGGCCCGCCGCTGTCGGCGTCGCCGCCTCCATTGAATAGCCCGTTACCGTTCTCGGCTCAACGGCGGTTCGCGACCAGACGTGTAACAAAAGATTCAAACGCTTGACCCGACGAGCGCCATTGCTCCTCGAGGAGGACGGCACCGCGGCACCAATGGGCGGCCGCGAGTTCCTGTACGTCCCGGCGCGAGAGATCGGCGCGGTTCGCATGTTCGGCAAGCAAGGCCAACCAGAGACCCAGTTCGGCGACATGCGTCCCGAACAGGGTCTCGCCGCGGATCGAACGTCCTCCGGCATCGGCGGGCGCGGGCGGATTGGATGGGATCGAAAGCGATCGCGCGATTGCCATGCGGGCGATCTGATATCGGAACGGCAAATCGAGAGCGCGCTGGAGCGACTCGCAATGCGCATCGGCCGCCAGCGAAGGCCGAAAATCGGCACGGCCGATATCGGTCAGGGCAACCGGAATGTCTTTTGCGACCGTCATGCCGCGAGAACTTCCGGACGAAGGACGCTGGTCCCGATGCTGCCGTCGTCGCCTTGACGATAGGCGATTTCGAACGCTCCCGCGATCCGGTCGCCGATCTGCGTATATTGCTGTGCCCCGAACTCCTCGGGCTGCACGAGCAGGATCGTCTGACCGGGCCGTGCGGCAAAAGCGGCGAGGGCGCTGGCCCGGTGCTGCGTGTCGAGGCGCCCGAACGGGGTATCGACGATCAGCGGCAATGCCGGCCCAGCAAGCTTGCCCACCGCGGCTATCAGCGCCATCGCGAATATCTGGCTTTCGCCCGCCGATCGCCGGAGATCCGAAATGTCGCGGCCGCTGCCGTCACGAATGATCACCGCCCCGTCGGCCGCAATCTCGATGCCGGCGACATCGGACTTGTGGGAAAGCGACTGATAGGCCTCGGTGACGGCCGCTGCGAAGCTGTCGAAATAGAGCGGAGCAATCTTTGCGACGACGCGGTCGGCAAATGCCGCAAGCTCGCGCGCGTGATCGGCACGGTGCAGGCGAGGGGCTGCTTCGCGCGACGAGAGCAGGGCGTCTTCCAGTCTGGCCGCGATAGGCTCGAGATCCGCTTGTCGTGCCGACAGGACGGTCTCGGCCTGCTTGTGCTTGTCGAGCATGGCTTCGAGCCGGATCGAAAGCTGGCCAAGCGCTTCGCGCGCTTCTGTGCGCCGTTCGTCCTGCTTGCGGCGCTGCTCGATATTGTTGGACAGATTGGCGACATGCTCCCTGCGAACCGCCAATTCGGCCAGCAAATCCCGGACGCGCTGCCTCCCGCTGGAGATCGATCGCGATGCGGCTTCGACCTCGCGGTGCTGTGCGCGATCGAGAAAGGGGTGTCTTACGGCGGAGCCCGCCGAACCGACTCCGCCCGCCCAGGCCTTGCGTAGCACCTCGGAAAACGCCTCTTCCTTCTCGACGCTCAGCCCGCTGATCCGTTCAATGAGGAGAGCGAGATCATCGTCGGACCCGATGGCTCCACTGCTGTGAAATGCCCCGTCGTCCGAAAGCGATTGTACCAGTCGCCCCATCAAGCCCGTACCTATCATGGCCAGCGGAATGTCGAATGCCGTCGCATCGACGATCGCCGCGTGGATCCGGTCGCATTCCATGCTTTCTTTTCGCGCCGTCTCGAGAAGCTCTTGAAGCTCGGCGTGGCTGTCGCCCGCCGGGATCGACAGGAAGCCGACGAGTCTGTCGCGTTCGGCCTTCAGAGGAATGAGCTCCGCGTCGATCGCCGCCAGATGCTCTGCTGCCCCTTCGACCGCGAGTTGCAATTCATGTGCTTGCGCCCGCAGGGTCTCGTCGCGTTCGGACGCGCCCTTGAAGTCGCGCGAGCGGTCGCGAGCATAATCCCTGAGGTCGGCTGCGAGAGCGGTCAGGGCGTCGAGCCCGAGTATCTTCTCGATCCCGAAGCGCAGCTGATCGCCGAGATTGGCGTCGGCGAGCCGGTCGACCTGCTCACCGTCGAACAGGAAGAAAGGCGCGAGCCCGGCCGACACGACGCGCCGTTCGATTTCCGACTGGCACCAGCTCTCGGCATCGACTCCTTCGGGAATATCGAGAAGGTCCCCGTCTTCGCCGACCCAGACGATCAATTCCTCGTCGCGTTCGATGAAAGCGCCCTGGTCGTCGAAATACCATTTGCGCTGCAGGACAAGGCCGCCGCCGTCGCAGTCGAAGCCCAGTTCAACAGAGGCGAAGCCTTCGCGGCGTGCTCGCTCGCTCCGGGTGAAAGCGCTTTCGATCACCGCCTTGTAGCTCGGCTTGCGCGCGCTCTTGTTGCCGCCGAGCCGGAAAAGATGATCGAGCTCGGTCGCGGCACGGCGGCCGAACAGCCCGAACAGGACAGCCTCGAGGAGGCTGCTCTTTCCATATCCGTTCGCACCCCCCAGGAGAACCATCGGCTTGTCGTCGGCAACGTCAGGCAGCAAGACCTCGGCGCGTTCGAACAGCTTCCAGTTGCGCAGAGCGATTTTCCGGAGCGCCACGGGCGTGCGCTGCTTGGCCATCGAGAGGGCTTCGGGGCCAAGGATCAAGGTCAGCGGAACGTCGATGTTCGCGTCGATCAGTTGGTCGAAGTCGGTGAAAAGAGCGCGCCTGTTCCCATCGCCGCTGCGCGCGTCCCGGCGCGTGAGCAAGTCGATCAAAAAGGTCATGGCGTCGCCCGGCATATGGTCCTGCGCCGTCATTCGGTTTTCCCCGCCACTGCGTCATCCTGCCACAATCGACGGATCAACTCGATCTCCGCGGCGCTTATGAGCTCGAATCCGACCTCTTCTTGCGTCTTCAGCAGGCGGTCGAGAATTTCCTTCCGGGCCTGCAGCGTGAAGGGGCCGGGAATGAGCCGGCCCTCGCCGACGAAGTTCAAGGTACCGTTGCGGCGGCGGGCAGACCGCCGGCTATTGTCCTCGCGAATTTCCTTGAGCCAGTCGCGCATCGCAAGCAGCGGCTCGAGATCGCCATAGCCTGCATCGACGAACGCTTCGGCGCTTCGATCCTTTTCGACCACCGTGCAGGTCCAGCAGCCGAAGCGCGATGACTGGGTTCCGCACGACGGCGCTTCGTCGCGATCGGTGACGAGCGGGCATTCGCCGCCGGCTGCGTTGCGATATATGGTGACCAACTGCCGGTGCGTGCCGCCCCAAGGCGGGCGCGATTGCAGCAATACTTGCCAGACCTCGTCGGTCGTAAGGTCGACGATCGGCTTGTACACCATGCAGTTCTTGAGGCTGTTGTGCGGATTGAGCCGCGATCCCTTGTTGCGGTACCGGTGGACGCTGACAGCGCGCATGCCCGACTCCGCGGCCCGGACGCCGAGAAGCAGGACCGCCTCGCCGGCGGCATCGACCTGTTCGCGGATATATTTTGTGGTCGGGACGATCTTCATTCGATCGGTACACCAGCGGAACAGCCGGCTGGGCGAGGGATATCCGCGGCCGATCAGGTTCACCCAGAAGGTCTGGTCGACATCAGGGGTCGTCCTCGACACGACGACGGGCAAACGCAACTGCCCGACCGAATCCTCGAGGCGCTTCAGCATCTCGTCGAGATGGCGTGCAAGCACGGGAGATTCGACGAGCGTGTCATTCGCAACCACATGGACGGTGCGCGTACGCGCCCGCGGTGGCAGGCCGAGCAGCATTTCAAAAACCAGCTGCGCCAGCAATGTGCTGTCTTTACCCCCGGAAAAGCCAATAATCCAAGGCGTTGCATGAGGTTGTTGATATTCATCGCGAAGGTCTGCGAGGATGGCGTCTATTCGGGAACCGATATCGTCATTCTCGATTTCTGCGGGATTGCTACTCATGCGACGCGTCTCGACATCCTGCGGAGGGTGGTCACGGCGTCCAGCACGAACCGGGCTGCCTTTTCAACCTCTTCTTCTGTTGTAAACCGGCCAAGTCCGATTCGAATCGCACTTTCTGCACGGGTCCGGTTAAGTCCCAAGGCCAGAAGAACGGGCGACGGCTCAAGGCTGTCGGCGGAACAGGCAGACCCGGTGGAAATCGCGAGCTGGTCACGCACGCGCATCACCAGCGCTTCGCCGTCGACGTCGTCGAAGCTTATATTGAGGTTGCCGGGAAGGCGGGACGCGAGAGTGCCGTTGACCTTCAGGCCGGGGGCCTGCGACAGGCGATCGAGAAGGAGGTCGCGCAACATCGCGAGCCGGGCGCTTTCCTCCTTTTGAAGCTTCGCAGCCCTCGCGCAGGCGGCCGCAAAGCCGATGCACATCGGCACTGCAGTGGTGCCCGAACGCGCGCCGCCTTCCTGCCCGCCGCCGACAAGAAGCGGGTCGAGCGCCGGGCGCAACGATCGGCGCACCATCAGTGCTCCGATGCCGACAGGGCCGCAGAATTTGTGCGCCGCCACGCTTGCAAGATCGAGCAGGGCGGTCTCGACCGGGACATGCCCGCAAGCCTGCGCGAGATCCGAATGCAGCAACGCTCCCGCCGCACGGGCAAGCGCGGCGATCTCGGTCATCGGCTGCACGGTGCCGACTTCATGATTGGCCCAGCCGATCGAGACAAGGCCGACATCCACCCCGAGCTGGCCGTGCAGCGCATCGAGATTGACGAGGCCGCTCTCGTCGAGCGCGACCGGTTCGACCTGGAAGTCGGCGAGACGGCCGGCGGCGGCATGCACGGACGGATGCTCGCCGGCCCCGACCAAGATCCGGGTCCGTTCGCGCCGTCGCAACAGGGGCGCGATGCCATGGAAGGCCATATTATTGGCCTCGGTTGCGCCCGAGGTGAATATCAGTTCCGCCGCGCTGCAGCCGAGAAAACGAGCCACCTCGAGCCGGGCTTCATCCAGCGCCTTGCGGCTCGTGTCGCCGGCAAGATGATGCGAATGCGGGTTCGCATCATAGACAAGGAAAGCGTCCGCAAGCACCGCCGCCACCTCGGGGTCGAGCGGTGCATGAGCGTGATAATCAAGATAAATCGGCGGCTGACCCAAGTTATTCCCCATGCCTGATAATCGCGTGGGGCGCGTTTCGGCACTTTTTCGTTGATCGTCGTACGGCCCCGTCATGGCAACCATAGCCGATCGCCGGGCAATTGCCAGTTGGGATAGGGCGCAGATTATCGCATTTAGGCCCCCTGTTGTTCCCGTGCGGCGCTATTCGGACGCGGCAGCGGGAAAATGCCGTGGGGAAGGGGGGGAGTATGGAGCGAAACGTCGAGAGCGAGGGCAGGGTGACGCACCTGCTTCGTCCCGAAATCGCCTATTTCCTGGTGGTCCCCGAAGATGATCCCGAACAGGCCAGCCCGTTTCAGGGCTTTTCGATCGGCCGCTCCATGTCAGCGAAATCCCGGGACGCGGACGAACACCCTTGCGGGAGCTCGATCAGGCCATGCTGGAGGCGCATTTCAGGGCGATATTGGCGCAGGTCGCGGAGGACAGGCCGGACCTCGAGATGCGCCTCGCCGCCGAGGCGCTGGGCGCTTGGAAGCCGCGCGACCTGCGCCCCTTCTCGCGCCCGGTCCAGCCCCATAATGTCACCCTCCCGAACGTCATGGCGCTCGCCGGTGCAGGTTTCGTCGTGGAGGAGGTGAGTGCACCGCTTGCCGCAGACCCCGACGATTTTCTGCGCGAGATCTCCCGTCTCGCGCATGACGTCCTCGACATTCGGGAGCCGAATTACGGAGCGGCCGCCCTCCGCACGACGCCGTCGCAGCCCGATCTCTATGTCGTGGCGCCTTCATTCTATGCCTTTGTTTACGAGGGCGGACTCAATCTGCCGTCCGGGAAAGCCGGGGTGCCGGCACGAAACCTGCTCCAAATGATGCGGCGCCAGACAGGATATCAACTCAAGGGCGGCGGCAAGACCTGGCTTGCGATACTGGAAGACCAGCTCGCGATGGCGCTCCTCGACATCCGGCGGCGTGAGCTGGATTTTCAGGTCGTGGCAGCGGGATTGGCTGCGGCGGGAACGCTGTCGGCCACCATCCGGTTGCCCGCCGCCGTCAACCGGGTGCAGGGAGCAATCCGCCAGATGGCGGCCCATGCCCGATCGGGGAAAGCGGGGCACGCGCGCAAGCTCGTCAAGCTTTTCGCCGAGGTCCAGTCCCGGCTCGTCGCCGAGATCGGTCCCCAGCTGCTCCCGGTCATCGAACGATCGCAAACCGGCGTGAAACTGGTAACCGATGTCCCGCTCGAATGGCTTCCCGTCGGGGGGCTTCCGCTCATGCTGCGCAAGAATGTATCGCGTATCACGACAACGCCCGGCAATCTGATGACAGGTGTGCTGGCCCGATCGGAACTGATTCATCTCGATCGCGACGCCTTTCGCGAAATCCTCGTCGTCTCGGCGATCGAGCCTGGCGATCCGATCTGCGATATATTGACCGACATGCTCGCGGCATGGGCCCCGGCCTATGGCGATCAGGTCCATGTCCGAATTGTGAAGGCCCGATCGCGCGCGGACCTCGTTGCCGCGCTCAATGACTTTCAGGGAGCCGTCATGGTTTTCGATGGTCACGGCGGCCACGACCGGCTGAGCGGCGTCGCGGTCCTGCGGGTCGGGACAGAAGACGTCTCGGTCTGGGACCTGCGCACGGAAATTCGCGTGCCTCCGGTCGTCATCCTGAGCGCCTGCGATACCCAGGCGGCCGACCGGTCGCACGCGACGACCGCCAATGCCTTCCTGACCGCCGGTGCGGTAACGGTGCTAGGCAGCCTGCTTCCGGTCGATGCGCGCAATTCCGCGCTGTTGATCGCACGCCTGATCTGGCGCCTCGCCGAATTCCTGCCCATGATCACTGGGGAAAGCGGGCGCGCGGTGCTCTGGAGCGAAGTCATGGGCGGAATGCTGCGCCTCCATCTTCTCTTCGACCTGCTTCAACCGCAAATCGAGCGGGGGGCGATCACGTCGGACCAATATGCGCAAATCAATCTGGCGGCGATTATCGCCACCGCGCATCAGGAAGAGGGGTGGTGGGAAGGCGCCCTGCATAGCTTGGGGGCCTTGCTCGATATCAGCGACGAAGCGGTGGAGGCCATGGGGCGCGACACGATCGCGAGGTCGGACGCCATCCGATATGTGCAAATCGGCAATCCCGAGCTCATTGTTTTCAAATCGCGCGCCTTGCTTCGAGCCGCGGGCTATGACGTAGCCGATCGAAAAGACTTATCCTGATCGATCATTGGAATGCCGACTGACAACAAACACCGCAGGCTGGCGATTACTTCGGCGGCGATCCGCACGCCAGCAGGATAACGGGCTCCGGAGGCGAGGAAGTCTAGAAGGCAGATGCCGGGTAAGTGTGTGCGAGCTTTCAATCGCAGCGATGGACAAGAACTGCTGCAGGCAAAACTATGCCGAACTTGACGGGGCCGGCGCGAATTCCGATCTTTCGGGTCAACGGTCTGATGGGATTGTCCAAGAGGCCTGAGGTAACCTGGATGAATTTAAGCCGTTCCAAATATTATCGCACGACCGCTGAAGAAACAGACCGGATAGACGCGCAAATCGAATACCCTTGCCGCATTACCGAGACGATTTGCCGTGGCCGGACTTCCAAGCCGGCGCGGACGGCTAGCGCTGCGTCCTAGCCTCCCATGGTCTGGTCGTCCGAACCCAAGACCATCGAGGTCAAGTGCCAGCGGCGGCGCAGCTGGCCGACGCGCGGCGCGCCCTTCCTGCCGCCGGCGCTCGACGAGCCGCTCGAGTTAGGCTTCGAAGAACTCTATCTTGCGATCGGGCGCATGATAGCGCTCGCCAGCGCGCGCGAGTCAGTCGTTCGAACCTTCCAGCGCAACGCGCGCGAGACGATCAAGGTCTTGATTGACCGCGATGCTCCCGACCTGCGGGCGATGATCGATATCGGCGATCTCGCCGATCAGGGGCTCGTGCAGTTCGCACATGACATGGCAGTCGGTGTCGCCGCAATCGCAATGCAGAATGCCGGCTTCACTTGGGTCGACCACGCCAAGGAAGTGCTGCCGCGTAGCCGGCGCCGGCCCGATTATGTCTGGAGTACTGGACGGGATGACGGCAGCGTTATTCTCTCCGAAGTCAAGGGCATGGCTTCTTCGAAGACGCCCTTCGGCACATTGCGGGCGAAGGTCGAAGAAGCGTGGGAGAAGCAGGTGCGCCCTTGGGCGCTCGATCGCACTTCGGCGGGAGATCCCATCGTCGGCGGTTACGCCATCGGGGTTCATATTCCGGCCGGAAGGGAAGCAGGCGTGGCTGCACTGCGATCCGTGCCTGCGCGCGTGCGCGCGCGCTATTCGGGGGGCGGACCTGAACCAGTTGCGGAGGGGCCGGGCACCGTTGGGCCGTCGATCTCCGTGGCACGCGGCCATTATCGTGCGGCGCTAACTCTGATCGGCGCGCGCGGGCCCGCGGCACGCCTGTTGCAGCTGCCCTATTTCGATTCCGAGGTGCGCAGGTTCGACATTGTCGACGCGGGCGAGCTCAATTTCGTCGTACCGCGCTTCCGGTCGCAGCGCGAACTCATGCTCGCGATGGAACTCGACGCTTTCCGCTTTGCGCTGAAGCTCGCGATGGACGATCCTGGCCCTTTGGCTGACCGGCCTTTTGGCGGGCAGCAGGGCCTCGGGAGCGAAGGGCCTTCACGAGTGCTTTCCGCGCCGCGCTTCGAGCCCGGTATACGCAACAATCTGCTCCTTGGCGAAACCCGGATCGCCGCGCTCGCGCCTGATGGGCTCGCCATCCTGCGCGGCGGCGTGAAACCGCGGGTAATCGGTCAGCTTGACGTCTCTGGAATCGGCGCGGTTTCGCTCTGACCTGCCCGCTTTGGGCTATTTTCGGCGGATGAGTCCGCAGCGCAGCGCCGGTTTTGCGCCCTGCGGCGCGACAGGCGTTGAAGTGTGTTCGACCGTCGATGACACGATCGGCGCCTCCTCTGCGCGAAGCTCGACATCGCTAGATTATTCGTCTCGGTGCGGCCTGAGGTAAAAATCATACCTTGGCCGAACGTGACCTTCGTCGGGCTCGCGACTGCCAGCGTGCGGCGCGACCGCTCGCCGAGCTGATGGCCTCGATTACGGCGGTTGTGGAACCGTTGCGGCCCCTAGCATAGCGGTTGAGCGGCGAATGCGGATGTCTGCTTGTGTTGAATTTCGCAGTTAAAGCAGGCGGTCCGCAAGCGGCCGACACCGCTTAAAGAAAAAGCTTCCAGGTCGAGTGTGACTCTGCGCGGCTCGTGCGTCTAATGTCATTCGGCCGGACTTCGCCGTTCGGAAAAGTGCAGGAGCGTGCGTGAGCGACAGGCAGGAAGCACTGATGGACATGCACCGGGACCATCGTCCCGGCCTGCTCGCCTTCTTCCTTCGCCGGGTCCACAACCACAGTGAGGCCGAGGATCTGACGCAGGAGGTCTTCGCACGGATCGCCGCTATGGACGATCGGGAGATGCGGCGCGCCGACGCCTATATCTTTCAGGTCGCGGCCAATCTCTTGCGCGACCGGGGACGCCGCATGGCGGTGCGCAGCGACTATGTGGCGGGTGCGCGCGCGACCGAAGGAACTGGCATCGATCCGATTGACCCGCACCGCGTCGCTGCCGGACGCGAGGCCATCCATATCTTGCGCGCCGGGCTCGACGATCTGCCCGAGCGGACGCGCCAGATCTTTCTTCTCTTTCGTTACGAACATCTCGACCACCGGACGATCGCCGACAGCTTCGGTATCTCCACCAGCGCCGTGCAAAAACATATCTATCGCGCGATGGCCTATCTGGTCGACAGGCTGGGAGAGGCCGAATGAACGACAATCAACCGGGCCGGGAAGAGGGAGAAGGCGCGAACCATGTCGCGGGTGTCTGGTGCATCCGGATGGCGGACGCGCCACTGGCGCCCGGCGAACAAGCCGAGTTCGATGCCTGGCTCGCCGCCGACGCGTCGCATTCGCCGGCCTTCGAGCGCGCGCTGGCCGTGTGGGGCGGGCTTCACGCGATGGAGGGTGAGCCCGAGGTTATCGCGATGCGCGCCGAGGCGCTCGAGGCCATGCGCGACGCGAATGCGCGGCGTTGGACGCGAAGTAACGCGCGGCGTCCATGGAATTGGGCGATGGCCGCGGCGGCCTGTCTTCTGCTCGCACTGACGGTTGCCTTGTGGCCGGGGCGCGGCGGGCCGGTGCAATATGCGACCGGGCTTGGCGAGCGACGGACTTTCGTGCTGGCCGACGGGTCGCGCCTGTCACTCGATGCCGAGACGCGGGTCGAGGTCGATCTGGCGGGGGACCGGAGGACGCTCCGCCTGCTGACAGGACGCGCCAAGTTCGACGTCGAGAAGGATGCGGCGCGCCCCTTCACGGTGACCGCGGGGGGGCGAACGGTTGTTGCGACGGGGACAGCGTTCAGCGTCGAACTGCTCGGCGATCAACTCCATGTCATCCTCTACGAGGGCAGCGTCGCGGTGGTTCGGGGCGAACCGCCCGCGGCGGCGCGGCTGCTCGAAATCAAGCGCAATCCGGGAAGGGCCGCCATCGCTCTTGCCCCCGGACGCGAGCTTGTCGCACCGGTAAACGCGCCCGTGGTGCCGCAGATCGTCAAGGCGGATGTCGCACGCTCGCTCGCATGGGAAGGCGGGCAATTGAGCTTCGTCGATGAGCCGCTGAGCTCGGTTGTCGAAAGGCTTAATCGCTATAGCCGGTCGAAGATCGTGGTGGGCGATACGCGGGCGGCGGCAATCGAGATCAATGGAGTCTTCAACGCCGGCGACGCCCAGGCATTCCTTGATGCCGCGCAGATGGCCTATCCCCTCGATGTACGCCGTTCCGGGGATGCGATCGTCATCGGTAGCAGGGCACGTTGAGATATTTTGCGGGCCGCGGTGTGAGTCCGCCGGCATCGCGCGTCTTATCCCCCATGCCGCTGGGTTGCGGCGCGAGGACAGGGGGCAGACGATGACGGGGTTTACGGCGAACAGGATGTTGTTGGGCATGTCGGTTGCGGTGCTGGCCGCGGCGCCGGTGCCAGCCTTGGCAGAGGCGCAGACCTACCGGTTCGATTTGCCTGCCCAGTCGCTCGATGCCTCGCTCCGGGCCTTTGCCCGCACGACGCGCCAGCAGATCCTGTTCGACGGCGCGCTGGTGCGCGGCAAGACGGCGCCGGCGCTGAAGGGTTCCTATGGTGCCGAACAGGGTCTTTCCGTCCTGCTGCGCGGGTCGGGGCTTACGGTCACGCGGGCGCGCGGCGGTGCATGGGTCGTGAGCGCAGTGGGAAACGGCGCCTCGACTGAAACCAGCGCACCCATCCTTGCCGACACATCCGAAGAGCAAGGCGACATCGTCGTAACTGGCTCCAGGATCGCAGGCGGGCCGCCGACCGCGCCGATCGTCGCTATCACTGCCAAGGACATGCGCGAAGCCGGCCATAATAATCTAGGTGAGGTATTTCGTGCCTTGCCGCAGAATTTCTCCGGTGGGCAGAACCCGGAGGTTTCTTCGGGCACGACCGCTGGAGGTATAACCAATTTCAACATCACCGGCGGGGCAAGCCTCAACTTGCGCGGGCTGGGCCCTGATGCGACCCTCACACTGGTAGACGGCGTGCGCCTGCCGTTCGACGGCCTTTACCAGGCTACCGACGTTTCTTCCATTCCCACGGCGATGATCGAACGGGTCGAAGTTCTCCTGGACGGCGCGTCCGCCATTTATGGATCGGATGCGGTAGGCGGAGTGGCGAACATCCTGTTGAAGCGGGATTATCAGGGTGGGGAGGTATCGGCGCGCTTCGGCCTCGCGACCCGCGGTGGTGGCGAGGAGCAGCAGTATAGCGCTGCCTTTGGCCAGGTCTGGGGCGGTGGCAGCCTGATGGCCGGCGTCGATTATGCGTCACGGTCACAGATCCGTGCTAGCGATCGAGGCCGACTATCTTATCTGCCCTTGCCCGAGCAGTCCGTTGTGCCCGCAAGCGATCAGCTCAGCCTGCTGGCTGTCGTGCGGCAGGACATCGGTTCGGCCGATATCAGCCTCACTGGCCAATATGGCCGCAGAACCAACGACCGCCAGTTCCTCGTGTCCAATAGCATCTACGCGGATCATCACAGTACCAGCGAAAGCTGGTCCATTACGCCCGCCGTCAATGTGGAGCTGGGAGCATGGGCGGCTCGTCTTCAAGGAACTATCGGAACGAATGATCTCGATCGCAACGAAGACCTGTTCAACGTGATCGACGACTCCTTCTATTCGGCAAGGCCTTACGGCTATTATAATCAGTCGCAGGCAGCGGAGTTCTCGATCAATGGTCCGTTGTTCGAAATGCCGGGCGGAGCGACGAAGGTTGCGCTAGGCGGGGGCTATCGTCGCAATAAGCTTCAGGCTCTGGATCTGAACACCGAGGCATTGGCCGTCAACGCGACGACGCGGAACTATTATGCTTTTGGCGAACTGTTGCTGCCTCTGGTTTCTCCGGAGCAGGAGGTCGGCGGTATCGAAAGGCTGACCGTGCAGGGCGCGGTCCGCTATGAGAATTATAATGGTTTTGGCGATGTCGTGGTCCCCAAGGCTGGTGTCGTCTGGAGCCCGGTTCGCGATTTGGATATCCGGGCAAGCTGGGGCAGGTCCTTCAAGGCACCAGCCATGCGCGACCAGTTCGCTGATACCACTCTCCTCGTCTATTCGGCGGCGCGTTTCGGCGGGGCGCCCGGGACCGGCCTCGTCCTCCTGCGCTCTGGCGGGAACCCGCGGCTGGAACCCGAGCGCGCTAATGTGCTTACGGCGGGATTCACCGCGCGCCCCGGTTTCGCGCCCGGTCTTCAGCTGGAGGCGGGCTGGTTCCGGATCGACTATCGGGGACGCGTGGTCACGCCGATCACGAGTCTCTTTACGGCCTTCTCCAATCCGGTTTTCGCGGAATTCCTGACCATGGCGCCGAGCGCCGCCTATCAGGAGATGCTCATTGCCCAGTCGGACGCTTTCATCAACAGCTCCGGGATCGCCTATGATCCCGCCCAGGTCGTTGCCGTGATCGACAATCGTACGGTCAATGCCGCCCGGCAGGTGATGAAGGGAGTCGATATATCGACCCGTTACGCGACGCGCCTTCTTGACGGCGATATCAGCCTCACGGCCGGGGGCAGCTGGCTGAAGGGCCAGCGGACCCTCTCGTCACTGTCGTCGGCGCAATCGGTTGCCGGCGTGCGATTTTTTCCCGCCAAATTTCGCGGAAAAGCGGGAGCGTCGTGGAGCCGCGACGGGCTGACCCTGGCGGCGCACGTCAACTACATAACGGGCGTGACCGACATAGATAGCACGCCCCCGGTCAAGGGCGGATCGATGACGACCGTGGACATCTTTTCGGAATATTTCATCCAGTCGGGGCCGCTCCGCGATCTTGGCTTCAGCGTCTATGTGAACAATCTGTTCGACAAGGACGCGCCCTATCTGAAGCCGTCCCAGGCTTTCTATGTCGATTATGACTCGACCAATTATTCGATCGTCGGTCGCACGATCAATTTCAAGCTGACGAAGAGATTCTGACGCCCTTGGTCGTCCATTCGGCGGGTTTGCCGATCGGGTCTCTCCGGAAAGAGCGCACTGGGGAGGCGCCATGGCCGCGCACTCTAATAGGGAAATGTTTGCCGTGATTCACAGTGTGTTGAACAGGCGCGTCGGCGCCACGACCTTCCGCTCTTCGATCTGTTTCGTAGCGGTGATTGCAGCGTTCGTTCTGGCGCCCTCGGCCTCGGCGCGGTGCGATGACCTGCTGCCGGCATCGAAAAGTGCCGCTTCGCCGGGAGCCCAGAAGAGGCCGATTACCGCGCTCGATCTTCTCCGCGTGCGTGATATCGGTCGGGGCGACAATAGCCCCAGCAGCAGGCAAAGCGCGCTTGCGCTGTCGCCCGACGGGAGGAAAATTGCCTTTACGCTGGTGCGGGCCGATCCGGACACCAACGCATATTGCATCGGCTTGGCGGTCATGGAGGCGGAAGCCGGTGCGTCGCCCCGGCTGCTCGATCGGGGCGGCGAGATTTTTCTCGGAAGCGGGGACTATCGCGACGTCATTCTGGAGACGGGATTTCCGGTCTTGCTGGCGCCTGCCTGGTCTCCCGACGGAAGATGGATCGCGTTCCTTCGGCGCGATGAAGGGGTGACGCAACTTTGGGC
The DNA here is from genome assembly GCF_035250425.1 of Sphingopyxis sp. Lineage (GTDB taxonomy): Bacteria > Pseudomonadota > Alphaproteobacteria > Sphingomonadales > Sphingomonadaceae > Sphingopyxis. Next base: position 33,924 of record NZ_DATFFD010000170.1, read on the forward strand.
CGTGCGGACAGATGGAGGCTCCGCACACGCGTTGACCCGCGGCGAGATCGACGTGGAGCAATTCGCATGGTCTCAGGAGGGCGGGACGATTATCTACGCCAGTCGCACGGGACAGCTCGCGGAGCGTGCCAGCGTTGCGCGCGAAGCAGTGACCGGCTTCCGGTACGATGATCGCTATGTGCCGATGATGGGCGACAGGCCTATGCCGGTTTCTGCTACACCGTTATCGATATACAGGATCGATCCGGAAAACGGACGGGAAAGCCGTGGGTCGGAGGGAGATCGGGCGCTGCTACCTCCCGATCCGATCACTTATAAAACACTTCCCATGTCGGTCCGGACCCCTCGCGGGCAAATCGCGATTGCGGAAAGCCTGACCCCAAACCCGTTCAGCGAGCAGCAGATAAAAATAAGCACGGAAACAGGGGAACAGATTGCATGCGAGCAGGACGCCTGCCGCGGCAAATTCACCGGCATGTGGTGGACGGTGGCTGGCGAGACCCTCCTTTTTCTAAAACGCGAAGGGTGGAACGCCGGCTCGATGGGGCTCTATCGCTGGCAGCCCGGCAAGGGGCCGCCGGAGCGGCTGTTGGCGACGAAAGATGTCATCAATGGCTGCGGGCTGGCACGAGGTAAGCTGATCTGCACGCGAGAAGATGCGACGACGCCGGCGCGCATCGTCGAAATCGACCCCGCCAACGGACAGTCTGAAATATTATACGACCCCAATCCCGAATTCGCATCCATCCGCTTCGGCCGCGTTCAACGACTGGAGTGGAAGAATGATCGGGGTCTTGAGGTAAGAGGCGATCTGGTCTTGCCGCCCGGATATGAAGGTGGCGTGCGCTTGCCGCTGATCGTGACGACATATCGTGCCAACGGCTTTCTGCGCGGTGCGACGGGGAATGAATATCCTATCCACCTGTTTGCCGAACATGGCTTCGCCGTTCTTGCGCTGGAACGACCGTTGCCGGTCGCTGCCGCCAAGCCGATGGAAACCGACGCCGTGAAGCTGCGCGCCGCGAACGACGAGGGCTGGGCGGAGCGATGGAGCATACAGTCGGCTGTTATGGGCGGTGTTCAGCGCGCGATCGATCTCGGAATCGCCGACCCGGCCCGGATCGGCATTACGGGATTGAGCGACGGAGCGAGTACGACGACCTTCGCATTGATTAACAGCAAGCGCTTCGCGGCTGCTTCTATCAGCACCTGCTGCCTGGAGCCTTGGGCGGTCAATTCGACAATTGGCCCGGCATTCGCCAAAATGATGCGCAAGCAGGGGTTTCCGGCGGGCACGTCAGATGATCGGACATTCTGGAAGCCCGGGTCGATAATCCAGAATGCCGGAGAGATTGACACGCCGCTTCTGATGCAGCTGGCCGATCGCGAGTATCTGACGGCAATAGACGGATTTGCAGCCTTGCGCGAGCAGGGAAAGTCGGTCGATATGTATGTCTTTCCGAATGAGTATCACAACAAATGGCAGCCGCTACACAGGCTAGTTGTCTATGAGCGAAATCTCGATTGGTTCCGCTTCTGGTTCCAGGATCGCGAAAGTGCTGATCCTGCGAAGGCGGATGAAGTCCTGCACTGGCGAGCAATGCGAGGCGCTCAATGCGAACGATTGACGGGCGAGAGCCGACCAATTTATTGTCGTTAGGGATAGGGAGGTCCTTTCTGTCCGCTTTGCCCTGATTGCGATGCGTAGCGGACAGTCCGAAGTCGGCCAGTTGGCACGAGCGCGTCGAACCGGAGTGATCGCTGCATGTAAGCCCGTGGTCGGCGAAGAAGGCCTTGAGCTGCTTTTCACAATCTGCGCGTCGTCGAGCACGTTCTCTTTCAAATCAATATTCTCCCGAGGAGCATGTGGCCGGAAATCCGGATATCTCACAGCCCGATGCCGGTGCCGGCGCACCGCTCGATCAATCGCTCTCACGCCAAGCTGCGGAACATTGCCGGCGTTCGATGGTTGGCCTCGCGTAGGCATCGGCAAGGGAGCTTTCGAGATGAACAGAATATGTTGGACCATGGTCGGCCTTCCGGTCCTGTTGGCGGGCTGCAACCCGCCTGACGCTTCAACGCCCCCGGCGCAGGATGACAACACTGCAGCGGAAGAAGCTGCGCCGACCGCCGCCGGACCGATGCCGACCGAATACGCCATGGCGGATCTCAAGGCAGCAGACGGCAAGCCAGTCGGCAAGGCGACGGCCTCTGTCGACAATGGACGCGTGATGCTGAGCTTGCAGGTCGAAGGGCTCCCGCCGGGCGACCATGGTGTGCATGTCCACATGACCGGCAAGTGCGACGCACCGAAATTCGAAAGCGCGGGCGCGCACTGGAACCCGGCTAACGCTCAGCACGGCCTTGAAGCGCCCGCCGGGCAGCATGCCGGCGACATGCCGAACCTCGTGGTGGACGCAAATGGTCTCGGGAGGCTTACCTATGAACTGAAGGGTGCAACGTTCGCCGGCCTGATGGACGCGGACGAATCCGCCATGGTGGTCCACGCCTCGGCCGACGACCAGAAGACCGACCCGTCAGGCAACAGCGGTGATCGCATCGCGTGCGGAATATTCAACGTCGGCCAAGCGGTCAGGACGCCGAAAGGCTGATCCTGCCCGCGCGTTCACCCTTGCGCCATCGATCCAGCAACGCTGCCGCTTCGTAGCGGTGCGCCATACAGGCTTTCCGCGCTATCTGTGATTTCGAGAGGATGGGACAATGACAACAGGAAAGGACCTTTATCAGATCGAGGAGGGCTTTTGGCTCAAGGGAAAGGAGCATTTCCTCGATAATGTCGATGAACAATGCCTGCTCGCCTTTCCGCAGATGGGCGAGATGCATGGCGTGCATTCGCGCGCCGAGGTGGCAGCAACCGCGACGAGCGTTAATCGGTGGCGTGACCTCGCGATGAAAGATCGCCAAGTGCTGGAGATCGACGATTTCGCAATCATCAGCTACCGCGCCGAGGTGACGCGCGCCGACGGCGAGCCTTATGCGGCGCTGGTAAGTTCCGGTTATGTGCGGCGCACGGACGGTTGGAAGCTCGCCTTCCACCAGCACTCGCCGCTCTGAGCGAGACTATTTGGCTTCCTTGATCGGGATGACGTCGCCGCCCTCGCCGGAAGCGATGTCGGCAGCTCCGACCATTCGGTCGTGTTCAGCGAACACGCGTTCGATTTCCTCGCGTTTTTCGAAAAGCAGCTTTGCGACGCCTGCGGTCATGCCGCCTTCTTCGCCCACCCGTCCGAGCACGCCTGCAAGATCGGCAAGCGTCGCTTTCTCGGGCGTCGAGTGCAATCCTCCCTTGTCGTCGCGATAGGCGGTGCATTCGATGGCCATGTGATCCTCCCGAAATGCCGATTTCTGCCAGCATTACGCGCGAACCCGCCGAACGCTCCGTCATGCCCGTGGATTTGGAAGGGTCCGGGATCGGTGATATGCTCGGCGGGCAAAATGGAGTCGCACCGATGGGAAGCCGGGCCGAAAACGACCTTTGGGGCCAAGTGCTCGCCATCGAAAATCGATATGGCGATCATGGACCGGAGATACTGACGCAGAAGATCCGACATCTTCGCGACGCCGGAGAACTGACGGAAGCCGATTTCTGGTCGGAGGTGGCTGGTTGCCTCGACGATCTCCATGCGATCCGTATCGGTGCTCCCATACTCGAGCCCAAGCCCGTAGGCGCGTCATTGACAGGGCAGGGTTCCGCGGCGGTTTTTCGCGAAGACGGGCCAGCACCCGGTAGCTAAACCGGGCCAAGGCGCTCGCGGCAAACACGCGCCGACCGGTGTGTGGCCAGCTTGTCGATCGGTTTCGGGCAGGTTGGCCGGATTCCAGACAATTTCCCAGAGATGACCGTCGGGAGCGCGGATATTCCCGGCAGTTCACCTACGGGCCTGAGCGCGAGGCGAATCGAGCCCGGCGGGCGCATTGCGCCTCGGCAACTCTCGACGTTCGTCGTAAAATTTGGCAGGCCGCGATGGGGAATATTACCACAGCTATGAATGTCCGCTTTTCACCACGCTCGCCTGAAAGGCAGCCCGTCTTAAATCGGCCACGACCACCATCAGCGGCAAAAAATATCGAGCACCCATAGGAAAACTCGCCGCCAATCGTCCTGTTCTGATAGCCTTGCGGAAACAGGGAGCGAAGGGTTCATTGCCGTCTGATCGTCGAGCCATTGTCGCCTGGGTGGGGAGCAACATTGTTCCTCACGAAGGGGATTTGCGCGCGCGGCTTCGGCGTATGGCGGTCGCCGAGGATGAAATCGGCGATATCGTCCAGGATACCTATCTGAAGCTCGCGAGGCTCGACGATGTGTCCCACATCCGGGACGGGCGTGCCTATTTCTTCACCGCAGCGCGGACGGTGCTCGTCGACCGCATTCGCCGCGACCGGATCGTGCGGATCGACAGCCTTGCCGAGGTGGATGCCCTGGCTCTCGCCGACGAGGGGCCGGGGCCCGAGCGGCGTGTCAGCGCGCGTCTGGAACTCGAACGCGTTCGCGCCCTGATCGACGCGCTTCCCGACCGGTGCCGCGAGATATTTCACATGCGCCGCGTCGAGGCCCTGCCTCAGCGCGAGATCGCCGCCCGCATGGGCGTCAGCGAGGAGGTCGTGGAGGCGCAGGCGATACGCGGCCTGAAGCTGATCCTGAAGGCGATCGCCGAGCAGGGGCGAGACCAGGAACAACAACAAGACAATTTGCGAGAGAGGAATGATGGCAAGCAGCGAAACTGACGAAGAGGCGGCAGCACGCTGGGCTGTGCGTCTCGACGGCGGACCGCTCGACGCGGCCGATCAGAAGGAACTCGATCACTGGCTTGCCGTCGATGAGCGCCGGGCCGGCGCCTTGCTGCGTGCCGAGGCCGCGCTCGCCTATCTCGATCGCGGCAGGGCCTTGAGCAAAGGCGACGAGCGCGAGAGCGGTCCGCGTTCGGCGAGGCTCTGGAAGCCGATTGCTGCGGCCGGATCGCTGGCCGCAGCCGTCGCCCTTGCCGTGTTTCTTGTGCCTGCTAGCCGCTCCGACCGGATCGAAATTGCCACGGCCGTCGGCGAGATCAGGCGGGTGCCGCTGACCGACGGCTCGGTGGCATCGGTCAATACCGACAGCGACGTCGAAATCGAGATGGCCAGCGACCAGCGCAATATTCGCCTCAACAATGGCGAGGCCTGGTTTCAGGTGGCACATGACCGGACGAGGCCGTTTCTGGTCGAGGCCGGAAAGATAAGGGTGCAGGCGGTTGGCACCGCTTTCTCGGTACGCCGGACGGCTGCGGGCGCCGAAATATTGGTGACGGAGGGTGTCGTGGAAGCCTGGGCACTGGGAGGCGACGGGCGTGTTCGCATCCCGGCCGGAAATCGCGGTTTCGTGCCGGCGGGCAGGGGCGGAGTGAAGGTCACGCCGGCGCCCGGCGGGGTCGATCGCGCCCTCGCTTGGCGCACCGGAGAACTCGCGCTCGACGGCGAGAGCCTCGGTTTTGCGGCTGGTGAACTCAATCGCTACAACCGCCGCGCCATCGTGATCGACGATCCTGCGCTCGGGCGCGAACCGCTTGTCGGCTATTTTCGCGTCGACCAGCCCGAGGCATTTGCGCGGGCCGTGGCCTCGACGCTCGGCGCTCGCGTGCGGGTGGCAGGAGAGACGATCCATCTCGAACGATAAGTCTGAAATATTTTTGTCACCGTACATCGGAAAATATTTCGCTGCTCGTCCTGTCATGCGGGGGGCCGGAAAAATCCGGGCCTGTGAAGGAGCATGACATGCGGGGACTGATCACGGGAGTTTCGTTCGAACGGCAGTTGATGGCGGGGGCCGTAGTGATTGCGGCCGCGGCCGTTTCGGCGCCGGCGTCTGCGCAGACGCGTAATTTCGACGTGCCCGAACAGACCGCTTCGCGCGGCATTCCGGCTTTCGCCAAGCAGGCCGGTGTCCAGATTCTGGCCAGCGGCAATCTCGTTGCCGGCAAGCGCACGAAACAGGTGCGGGGGCGCTATCCGGTTGAGGAAGGGCTGAAGCTCCTGCTCGACGGAACGGGTCTCGTCGCAAGCTTCAACGGCAGCGGGCAGATCATCACGATCCAGCCGGCGCCGCGCGTGACGGCCTCTGCTGTCGAGGGTGAGCCCTTTGTTGCGGACGAAGAGATCATCGTCACCGGGTCGCGCATTCGTGGCTCGGTCTCGCCGTCGCCGGTCACCAGGATCACCGCGGAGCAGATGCGCGATGCGGGCCAGACCAATCTCGGCGATGTCGTGCGGGCCCTGCCGCAGAATTATGCCGGCGGGCAGAACCCCGGCGTGGTGCGGGGGAGTCCTCGGTTCAACGACGAGAATCTGTCGTCGGCGTCGTCCGTCAATCTTCGCGGGATCGGCGCCGATGCGACGCTGACGATCCTGAACGGCCGGCGCCTGTCCTACAATGCCGCGCAGCAAGCGGTCGATATCAGCGCGATCCCCATCTCGGCGGTCCAGCGGATCGAGGTGCTGACCGACGGCGCATCGGCCATTTATGGGTCGGATGCGGTCGCGGGCGTTGTGAATGTCATCCTGAAGCGCGACTATGACGGCGTCCAGACTTCCGCGCGCTTCGGTGCTTCGACCGACGGCGGGAACGAGCAGCAGCAATACGAGCTTCTCGCGGGCAAGCGCTGGAGCTCCGGCGGCCTGATCGCGGCGGTCCAGTACGACCGTATCGGCGAGGTCACAGCTGGCCAGCGCAGTTATACGAGCAGCCTTGATCCGTCGCAGACGCTGATCCCGTTCCAGCGGCACTACAGCGCACTTGTCAGCGGTCACCAGTCTCTCGGGGGCGCCGTCGAGTTCGGGATCGACGCCCTCTACAGCAATCGGCGCGACTTTCGCTGCAGCCCCCAAGCCGTCACGGGAAGCTGCCTTGTCTATGGATCGGAGGGGCGATCGAAAAACGTCTCCTTTGCGATATCTCCGCAGCTGACCGTCGGTCTGCCCGGCGACTGGCAGCTGACCGCGATGGGCAGCTACGGCACCGACAAATCAACGGTCCAGACAGACTTCTATTTTGGGTCGTCGCTCTTCGCGGTTTACCCTGCCGAATTTAGCAATCGGGTCATCGGCGGCGAGATCGGTGCGGAAGGGCCGGTGTTCGCGCTGCCCGGCGGTGCGGCGCGCCTCGCCGTTGGAGCGGGCGTTCGGCGCAACAATCTGCGGGGCTACACCGCGTCGGTGGCCGGCGGGGTGACGGCGGTTCAGACCGATTATAATGATGGCCAGACGACACAATATCTGTTCGGCGAGGTCAGTCTCCCGATCGTCTCGCCCCAGAACGATATTGCGTTCCTTGACCGGTTCGTCCTGACCGGCGCGCTTCGCTATGAACGCTACCCCGGCGTCGATGAACTGGCGACGCCCAAGCTGGGGTTCATCGCCGCGCCTTCCCCGGACGTCGAATTTCGGGCGACATGGGGCAAATCGTTCAAGGCGCCCACGCTCTACCAGCGCTTCCGCCCGCAGACCGCGCGTCTCCTTCGCACGCTCGACTTCGGTGCCGCCGGCTATCCCGCCGGCGCGACGGTCCTCGAGATGGCGGGGGCCAATCCGGACCTCAAGGCCGAGCGGGCGACAACCTGGACCGCGACGCTCGGATTGATGCCGTCGTTCGCCCCGGGGCTGAAAATCGACATTTCCTATTTTCGGACGCGTTACCGTGATCGGGTGGTCATTCCCATCGAGAGCCGGACGGGTGCACTCACCAATCCCCTCTATACCGATTTCATCAACTTCGCTCCGACGCGGGCGCAGATCGATGCAAACATTACCGGCTCGTCGGGGCTCCTCAATAATTCCGGGGTCCCTGTCGATCTGTCGACTGTCGTGGCGATCGTCGACAAGCGCGACCGGAATGCCAGCAGCCAGCTGATCCGGGGGCTCGATGTCAGTACCAACTACGACATCGCCCTGTCCGACCGGAACAGGCTCTCGGCCGGCGTGTCGCTGACCTATCTGAAAAGCAGGCAGGAACTGATCGCGGGGCAGGGCAATATCGATATGGCCGGAACGATCTTCGATCCGCCGCACTGGCGAGCGCGGGCTAATCTCGTCTGGTCGAACAGCGCCGTCACCGCCGGCGCATTTCTCAGCCATGCCGGCGGACTGCGCGACGATCGGCGCCTGCCGGTCGAACATGTGGGGTCCACGACAACGCTCGACCTGACGCTTCGCGCGGCTCTGGATGACAGCGGCCTCAAGGGCACGGCTGTGTCCTTCTCGTTGCTGAACGCCTTCAACGCGAAGCCGGACCTCATCCGGACGACCGATCCCTCGACGCCGCCCTATGATTCCACCAATTATTCCGCGGCGGGCCGCTTTATCGGCTTCACGCTGGAGCAGCGCTGGTGATCGCGCGCGTTGCCGCAATCGGGCTGGTGCTGGCATTTCCGGGTGCCGCGAACGCCTGTTCAGCGCTTGCGACTGTTGCAGCTGAAACACCTGCGGCCAAGCGGCCGATCGAAACCGCGGACCTCGCCCGCGTCGTCGATATCGGACGCGAGCCATATGATGATGGATCTGCAGGCCTCAGCGTCTCGCCCGATGGCAAGCAGGTCGCCTTTCAACTCCGGCGGGCGGACCCGGATGCCAATAGTTATTGCCAGTCCATGGTCGTCCTTGATCTCGACGGCCGGCGCCCGCCGGTGGAAGTCGATGCCGGCGGTGAGCCGATCCATATGGAAGCATCCGTCTGGGGTCTGGTGGGAACCTCCGGGGTGGACGATGTGATACGCCCTGTCTGGTCGCCGGACGGATCGCGGCTTGCCTTCCGAAAGCGCGTTGGTGGCCACACCCTTGCCTGGATCGCCGACGCGAACGGCGGCCACTCCGAGGCAGTCGGAGGCGAGGGGGAAGATGTAACCGCGCTAGCGTGGCGAGGCGACGGCACGGCGCTCGAAGTCACCTCCTATGCCGTATCTGATATGGAAGCGCAGCGAGACCTGGAAGGCCTGAAAGGATTTCATCTCGATGACCGCTTCGCTCCGGTCAATTCCAGCCGGCCATCTTTCCGGGGACCATTGCCTGTCGTAACCGGCATCGTCGAGCTGCCCGCCACCGCGGCTGCCGATCCTGCGATCGGCACATCCGCTTTGCAATCGGCTGCCTGGCAGAAGATCGATAAGGAGGAAGCTGGACGGGTGCCAGCAATTGCCGCCATGAAGGTCGCATATCCGGTCGTTGCGGCCTTCCGGTCCCGTGATGGAAGCCAGATCGCCTTTCTGCGGCGCGAAGGAGCAGGGGGTTCGAGCCTCGGTCTCTATCTCTGGAAAGGCGGGCAGGCCGCGCCGGTGCGCAAATTCGCGACAAAGGGTGTCATTCTCGGATGCGAGCCGGCGGCAACCCTCTTCATTTGCGCACGGGAAGAAGCCGCGCAGCCGCGGATCATCGTCAAGGTCGATCCGCTTTCGGGACGTGTCGAGCCGGTCTTCGATCCAAACCCGGCCTTCTCCTCGTTCGATATCGGCAAGGTGCAGCGCCTCACCTGGACGAACGCGCGGGGCATCGAAACTTTCGGCGATCTCGTCCTGCCGCCCGGCCACAAGCCGGGGCAGAAGCACCCGCTGATCGTCGTCACCTATGTAAGCAAGGGCTTTCTGCGGGGCGGGACGGGCGACGAGTTTCCGGTCTTTCCGCTCGCGGCAAAAGGGTTTGCCGTTCTAAGCTTCAACCGGCCGCGGCATATTTCGGATACGGCGCCGACCAAATCGTCCGAAGAAGGTGCCTTGCTGAACCGGAAGGACTTTGCGGATCGTCGCAGCGTCCAGTCTTCGCTCGAGGAGGGGATCGCAGCCGTAGACAGGCTCGGTGTCATCGATCGCAGCCGGATGGGGATTGCCGGTCTCAGCGAGGGGACGAGCATTGTCCTGCACGCGCTGATCAACAGCGATCTCTTTCATGCCGCGTCTGCGAGTTCCTGCTGCGTTGATCCCGGAAGCAGCATGGCGCTCCTCGGGCAGCCGGGAGCCGGGTATTTTGAAAGAACGGGCTTTCCTTCGCCAGCCGATGCGGGCGACGATTTCTGGCGGGTTCTATCCGTCGCACGAAATGCCGAGCGACTTTCAACCCCGATCCTGATGCAATTGGCGGACGCGGAGTACCGATATGCTCTCGAAGGCCTGCGTGCGCTCCGCTTCTACAAACAGCCGGTCGACGCCTATGTCTTCCCGGACGAAGATCATGTGAAGTCGCAGCCCGCGCACCGTCTGGCCATCTATAACAGGAACATCGACTGGTTTCGCTTCTGGCTTATGGGTCAAAAACCCGCCGATGAAGTCGAAGCCGAGAGATGGAACTTACTCCGAACCGGCAGCCAGCCGTGAGCAGGAATTCTCTAATGTCCGCTGTCCGATAAACCGGTTCCAAAAGCTGCCTGTCAGCAAACGGCCACTCCCGACTAGCGTCCATCGCCTTTTGTAGGGTTGTCACACGCCACACTCTTGTGAAGCCCGTCCGGGCGCGCCAGTTTGCAATGGTAACATATCGACACGGCCGCTCCGGGGGGTGCAGCTTTGGCTAAAGAAGACCGATTTTCACCCGTTTTCCAGCAGATGATCGATTCGCCCGAATCGTCTCTCGCGGCGTTGCAACGCGATGCATCCGCGTTCGAAGCGGCGGTATTGGCCGAGGAAGCTGACAGCCATGTCGCCCGGGCGGCATTACCCGATCGACGGGCGCTGGCATTTCTTCTCTTTGGCGGCGGTGGTGAGCGGATCGTTATGGACGAGCCTCCATGGCTTCCGGAATTTGCGTGTCTCGACGATGTGCTTGCGCACGTAGATCCGCGAAGCAACGATGGCCGTCTGATCAGCTGTCCGCGTGACGAGGCGCCTCCATTGTTCGGACTTTGGGCGCCCTGTTCCGAGACACACGGCTGGAACCTGCCGGCGACGCTCCGCAGGACGGTCGCTGCGCACTCTGCCGGATCTGTCGCGGTGTTCGCCAACGGCTCGACCGAACCGCTTGAGGATGCGGTTGCGGCGTTTGGCCTCACGCCCTTGCAGCAGCGCACTGTTGCCGCCGTTGTACGAACCGGCAGCGTGCGGCGTGCGGCCACCGCAATCGGCGTGTCCTATCCGACCGCGCGCGAAGCGATGGGAGCGGCGGCGCAGCGCATGCATCTCCCTAACACGCCAGCGGTGGTCCGGGCCGTCGTCGCAGCGGCATTCGGCATTTTGCCAAGCGACATCGATGGCCAAGTCCAGATCGCCGATATGCTTTGCATCTCCGAGCGGCAGGCAAAGGTCGCCCTTCTAATAGCTAGCGGCGCTTCGCGCGAAGAGGCTTCAGCATCGATCGGAGCGAGTCCGGCTGTGATCAAGAAGGAACTGCAGACGCTGTTTTCCACCTTCGGGCTGCAAAGTGCGGCGGAGCTTACGCGGTTGATCACCGAATCTCAGGCGCTGCGATCTTTTGCGCGGACGATCGACAATCCGCCCGGTTTTTTGGATTTGTCGATCGAGCCTTCGCGCTTTTCTATCCGACCCAACGGGCGAGGTCTCATAGCATGGAGCGACTATGGCCCTTCGTCGGGACGGCCGATCCTGCTCGTTCATTCCAACTGGTGCTGCCGCGCCGTCCCACGGCCACTCCTGACCGTACTGCAACAGCGAGGCTGGCGACCCATATCGGTCGACCGCCCGGGTTTTGGTGCGACAAGTGTAGGCAAGTCATCGCGCGAAGACCCGTTCAGCCAGGCCATTGAGGATGTGTTGCAATTGATGGTCTCGCTTGGGATCGAGACGATCCCGGTGATTGCCCGCTGCGGAGCCCAATTTGTGCACGCATTCAAGTCGGCGTATCCCGAAAAAGTCGGAGCGGTCGTGCTGGTTTCACCAACGCCGCAGGCGGACGCCGATGGCAAGCGCATGGGCGTGGTAGGCGCCTTCAAAGAAGCCTTTTATCGGAGCCCCCGTCTCGTTGAACTCTTTTTCAGAGTTATCAGCGCGCAATTCAGTTTCGACCGGGTCGTTCATCTCATGCGCTCGATTACGCGCGGGTCGCCGGTCGACGAAAAACTATGCGACGATCCTCAGTTCATCCGCGACCGGTTTCGGGCGCTGCGTCCCTTTGCGTGCGGCAACTATGTCGGCGGCATTTTCGAGGAACTGGTCATTTCGCACGGCGGCTGGACATTCGAGCCGCTCCATTGCGAGGACTGGCTCGTCCTGCAGGGCGCCGACGACCCCCACAACGATGTCGAGGAAGTTACCGCCTATTGGTCGTGCCTGCTGCCTGGAACGAAAATGGAGATCGTCGTCGGCGCAGGTCGTTTCATGACATCCAGCCATCCCGAATTGATCGTCGAACGGCTGGAACGAATGATCTGACGGCTGTACTTTAGCGCCGCCCGTGCGCAGTTGCGCAGCAGCGAGGAATGATGATCCCGCCAAGCTTCCTCGATTATAACAGCAACTCAGCGCATTACCCTACAAATGGGTATGGGGGTCTCCTCCGGCCGTTGCTATCTGCCGAGCGCGAGCTGCGGGGAGGGCGAGTGTCGCGACCCCATTCGACTTCCCCGCACCGCACAAGTGGGAGGACCTTCATGAAACGCATACTTATTTTCGCCGTCGCGATTGCGATCCCGGCTGCCGCGCTCGCTTCAAACGTGGCCTACCGTCCTTGGTGCAAAAACGCCGCTCACGGGCGGAGCGCTTCGGGCGGCTATGGCTGGATTTCGGGAACCTTTTATACCAGCGACGAATGCTGGCGATATGCCAACGGCCACAAACAGCAGGGACACGATACCGGCTGCAGTTCGGTGAACGCCAACACCGGCGAGTGGAAATAGACATTCGCGCTGCGGGGCGACGGAGATCGACAGATGCGCATATCCAAGACTTCCTTGTTTCTGTCCGCCCTGATGCTCGCGGCCGTGCCAATCGGCACGGCCGGGCCTGCCCAGGCGCAGTCTTCGGCCGTCGATGAGTGGGGACTGACGGCCCAGGATTGGCTGCGGATGAACGGCCCGTCGCTGCGCGCGACTGCCGGCATACCCGGCTCGCTGTCGACGATTCGGGCTGCGGCTGAGCGCGGCGATGCCAAGCAGCCGCCTTACTGGGCAGTGCCCTTGTCGTGGGAGCCGGTGTTGCGAAAAACTATGCCGAAGCCGAGCGCTGGCTTGCCAGTCCGCCGACAGTGGTTTGCCCTTCGCCTTTTTCTCGCTCGCTGCGATGTATAATAATGGCAATATCACGCCTCTCGACAAACGCGAGGGTCAGCGATGGATGGTGAAGGCCGCGGACGCGGGATATGCACTGGCGAAATTCTATGCCGGTCTGAGCCTCGTCGAAGACGCGAGCGGGAACGGTACAACGCAGCCCGATCCGATCGCGGCCCGCCAATATATCGAGAGCGCCGCAGCGGACGGCATTCCCGAGGCTGCGAAGCTCGCGGAGGTCTGGAAGTACAACGAAGCCTTTATCGACGCCGCCCGGGGCATGCCTCTCTGGAAGGATGGCCGGGGGCTGCTGCGTGGGCATGGCGATCAAATCTATGCTTGGCACCCGTGCAGGACCGACATTCTCAGCGATCGCGGGGGACGCTGGACGATCGACTGGACCCAGACACAGACCTACGGCGGAGAGAGCGGAACGGTCGAGTTCGTCGGGGTAATCTGGGTTCACGAAGTGAACCAGTCGAGCAAGGTGTTCGGCTTCTTCGAAAATGAGGCGGCGTCCCGAAATCTGGAACGCTCGCGGGCCAATTTTCAGAAGATTAAGGAAATGGGCGATTTGCTGCACCTGCGCTGTACGACCTTGAATTCGTAACATGACGGACGCCGCCATAGGCTGGCTGCTGATCGGGGGTATGGCGCTCGCAGTCTATTTCGGCGTCCCGGCCTTGGTGAAAGTCTATGCTCGTATCCTCGCCGACGCGCGTGCGCATCGCGACGATAGGCAGGAGGAACTCGACGAGCTGTTCCGATTGGAGATGCTCGAATTCGTCGAGCGAGAAGAAATGGAGCGTGAGGAGCAATCGCGCGGTCGGTGACGGGCGATTTTTGGAAGCCTCATTCATGGAAGGCACGGGAGCTGCGCGTTTCCAATTCGGCTTCCCCACGGTAGCGACGAAATTTCTTGGGCCGTTTCAGAGACGGCCGTCCGATCAAATTGCGAGAAAATGCCCTTGCCGAAGTTGACCGAAGAAGAAGCAGACATCGCGCGCAGTTGGTTCGATCGCGGCATCGAGCTCAAGGCACACTGGATCGCGGTCTATCTCCGGCCCGACGACGGTCGGCACGAGCCGGCCTATTGCACTGTCGAACCGCACGTTGGTGACCGCTGGACCGACTATGAAGTGGTGCAGATCATCGACATGGCTCAACCTTTCGACCTTGCTCATTATGATTTCCTCTCCGGCAATGTCGGAGACGAGGATGATTGAGCCATGTTGTTGAAGGCTCCGTGCTTCGTCGATAGCCGGGTGTGCCGCTCGTCGGCTGCGAGCGGGTCGTGCCGCCGGCGCTGGAGGTCGTCTTTCGTCACGCATATGGCTGTAGCCCTGTTCTCTAGGGCTGTTTAAGAAGGATTTTCGATGAATGGTGCCATGATTGCGGCGGCGCTTGCGGCTTTACAGCCTGCGCCCTCGGCATCCCAGCTCTCGCAGCCCATCGTTGCGCCGTACAGAAATGCGGAGGCAAGCGGCTGCTCCATGAAAGCTGCGGCCGGCTCGCGAACCATCGCCCTCGAAACGTCTCTTCGGACGGACTGGCGACCAGAGGCTTCCTTGACCGTCAGCGGGATCGATGTGCCGGGTGCCGTCGGAACCCATGTGCCTGTCGTGCTTAGCCTGACATATGAGGTCGAAGGCAAGACGACGCAAAGCGACAACAAGTTCGCGGCAACCATTGTACAAAGCGCGGATAGAGAAGGCCTCCTCATCGAAGGCGTGTCAGGCCTCCTGCGGCCGGCTCGCGCGTCCCTAAACGGCAAGACATACACGATCAACTATAGCCGGATCGCAATCTCCGCGGCCGGATCGCAGATCGCCGTCATTGACGCAGACGCGGGCTTTCACTCGGGGATCGCGTCGTTGAACGCCTGCAGCGAAAAGCAGCCGCCCTTCGATCCGGCGACCACCGCCGCGCCGGCAGTGCCGACGGAGAAGCGGCCCGACACGGCTGTCGACCTGGCGCGCCTCGGACGAGATCTCGACGCGAACATCCGGAAGGTTCGTATCGCGGTGTTCAAGATCGATCAGGAGCCGCGCGAGCTCATCGAAGTGGGTACGACGGGTTGCCAGACAAAGTTCAGGACAAGCCACGCGTCGCACGTCATCGACTGGCGCCGCAAGGGAGCCGAGCCGATTTATTCCATGGCGCAGATGGTCATTTCGAGCGACAGCACGGGAGAAATCTTCGCCATCAGGGCCCATATTCCCTCGCTGACCGCAATCGAACAAAGCGCGGGAACACAGTTCAAGCGCGAGTTTGAAGGCATTAATTCCAGCGCGAGAAATCTGTGGGAGGCATGCTCTTAGTCGAGCCAACGGCACGTCCGTTTCATGAGATTTGCGTCCGAAGGCTACCTGACCGCAATCGGCCACAAAGCCGTGCGTTAGAGATGAAACACGCATCTAGCATGGGCTGATCCGTAGCAGTCCGTGACGTCCCAAAGCCTCAAGCCCGCGGGATTGGCGCATCTCCGCGAGATGACATCGGTGCCGGCATTGAATGTGCGTTGCCAGTGAGCCGGGTGCAACCGAGCTGTCATCTCGCTTGAATATGCCCCGCGGGCGATGAGCCCTCCTGATTCCGAACTGATTGCGCAACGCTCTG
This sequence comes from Sphingopyxis sp., assembly GCF_035250425.1. Classification (GTDB taxonomy): domain Bacteria; phylum Pseudomonadota; class Alphaproteobacteria; order Sphingomonadales; family Sphingomonadaceae; genus Sphingopyxis. The sequence continues at coordinate 49,732 of NZ_DATFFD010000170.1, forward strand.
ATTTATTGCGTTATGTTGGGCGCCGTGTCCGCGACTCGACGCTTAGCGAGGACATTGTCCAGGAAGCGTACCTACGGATGCTGGCCTATGAGGCGAAACCGGGAAACATGGTTTCCAACGCCTCTGCGTTGTTGCGCCGCATATCGCTGAACCTCGCGCATGATCATTTTCGTCGCGCAAAGAGTGCGCCGATCGTCGAGTTGTCCGAGGATATCTCCTGCCCGATGCCGAGCGTGCATCAGCAATTGGAGCGGCGCCAGCTCATCGCCATTGTCGAAGGCGTGCTGAAGGCGATGCCGCGTCTCCGGCGGGATGTTTTCATCCGTCGCCGCGTGCATGGGGAAGCTGCCGGAGACGTCGCCGAGGCCCTGGGGCTTTCTCCCAGCGCCGTTAGCAACCATGTTGCGCGAGCGTTGTTCGACCTGGATTTGGCGATCGAGAAGATCGAGATGCGAGGCGGCCTTGTCCGGGACTGACGCCATAAGATGGGATGCGGCGCAGTGGATTGCGCGCCGCATGGACAATGACCCGTTCGACGAGGACGCGTTCAATATCTGGCTTTCCAGCGATCCCCGCTGCCGGTCGGTATTCGACGCGATGTGGCGACGGACCATGGGATCGCAGATGGATGCGGCCTTGGGTTCCTACGAGCGGCGAGGCGCATCCAGGCGCACCTGGCTGGCAAGCGGCATGGCCGTCTTGCTGGTCGTGGCGTGCGGTTACACGGCCATGCCGCTGGTCGAACTGCATCTGGCGTCGCCGCAGGACTATGCGGTCGCGGACGGAACGGTCCGCAAGGTCATATTGGCGGACGGAACGCAGCTTGCGTTGGGGGGCGGCGCAGAGGTCAGGGTCCGCTATACCCGCCATGAGCGCGTGGTCGAGCTGGCGCACGGCACGATCTTTGCCACTGTCGCGCATGATGAAGAGCGACCTTTCCGCGTCGAAGCCGGCAACGCGCGCATCGTGGATCTTGGAACCAGCTTCGAGGTATCGAGCAAGCCCGCGAGCGTCCGCGTCATGGTTGCTTCGGGTATCGTTGAATTCGGTAACGATGGCTGGCTCAGCAAGCCCATCAACATGACCGCGTCTCAGGCCGCTATCCTGGACAGGAGGGGCCTGAACCGGATCGCGGACGTGGATCCGAACGACGTCGCGCGGTGGCGCGGCGAATGGGTGGAATATAAGGGCGCGCCGCTGCAGCAGGTGATTGCCGACCTGCAAAGCCTTTCGCCCGTGCCGATCGAGCTCAAGGACGAGAGTCTGATGACCCGGCCGGTGAGCGGGCGGATGCGGCTGACCGACCCGGTCGGTCAGCTTCAGAATCTGTCGATCATTCATGCGTTCCAGGTTCGCCGCACCGATGATGCGCTGGTCATATCGAAGGACTGACAGTCCTTCGAAGTTACTCTCCTCCGATCTGCAGTAAAACTGTAACAAAAAACCTTGTGAAGTTTCGACGTCCACCGCGTCTCTAACCCCGGAACCAATTCACTCAGGTGCAGGGGAAATATTCAGTGTCCAGATTTCAGGACTCGCTTCGCGCGAGCGTCGCCGCTTTTGCTCTCGTCATTGGCGCTGTCGGGGCTGCATCCCCGGGACAGGCGCAAAGCAGTATCTCTCTTCCTTCTGCCAGCCTCGAAGATTCACTGAACGCGCTGTCGCGTCAGGCTGGCGTGCAGATACTCGTCGACCAGAAGCTGCTGCGGGGAAAGCGGGCGTCCGCGATCAGGGGAGCGTCTTCGGCCGAAGCTGCCCTGACCCAACTTCTCCGGGGATCGGGCCTGATCTATCGCAAGCGTGCTGATGCGTATTTGATCGTGCGCGGCACCGGGCCGGCCTCGCCAAAAGGTGACCGCGCGGCACGCAAGGTCGTTGACAGTGCCCCTTCGCCTTCCCGGGATGGGCCGTCGGTGGCGGCCGGCGAGATCGAGGCGCCGGGCAGCGACATCATCGTAACCGGATCGCGTATCGCGCGGCCCGAACTTCAATCGCCGATGCCCGTGAGCGTGGTTCGGATGGAACAGGCCAACAACCTTGGCCTCACCACCACGTATCAGGCCCTGCTGCGCGAGCCCGCGCTCGATGTCGGCATCGGCGAGGGCAACGCGCAATCGCAGGGCTGGGATGCCGGCATTTCTTCGGTCGACCTGCGCGGCCTTGGCACCAATCGCACGCTGACACTGCTGGACGGGGCGCGGCGCGTGTCCGGTTCGGCGCAGTCTTCGGCAGTCGACCTCAACATGATCCCGCCCGCGATGATCGACCGGGTCGAGATCATCACCGGCGGCGCAGCGGCGATTTACGGCGCCGACGCCGTCACCGGCGCAGTCAACGTGATAACCAGGAAGAATTTCTCGGGGCTGCAGCTCGATGTGACCAACGGCATCTCGGAACGTGGCGACGCGCAGCGTTTTCGGTTTTCCGCAACCCTGGGCGGCCAATTCGCCGACGGACGAGGCCGCGTCATCATCGGCGGAACCTACGTCAACAACAAGGAGGTCATGGCGCAGGATCGCCCCTACACGGCCAACTCGCCCAGCTACTACAACAATCCTGCCTATACGGGACCCGATAGCGGCGAGCCGCAACTGCTGATTACGCCGGTCTATACCTGGGCCGCCTATTCGCCTTACTCGAACTTCATGATCGGTCAGAACGCCTACAAGGTCGTCGACGGCCAGGTCGTTCCGATCACCTACGACCTCAACACCAACACCGCCGGTTTTCCCCAAGGACCCGGCGGCAATGGCGGCAATCTCAATGTCACGCAGCAGTTGCAGGGCCCGACCGATACCTTCGCGGTGATGGGGCGCTTTGAATATGAGCTGACCCCTTCGATCAACTATGTCGCGACCTTCGATTATGGCCGCAGCCTGTACCGGGGCGAGGCCGGCTATTATCGCGACGACCAGCGCACTAGCCTGTGGATGAACGGAAAGGGCGGCGCGATCGCCTATCTGGACAATCCTTATCTCCCCGATTCGGTCCGTCAGCTGATGCTCGCCAACGGGCTGACCAGCCTGCCGCTGCGCAAGTGGTGGACCAATTTCCCCACGATGCGCCAGAACCATGACCGCAACAATTACACCATTCACCAGGAACTGAACGGCGATGTCGCAGACGGTCGCTTTAAATGGCAGGCGTTCTGGCAATATGGCCGCACCACCGATGACGTCGACACCTCCAATGTGCCGCTGATTTCCCGCTGGGTCGCCGCGCGTGACGCCATTGCCGGTCCGGATGGCCAGCCGATATGCCGTGATCCGGCGGCACGTGCGGCGGGCTGTGTGCCCTTCGATATTTTCGGCATGGCGACGACGGCGGCGCAGCGGGCCTATGTCCTGACCACGCGCCGGGAATCGCGGGCTACATCGCAACGGCTTTTCGGCGCGAACGTCAGCGGCGACGCGTTCGCTCTGCCCTATGGCGACCTGTCCTTCTCGCTGGGGGCGGAGCACCGCCGCGACAGTCTGCGCACGGTCGACGATCCGCGCTCGACAACCGACCTCATTCCGTCACCGCATCCCGATATCGATGCCTCGCTCAGCGTGTCGGAAGTCTATGGCGAGGTCGTTGTCCCCATCCTCAAGGATTTGCCCTTCGTCCATGATCTTCGGATCGAAGGCGCGTACCGCTATTCCAATTACAGCAGCTATAGCGACACGCACACCTGGAAGGCCGGCGCGATCTGGTCGCCGATCGAGGGGCTGTCGTTCCGGGCGGTCCGTTCGCGCAGCGTCCGCGTCCCCAATTTTGCCGAACTCTATAGCCCGCAGAACCGGGGGATCACCGCCAGCATCAACGATCCGTGCTCGGGTCCGAACTATGACCTGTCATCGACGCGCGCTGCCAATTGTGCGGCACTGGGCATTCCTCGCGGCTCGCTCGTCTGGAATTATACGGACAGCGTCGTGACCTATAGCGGCGGCAACCCGAACCTGGAGCCGGAGACGTCCAACAGCTTGACCCTGGGTGCCATCATCCAGCCGAAATTCCTGCCTGGCCTCGATGTGACGGTCGATTATTGGGACATCGACATCGCCGATGTCATCACGTCCTATAGCGTGGCGAATATGCAGAAACTGTGCGTCGATCTGCCCACGATCGATAATCCATTCTGTTCGCGTATCACGCGCGACCCCATATCTCACAAGGTTACCCAGATCGACTCCTACTATCTCAATGCCGCGCGGATGCAGGCGCGAGGCATCGATGTCGGGATCAACTACCGGAGAAATATCGGTGAGGGCAGGCTTGAGGCTTCCTGGAAGAGCACGTGGAACATCAGAAACATGACGGAAACCACGCCCGGGATAGCCTCGGGCGATATCTACTATGCCGGTGACTGGACCGTGCCGCGTTTCAAGAGCACGCTATACCTCGGATATGATATCGGCAATTTCGGAGTCAGCTTCGATACAAGGTTCATCAGTTCCACCGTTCTTTCAAAGAACCAGCCCGATTATTATTACGGCGATGCGAACCACGTTCCCTCGAAAATCTATAACAATATCTCGTTCCGCTACACGATCGATGATCGCTATTCACTGGGACTGGGGGTCAACAATCTCTTCGACGTAAAGCCCACCCAGACGATCTTCGTCTGGGCCGGTGCCGGCGGGCGCTATGACACGATCGGCCGCTACTTCTTCGGCACACTCAGCCTGAAACTTTGATGCGGCGGGCCGGGGGCGCCGCCCCCGGCCTTTTCGCAGCAACCCGTCCTCGAAGCGGCGCCCAGCGTGCTCTTCCGAACGACTTTTCCTTTTCACGGCAGCGGGAGGCATCCATGCCCGGTTCGACGCGACGTATCTTTCTCTCCGGCCTTGTCCTCACCGGCACCGCTTTTTCCGGCAATCTTATGGCCGCCACGCTTCGCAACCTGCGCGAAGACCCTGTTTTCGTCGTGCCGCCGTTCCAGCTTGGCGTCGCCTCGGGCGATCCCGCGGCTGACGGCTTCGTGATCTGGACACGCCTGGCGCCGGAGCCCCTGCGATCGGGTGGCGGGATGCCGATGGTCCCGATCCTCGTGAAATGGGAAGTCGCCGCTGACGAAGGCTTCCGCACGATCGTCGCGAAAGGCGATGCGATCGCCCATCCCGAACTCGCTCATTCGGTTCATGTCGAGGTGGCGGGGCTGCAGCCCGATCGCCCCTATTGGTATCGTTTCCAGTGCGGGAAGGAACGGAGCCTTGCGGGCCGCAGCCTCACCTTGCCGCTCCCCGGCGCACGCAAGGATCGCGTCCGCTTCGCGGTGGCCGGCTGCCAGCATTATGAGGAGGGGCATTATACTGCCTGGCGCAAAATCGCCGAGGAGCCGGTCGACTTTGTGTTCCACTACGGCGACTATATCTACGAAGGGCGCGCCACCGGACCCGGTCCGCGCCTGATGAACGGCCGCATCTTCTCGCCGCTGCGCCAGCACGTGGGCGACGAGATCTATTCGATCGACGATTATCGGCGGCGCTATGCGCTCTACAAATCGGATGCGGATCTACAGGCCGCCCATGCGGCGGCCCCGTGGTTCGTCAGCTTCGACGACCATGAGGTCGATAATAATTGGGCGAGCGATATCGATCAGGATGGGACGCCCGCCGAGATATTCCGCTATCGCCGGGCGGCCGCGATGCAGGCCTATTACGAGCATATGCCGCTGCGTCGATCGTCCATGCCGATGGACGGGCATATGCAGATGTACCGGCGCGCGGCCTTCGGCGATCTGATGGATGCCTATTTCCTCGACACCCGCCAGTATCGCAGCGATCAGGCGCAGGGAGACATTGACGCGCCGATCAATGCCGAGGTGCTATCGCCCCATCGCACGCTCATGGGCGATCGGCAGGAGGCGTGGCTGTTCGGCGGCCTCGCGCGCGGAACGGCGCGCTGGCAGCTCATCGCGCAGCAGGTGATGCTGATGCAATTGGCGCAGCATCGCGAAGGCTTGGCCGCGCCACATTATTCTATGGATCAATGGTCGGGTTATCTGGCCAGCCGGGGCCGACTGCTCGATCACATCGCCGACCGGCGGCTGACCAATGTGTTGACCGTGAGCGGCGACGCGCATCGCCATTTTGCCGGCGATGTGCTGCGCAATGGCGGCGAGGGCCCGGCCGTTACCAGCGAATATCTGGCCACCTCCATCACATCGGGAGCGGATGGGACCGGCGATGGCGATGCCTATCACCAGTCCGTCAGCGGCAATGCCTGCCTCAAGGCGATGACCGATCGGCGCGGCTACCTCCTGTGCGACGTCAATAGGGATAGCTGGCGCGGAGACCTGAAGATCCTGGACAGCGTCATGCGACCGGATGGGCAGCTTTCGACATTTGCCAGCTTTGTCAGCGAGCGTGGGCGCCCCGGCCTGCAGCGAGTTTAAAGCGATTACCATGGCGATAACCTCGCAGATGATCCCGACCGCGGAACATATCCTTTTCCGGTCCGGCGGACGCTATTGGTTCGATATTCTGGAGCAAGGAAAATCGGCCGAACCCTGAGCGAATGCCATCTGGCAATGTCTGCCATCGCGTCATCGGTGCTGAGAGCAGACCGTCCGCAATCGTTGAGAGTTTCGGACGCCGCCAGGCGTCGGAAAGTCTTCGGTGCCCGAACCGCGGTGGTCATGGGCTGAGCTATGGGGAAAGCTGTTTTGCGCGGATGCTGGGGTAGCCAGATGCTGCCCAAAAGCGGACGTGCCCGATAGCGGACCGTCTGGATATGGGTTGTAAAAGCGGACGTGCAAAAGCGGACGGGCCGATTTTGGTGGTGTGACGTCTGCTATTGGGCGCCGCCGGCGCGAGCGGGTTCGGTTCCAGGCGCCGGTCTGCCCTGGATCGTGTCGTTGCCATGCCGGTCCGGGTCACGGCGCAGGTGTCCCGGATGAGACCGCCGACGGCGGCGGCGCGCGGGGCTGGTAGCGGCGCTCGAAGACCTCGATGATGATCATGGTGCCGCCGCAGCCCGGGCAGGTTGGCCCGGGCCCTGCATCGTCGACCGGCTCGTCGGTCGGTGGAGGTGCGACATCGAGCAGGCGGCGGGCGCGTTCGAGATGGTCCTTGCGCCTGGCGGAGGCGAGGAGGCCATAGTGGCGGATGCGGTGAAATCCGCGCGGCAGGGCGTGGAGGAGGAAGCGGCGGATGAACTCGTCGGCGGCGAGGGTCATGACCTGCTGCCGTCCGGCACCGGCCTTGCGGTAGTCCTTGTAGCGGAAGGTGACCCCGGCCTCGTCGAACCGGAGGCGGCGGCTGTTCGATATGGCGACCCGGTGGGTGTAGCGGGCGAGGTAAGCGAGCACCGCTTCGGGGCCCGCGAATGGAGGCTTGGCATAGACCACCCAGCGCTTCTTCCTGACGGGTGACAGGTGCCGCAGGAAAGCGCGTCGTTCGGCGAGATGCGTGAGGCTGCCAAAGAAAGCGAGCTTGCCGGCGCCGTGCAGCGCGCGCAGCCGGGTGAGGAACAAGCGTCGGAACAGGGCACCAAGGACGCGGACCGGCAAGAGGAATGCGGGGCGCGCCGATATCCAGCGTGTTCCATCGCGCGAGATGCCGCCGCCGGGCACGATCATGTGGATATGCGGATGATGGGTGAGCGCCGAGCCCCAGGTGTGGAGAACGGCGGTAATGCCGATCCGGGCGCCGAGGTGCTTGGGATCAGCGGCGATGGTCACCATCGTATCGACCGCGGCCTTGAACAGCAGATCGTAGACGAGTGCCTTGTTGTAATAGGCGATCGCGGCGACCTCGGCAGGGAGGGTGAACACGACGTGGAAGTAGCCGACCGGGAGGAGGTCGCGCAAAACATGCGCGGACGAGGTTAACGAAATCTTGCCAAATGCCGCCATATGCGACCAACGGTTGGCCGCGAGAACATCAGCGGCCGACATCTCCGATCAGCGAAAATGGCGCCCAAGCGCTCGGATGCGACCAGCTCTTGAGATAGGGATCGTCACGCGTGTCGTTGCGGATTTCTCGCTCGGCCCGCTGGAGTGCTTCGGCGCGTGACAATTTTGGATCTGCGCGCAAAATCTCGAACAGTCGAACGGTGAGCACGGCCGCGACGTCGTCGCGGACGGGCCAGTGCGAGGCGAGCAGGCTTTCCGATCCCGCGAAGAAGAAGGCGCGAGCGAGCCCCGAAAGGCCGGGCGCTCCGGCCCGGCCGTCGCCCGCCGCCGTGTTGCACGCGGACAGGATGACCCACCCTGCGCCGATCCGGAGCGCCGCCACCTCGCTCGCGGTCAGCAAGCCATCATCTGCAGGGCTGGCGGCTGCGGGCGGTGTGAAGACGAGTCCCGGCTCGCCAATGTCGCCGACCTCGCCGGCGACGAGTCCGTGCGTCGCGAGGAACAAGACCGACGAGGACGCGAGGTCGGCCGCCTTCAAATTCGCTTCGGTTGCTGCGCCTGCCAGGAATAGCTTTGTATTCCCGGAGCCGACGAGCGCCTCCATGGCTTTCAGTTCCTTTGCGGTACCGGGAAGCCGGGCCAGGCGGCGCAGAGCTGCGGGATCGGCGAGCGGCGTCTCGCCGCTCGACGCGCGCCACATGCTGCTGGCAAGCGGCATGCCGCCGCCGCGCGCCATCCGGTTCCTGCCTTCAACGCCGCGTGTCGCGGCATTGCCCTCGAGCAGGGGGTCGCCAAAGCCGAGCATGCTGCTTCCTGGCGGGCCGTTACGGCCTGCAACCGCCCGTATGAGCTGAAGCGACTGGAGCGACGGCAGCTGTACGATCGCCGCCTGGTCGGCGAACCAGGATGTTGCGCGCAGTGTTGCGGGGTCGCCGTCGATGCCGGTCGGCTTCTCGGTAACAAGGATGCCGAGGGGCAGCGAGGAGATCGAGCCCGTTGCAGCAGTGAACAGATGCCGCTTGCCGGCAAGCGCCGGGCTCACAGGCGCGATCAATTCTTCATAGAGGCGGAAGGCCGTGTCGCGATCGAAGGGGAAATCGCCTTCGCCCTCGGCAGACCAGCGCTCATCTTCGTCGGGCGTCACATCGATGTTCGCGCCGACATCCCAAAGCATGCGGCGGACATGTCCGGTCAGCTCCGCCTCGGTCATGGTGGAGCGATGCCACTCGATGCCCTCGCGCGTCACGACGAGGCTGTGCGTTCCGCGCGCGGTCGGCACGATCATCAAAAAGGCCTCGTCGTGCGTGAGCAGGACCTTGGCCGATGGCTCGTCCAGGAGCGCCGGCTTTACCAGTTCGAAATAGCCCGGCGTTGCTGCCGTCAGCCGGGCATCTATGGCCTCCAGCGCGGCATTGGTCGTACCGATTTCCTGCCACAGCGCCTGATCGGCGTCGCTGCCTGCCTTTACGCCTTCGCTTCGGGCGAAGAGCGCGCCGAGTTCGGCCGCCTTGGCATCGCGTTCGGCGGCAAGACCTGCGGCTCCCGATGCCGTCGCCGCTTGGGTCGCTGCCGATCGCGCCAGTGCGCGCGAGGTCCGGCCTGCCATGATGTCCTGAAGAACAAGAAGGGCGTCGGCCTTGCCCGCCGGGCTTCTCTGGCCCGCTTCCCAAAGCACGTCGGCGTAGAGACGCGACCATTCCGCGAACGTCTCCTCACCGGTGTGGCTGGAAGGATTCCTCTCGGCGAGTTCGACCATTTGCTCGTCGAGCACACCAACCCCGAAGCCGCGCCGATAGGCAAGGGAAGAGGCTGCGGCGATACGCGCCGATGCCAGCGCCGATGCCGCATCGCCGCTATCGAGTGCGAGTTTCGCATGCGCGGCCGCGGCCATGCCAAGCGCTTTCCCCTCCACCGTGCGGCCGCGCGGCACCGTGCGTTCGGCCGCGTCGGTCAGGGTGTTGCCACGGTTCCATGCTCCAAGCACGTCGGCCAATGTCTTCGCGGCCTCATCTTTTCGCCCGTCCTCGGCCAGCGAGTGGGCGAGCGCGCGCACCGCATAGAGCGTGTCGCTCGAGCGATCGCCCTGGATCTTGCGGCGTATCACAAGCGCGCGAGCCCGAAGCGCCGCATCTTCCGCCCAGCGCTTCTCCGAATAATATTCGAAAGCGAGAAGCTGGAGGGCGTCGGCATGCGCGACGCTCTCTTCGCCGTGATATTGGCCAATGATCGCGGCGCGTTCGGTGAGCAGCGCTATCCGTGCGGCCTTGTCCTCATAGGAGAGCGCGTTTTGGCGGCGCCTGATGTCCGCCATGCGCTTATCGAAATCGGCTTTGCGCGTCTCATCCTGCGTTTGGGTCGGTTGCGCTTGGACGGGAGTTGCCAGACTGAGCACACAGGCGATCGCCGCAAGCCGTCCGAATAATCTCCACATCGCTTTCTGCCCCCGCTGATGTGCAATCAGCTAGCCCCTGATCATCGGGGCGGCAATGCGGCGTCAGCCGATTTGGCGTTTCCATCCAATCGCATCCTGGACCTTGGCCCTAACAGCGTCGCGCGACCCAGGAGAGCTCGACCTCGCAAGAGGGCGAATTCTTCATCTGGCGCCTGCTCGGTCCAACCTGAGCGGGCGCCGTTTTTTTTCGGGCGTCTGCAATTTCCACCGTCTTCTGCTTTTGCATACTTAAGCCGATGACTACCGGTCCGCATCTACGAGGTTTGATGGTTCGGATGATCTCGCTTTGCGGTTGACCGCGCCTCAAGCCCACGCAATTCATTGAAGAGAAATCGTTGGGTGGAGGTATCATGAAAATCTGCTTTGCAATCGCCGCTGCAGTGTTGGCGGGAGTTTCGGGCATTTCCATTGCGACGCCGCTGTATGCTGCGGCCGAGACGAGTTCGCCTGTCGCGACCGTCCAGTTCGCGGATGATTCAGATGCGGTGGACGCGAAAGCTGCCAAAATTCTCGATGAGTTTGCCGAGCGCCATCGCACCGGCAAATCGCAAATTATCGTGAAGGCCTATGCAGACCGAAGCGAGGGTGCTGAACATGGACCTGAATATGGTAGAGGTCTTTCGCATCGTCGCGCTTCAGAAGTTCGCAGCTATTTATTTACCCGCGGCATCGACGTGGGGAGAACGGAAATTCAGGCGTTTGGAACGGATAAACCGAAGGGGACTGTGAGTTCGGCGAACCGCCGCGCCGAAATCTATGTCATCCCGTAGGAGCTCAGCCTGAGGTCTTGGATGGTAGCGTGGCCGGAGGGTTGAAGCAGGCGCCGTCAATTGAGGTCGGGACCTCGGCACTCATTGAATATCATCGTCAGAGCTTCAGCCGCTTGCCTTCGTTCGTCATCTGGCAGGTGAGGATTTAGTACGAGATACTCCGGCTCCTTCGGACCGAGGAACTGGAGCCGTCCCTCTCGGTCATATTCTGCCGACTTATAGTTTCCCATGGAGATCATCCCGCCTTCTCCTTGCTTTCCAGACCAATAGAGCATGCACGGGCCTCGCCAATAGTGCACCCGAAACGAGCGGCTGGCGGCCGTGTGATATTCGGTGTCGACATAGGATATGAAGGCACCCTGCTCGCCGAGGGTGGTAATCGTATCCCTCGCTTCCCAACCCCGCTCACTGGCATTGGCCGCATCGCCGCTGAACGCCAAGGCGAGGGTCAGCGAAACGAGGGCATGGCTCGATCGAAACAGCATAAACACTCTCCCTCCGGCAGGGCAGTTATCGATCCGTAGCGATCAACATAACATGAATGTGTCGGGCTCTTGCTGGACTGTGGGTGCCGGCTCACGCGGAAGGCCAACGTCCGCTTCAACGATTTTACGCTGGAAAGCGGATGAGGTGGATGGCTCCCGCTCACGGCATCTAGGTGCCAAGATGGGTTGCTGTCATGCAAACCCGAGCAGAGGAGCCATCCGCCATGGAGATTACCACGATCGGCCTCGACCTGGCCAAGAATGTTTTTCAGGTTCACGCAGTTGATGCAGCTGGGGATGTCGTTGTGCGAAAGACGCTTCGCCGTGCTCAGCTTCTGCCCTTCTTCGCGAAGTCGGGGCCGTGTCTTGTTGGCATTGAGGCCTGCGGCACGTCGCACCATTGGGCGCGCGAGCTGACCGCACTCGGGCATGAGGTGCGGCTGATGCCGCCTGCCTACGTCAAGCCCTATGTGAAGCGCGGGAAGAACGATGCTGTCGATGCGGAAGCGATCTGTGAAGCGGTCACGCGGCCGACGATGCGCTATGTCGCGGTGAAGTCGCGCGAGCAGCAGGCAGCGCTGACGCTGCATCGTAGTCGCAGTCTGCTCGTTGGGCAGCGAACGCAGCTGATCAACATGATCCGAAGTCTGCTCGCCGAGTTTGGGATCGTAATCCCGGAAGGGCGGGATCGAGCGCTGATCATGGCACGACAGATCGTCGACAGCGAGCGCACCCCGGAGGTGCCTGACGATGCAGCAATGATCGTCGGGATGCTCTCGCAGCAAGCGCTGGACATCCATGCGCGACTTCACGCGATCGAACTTCGTCTGGCAGCACTTCAGCGTAGCGACGAGGTCGCGCTGCGGTTGTCGACCATCCCTGGCATCGGCCCGGTCGGCGCAACGGCCTTGGCGGCATCGGTCAGCGATCCTCACCAGTTCCGTTCTGGCCGGCAGTTCGCAGCCTGGCTCGGGCTCACGCCGCTGCAAAAGTCGAGCGGCGGGAAGGAACGGCTAGGGCGGATCAGCAAGATGGGGTACAAATATCTGCGCCGGCTGCTGGTCATAGGCGCGACCTCATTGGTCCGCCGCGCGAAATACAAGCCCGACACGGCAGATCCGCGGCTCGTTGCCTTGCTTGCTCGGAAGCCCGCGAGGGTCGCGACGGTCGCCATGGCGAACAAAATGGCCCGGATCGCCTGGGCGCTCATGACGCGGGGGCAGGTCTATCAAGCCCATCACGCCCCGTTACTGGCAGGATAATAGAAGGAGCTTGGCTGAGGAGATCAGCCTTACGATGTTGTAAGCGCGATGCGATGTGATGGCGATACCGGTCAGACCGGGAGCTGGGACAACCCACGGACAGTCAAAGGCGTCATAGCCTGAAAAGCCGATCGGGACCCGGTTCGCGGACTCCATCAGGGCCAGCAGTCCCTACCGACTGCATCAACAGGCCGGACAGACGACTGCAACCGACCAAAACGCCGATCATCAATTTATGCTTGCAACGCGGGAGCCATCCACAGACGACTGTCTCCAGTCGGCCACGAGCGGCTACGCCGCCGTTTTCCCTAGATGCATGCTCTTATGTTGTGCGAAGTCGATCCCGCACCGTCTCGGCCTGCGCCATGATATTCTCCACCAGCTCAGCGCAGGTCGGGATGTCGTGGATCAGCGCCTGGCTCTGGCCGCTGGTCCATAGGCCGCCGTCGACGTCGCCGTCGCGCAGCACATTCTCGCGCCCGCGCACGCCGGCCATCAGGTGACGGACATCGTCGAAGGTCTTGGTCGGGTCGCGCTGGATCTCCGCGACCTCGACCGACACGGCATTCTTTGCGACGCGCGCGGTGTTACGCAAGGTCCGGCCGACCAGAACCGTATCGAGCTCGGTGGCGTCGACGATGCGCTGCTTCACATTCTGGTGGATCACTGCCTCGACGGTCGCGCAGAAGCGCGTGCCCATGTTCACCGCGTCGGCGCCGAGCGCGAGCGCGGCGACGAGGCTGCGCCCGTCGGCCATGCCGCCCGAGGCGATGATCGGGGTATCGGGCAGGGCATCGACCGTCGCAGGCAGCAGCACGACGAGCCCGACGTCGTCCTCGCCCGGGTGACCCGCGCATTCGAAGCCGTCGATGCTGATCATGTCGACGCCCTTGTTCACGCCGACACCGAATGGCGGACCGAGGTGCATTTGTGGATGACGGTGACGCCCGCTTCCTTGAAACGCGGCAGATGGTCGGTCGGCGCGCGGCCCGCGGTTTCGACGATCCGCACCCCGCTGGCGATGATCGCCTCGCGATATTCGTCATAGGGAATGGGGTTGATCGACGGCAGCAGCGTCAGGTTCACGCCGAAGGGCTTGTCGGTCAGCTTGCGCGTCGCCTCGATCTCGTCGAACAGCGCCTGTCCGGTCGGATACATGTGCGCGGTGATGAAGCCCAGCGCCCCGGCATTGGCGACTGCCGCGACCAGCGGGCCGTAGCCCACGCCCGTCATCCCGCCCATCAGGATCGGGGTTTCGATGCCGAACTTCTCGGTAATGCGCGTCTTGATGCCCATATCGGCGGTCGTCCCTTGCTTTGAATGTCTGAAGATGATGGATAATGATCGCGTCGCCGCATCTATCCGGCGTTGACTGGCCTCGGCCCCATGAGCGACAACAGATAGGCGCCCCCAATCTGCCCGCCGCGCGGCGGCAGCATATCGAACTGCCGCATCATTTCGGCGATCTCATATTGCGCCATATAATCGGACAGAAGGCCATCGCGAAAACCAAGGAAGATGTCGCAGCCATAGGTGGTGGCTTTGCTGTGCTTGCCCGAGGCGGCGGGTGCGGAGGCCGTTTGTTCGAACAGATAGAGCGCGCGTCCCGCGTCGGTAGCACTGAAAAGCTGGACTTCACGAAAATGCACGTCGGGCATGACTGCCCAGATCTTGTCGACATAGGCGCGCATCGCGGTATGGCCGTGAATGATCTCGGGCCAGAATATCGTGTCGTTCCAACGGATGCGGGGGTGGATCAGCGCCATGACCTGTTCGGTGTCGTGCGAATTCCATGCGGCTTCCCAGCGCTTGCCGAAGTCGCGGACGAATTCGGCGGTGACAATGTCGGCGACAGGTAATCCGACATAGGTTTCGTCGGTCGCATCGGTGGCGGCATGTGCAGGCATAGGCTCTTCTCCGTGGCGATCAGGCGGTGATCGGCGCCGGCCGCGGTTGTTTGAACAAGGCGGTGGCGCGGGCGATCTTGCCCGGCGAGCCGACGACCGTTCCGGTCACGAACATCAGGCTGCGCGTCGTGTGCTCAAGCGTCACGCGGCTCTCGATCCAGTCGTCCTGCGGGGCGCCCTGCAGGAAATCGACGCTGAGATTGATCGTCGGGCCGCCCCAGTCGTGCCCGCAAATCTCGATCGCGCAGACGCCAAGCGCAATATCGAGGAAGGTCGAGAGCAGCCCGCCATGGCAGAAGCCGAGGCGATTGCACTGGTGCGGCTGCACCTCGAGCCCAAAGCGGACCGGTTCGGCTACATCGCCAGTGTAGAGCATCTGCATTCCGCCGACATGCGCGCAAAAGGGATCGTCGAAGTTGAGTGGGCCCCAATCACCCGGCGTGCGGTGCCACGTCATGCGGCGAGACCCATCAGGCGCGCGGCGACCGGATCGGCCTGGATATGCATCCCCATGCGGTCGCGCAGCGCCAGCATGGCGGCTGGCGGACGCGCGAAAATCTCGATGAGGGCAATTCGTCCCTCGCGGTCGAGACAGACGATGTCGACTCCCGAGAATTGCTTGCCGTCGATCTCGCCCTCGAATCGCAGGGCATAACGCTCGCCGTTGCACCAGCCGTCGGTGTAGACGAGCCCGCCGAACTCCTGCGCCGCATAGGCTAGAAGGCGGCCGACCAGTTCTTTGCCTGTCCATGACTTGCCATAAGTCGGCGGACGCAGTTCGACATCGTCGCGCAGCCAGACGTCGATATTGGACGCCAGGCCTTCGAATAAATCCTGGAAGGCCGCAACCGACGGAGGACGCTGCCAGAGCATCAGTCGGGCTCGACCAGCTTGCGTGCGACATCCGCAAAGACCATCACGGCTGCGTCGGGGCGATCGGCGTAGAGGCGATCGACATCGGTGCTACGTCGTTCGCGGACAACACGCTGCGCAATATTCCCTTTCACGGTGACCTCGCCGGTTTCGAAAGACGGCGGCTCGTCCAGGATCAGCGCCGCGCCGATCCTGCGCGCTGCCCCGCTTTGCGAGGCGTTGAAAGCGGAGATTGCCCGCTCAATCGCTGCGCGCATTTCGGCGGCGTTTCCGCCCGGCCGGAGCCACAACAGCGTCGAGGGATAGGGGCGGTTAAGCCCACAGATCACGGCTTCCGAAATATGCTCATGGCACGCGGCCAACAGCGAAAGCCGCAATGCCTCGACGGTCACGTAAGTACCGGAATCGAGCTTGAAATCCTCCGATAACCGGCCCGCGAAGACGAGCCCGGCCCGCGGTTCGTCGGGATCGGCGAAGCGGACGGCGTCGCCGGTGTGGAAATATCCCTCCTCATCGAACAGCGATGCCGAGGCTTCGGGTGCGCCGATGTAGCCGCTTTGCGGCATCATCGTCGGTCCCTTGACGCGCATCTCGTACCGCCCGTCGAACGGAACGAGCTTGAGGTCGGTGGCGGGAAGGGGAAGCCCGATCACATCGGTCCCGCCTTCGGTCCAGTATTTGAGCGTTCCGAACAGATATTCGGTCGCGCCGTAGAAGGAGAAGATCGGCACCGCCCGGCCGCGTGCGGCGATCGACAGCGCGATCAGCCGGTCGCGGACATCCTCGGCCAGCACGGCGCCGCCGAAACCGAGGAAGGTGAGGCGCGAGAAGAAATGGCGGTTGAGGGCGGCATCGGCCTCGAGCGCCTGGCACAGCATCGTGTAGCCCAGCGGTACGGTGATGAAATAGGATGGCGCGACGTCGCGCAGATTCGCCAGCGTCCTTGCGAACAGGTCGGGGGTCGGCTTGCCATCGTCGATCCAGACCGTGCCGCCGGCGGCGATCGTGTTGTTGAAGTTGAAATTGCCCGCCATGATGTGGCTGAACGGCATCGCTTCGAGGATCTGCGGCGGATTTTCGCCGAATTCGAGCAGGCCGAGCGCGCGGTTCTGGGCGATGGTGATGTTGAGATTGGCGTGGGGTTGCGGCGTCGCCTTCGGCGAGCCGGTCGATCCCGATGTGTAGATGATCCGCGCGATATGGTCGGGACGGATCGCCTCCATCCGCCCGGTCACGTCGTGGCGTGGCACGGTCGCAATCACCTCTGCCCACGATATGATGTCGAGCCCTTCGACCGTGCCCGACGCCGCGACGATCGTTACCCCGAGCGGAGCGAGCGCGCGCAGCGCCGCGGCATAGCGTGCCGCGTCACTGACGATCACGACGCTGGCGCCCACCACCGACACGCATTGGCGGAGCTGCGCATGATCCCGCGACATCAGCGAATAGGCGACGCTGACGGGTGCGATCGCCGCGCCACTGCGCTGGACGCCGATCGCGGCGATGCCATGTTCGATCGAAGGTTCGGACAGGAAGGAGACGACATCGCCGACGCCGAGCCCCCGGTCGATGAGCCATTGCGCGAGCCCGTCGGCTGCGCGCCGCGCCGCGCCATAGGATATGCTGCGCCAATCGCCGTTTGCGCCGCGCTGGCGCATGAAGATGGCGTCGGGTGCGCGTTCGGCCTGTTCGTCGAAGACATGCGCAAGCGATTGGGGAACGGGACCGAGCGGCAGGCCGGAGCGCAGGACGATGCTGCCGTCGTCGCGGCGGTCGAGCGTCACGCTGGGGGCGGGGGGACTCGCAAACTCCATTCAGGTCATCCTGTACATTGTCCGCGGATCGCCGAGCGCAGCGCCCAGCGAATCCGCTGTCGTCTTGGGCAGATCGAATTCGGAACCGAACGGTGCCGCTGTCGCCCGGTCGCCCGCCGATCGCTGCCAGCGCATCTGCGCGCCCCAGCCGCCGCCGCATTCGACGATCTCGCCGGTCCGCGTCGACCGGGAGTCGAGCAGCGCGAGCAGGAAGGGCGAAATCTGTTCGGGAAGCAAGCCATGCTTCATGCGATCCGAAAAGACCCCGTCGGTCATTTCGGTCCGCGCCATCGGGGCGATGGCGTTGGCGCGGATGCCGAGCCGCTCCCCCTCGATCGCCAGCGTCTTCATCAGGCCGATAATGCCGCCCTTGGCCGCGGCATAATTGGCCTGGCCGAAGGCGCCGTGCATGCCCGCGCCCGAGGTCGTGAGGATGATCGAGCCGCGTCCCCGCGCCGCCATCGGTTCCCACACCGCCTTGGCGCAGGCGAAGCTGCCGCCGAGATGGACGTCGATCACCTCCGACCATTCCCCGGCCGTCATCTTCGCGAAACTGCGGTCGCGGACGATCCCGGCGTTGACCACGAGCCCGTCGATCGCGCCAAATTCGGCGAGCGCCGCATCGACGAAAGGCGCGGGGTCGCGGATGTCGCACCGGACCGCGATCGCGCTGCCGCCCGTCTGCCGGATCGTTTCGGCGACGGTCGCGACGTCGTCGCCGCGCCCGGTCAGGACAAGCCGGGCGCCGGCGCGGGCGAGGTCGGCGGCATATTGCCGCCCGAGCCCGCGGCTTGCGCCGACGACCGCGACGACCGACCCCGAAAGGTCGACGGAGGGGAGGGGAGGAAGGCCCGTCATCGATCGCCTGTCAGCGCGTCCCCGAGCCGACCCTGGCGCGAGCGGCCAGCATGCGGTCCGAAATCTCCGGATTCCAGTGGACGTCGCGATACTGGACATGGCCGTAGACATAGGCGGCCTGCGGATCCATCGACCAGCTGCGGCGCAGCATCTCGGTCGTGCGCACGACGGTCGGTACGGTGGTCGAGGCGATTTCGGCCGCCATGCCCTGTGCCGCCGCGAGCAATTGGCCTTCGGGTGCGATCTCGTCGATCAGGCCGATGCGCAGCGCCTCCTGCGCGTCGATGCGGCGGCCGGTCAGAACAAGCAGTTTCGCCTGGCTCTGCCCGACGATGCGCTGCAACGGATCGACGAAGGGGGTCAGGCCGAAGCGGATCTGCGGAAAGCCGAATTTGGCGTTGGGGCTGGAAATGCGGATGTCGCAGAAAACCGCGATGTCGCAGCCGCCGCCGAAGGTCGGTCCCGCGACCGCGGCGATCGTCGGCTTGGGATATTCGAGCAGTTCGAGATAGCCATAATAGGTGGCGTCGTACCAGCGGAGCCGCTCTTCCTCGCTTTTCCAGTTCATCGTGTCGAGATCGAGCCCGGCGGAGAAATAGTCTTCGGTTCCGGTGATGACGACCGCCGCGACGCTGTCGTCGCGCCGCCATTGCTGGAGCGTTTCGACGAGATCCTCGAACAATTCGGTGCTGAGCGCGTTCTTTTTGTCGGGGCGGTCGAGGAAGATGGTGGCAACCCCACCCTTTACCTCGCTGCGCATCGTGCCGTGCTTTGCCATAATATTCACTCCTGGGTTTCGGGATTTCGGATCAGAGATTTCGGGCGATGAGCAGTTTCATCACCTCGCTCGCACCGCCGTAGATGCGGTGGATGCGGCTATCGCGGAACATGCGCGCGATCGGATATTCGAGCATGTAGCCATAGCCGCCGAAGAGCTGGAGACAGCCGTCGACGATCTTCGTCAGCTCCTCCGACGCCCAATATTTGGCCATCGAGGCGAGTTCGGCGGTGAGTTCGCCGCGCACCAGCAGGTCGGTGCAATGATCGACGAAGACGCGGCAGACGACCGCCTGCGTCTTGTATTCGGCGAGCTTGAACTGGGTGTTCTGGAAATCGGCGAGCGTCTGGCCGAACATCGGGCGTTCGCGCGTGTAGCGGATCGTCTCGTCGAGCGCGCGTTCGATCATCGCCATCGCCTGCCAGGCGATGATCAGCCGTTCCTGCGGCAGCTTTTCCATGAGTTGCGGCAGCCCGCGGCCCCCGGTGCCGCCGAGCAGCGCGTCGTCGGGCACGAACAGGTCGTCGAAGAAGAGTTCGGACGTGTCCTGTCCCTCCTGACCGACCTTTTCGAGGTTGCGCCCGCGCCGGAACCCGTCGGGGTCGCCGCGCGCATCGACGATGAACAGCGAGATCGACCGGCTGCCGCCGGCAGGGTCGGTCTTGGCCGCGACAAGGATGACGTCGGCGATCTGGCCGTTCGAGGTGAAGGTCTTTTGCCCGCTGAGGCGCCAGCCGCCGTCGCACTTGCGCGCGGTCATCTTCATGCCCTGAAGATCCGATCCGGCAGCGGGTTCGGTCATCGCGATCGCGGTCAGGCATTCGCCCGAACAGAATTTCGGGAGCCAGTGAAGTTTCTGCGCTTCGGTCCCGAAGCTGGAGAAATAGGGGAGGATCACCGCATTATGCAGGCTGATCGTCAGCGCGTCGGCGCCGCGATGCCCGATCGCCTTGGTGATGATCGCCTCGAACCGGAAATCGGCGCCCGCGCCGCCATAGGCCTCGTCGACCGAAATGCCGAGCAGGCCGGCCTCGGCCGCGGCGGTCCATGTGGCGCGGTCGACGCATTTGTCGGCGCGCCAGCGGTCGATCGCTTCGGGCGCGGCGTGCGCGGCGAGGAATCCGTCGACCGAGCGCGCGAACTGTTCGCACTCTTCGGCCGCAAATATTTCGGAGGCGACGACGTCGAGGGTCATGGCTTTCCGGCGCGTTCGATTGCAACCGGGTCACCGGACTTCAGCCGGTTGAAGCCGCGCGCGATGCGCTCGCGGAAGATGCCGCGCTGGAGCAGGTCGTGCGTGACCGTCAGCTCATATTGCAGTGCGCCGAGATGATCCATGTTCGATGCGCGCAGCGCGACGCCCTTGAAGATTTTTGCGAGTTCGGGCCCCATTTCGGCGATTTGTTTTGCGAGGGTCAGCGACCGGGAGCGGAGTTCGCCGACCGCGGTCACTTCGCTGACGAGGCCGATCCGCAGCGCCTCCTGCGCGTCGATCGGGTCACCGGTGTAATAGAGGCGGCGGGCGTGCTGTTTGCCGACGCGCGACATGATGCCGTGATAGAAGCCGTTCATCGCATATTTGACCTGCGTCGATCCGAAGAGGGCGTTTTCGGATGCGACGGTGATGTCGCACATGTTGGCGACGTCCATCCCGTAACCGGGCGCGACGCCCGCGACCGCCGCGACCGACGGTTTGCCGAAATCGTAGATCGCCTTCATCAGCGCGAGCGCGAGGTCGTTGAAGCGGCGGCGGTCGTCGTCGTCCGCCGTGTTGAGGATGTCGACGCGCCAGCCGGCGCAGAAATACTCCTCGTTGCCGATGAACAGCACGCACGACACCGCGTCATCGTCTTCCCAGGCGCGCAGCGCGGCGATGATGTCCTCGTGCAATTCCCAGCCGAGCGCATTGCGCACTTCGGGATGGTTGAGCTGGAGGATGCCGACGCCGTCCTCGACGCTGGTGTTCAGATAACGGAAGTCGGCCATCGCATATCCTCTTATTACCTACTGGTCGGTAACATTGTCATATGCGCGACGATAGGGGCTGTCAACTCGCGGCGGAAAAGGCCGCGAGGCGTGCGGTGTGGCGATGTTTTGGATCAGGTCAGGGCTGGCCGATGCCGTCGAGAATCATCGCGACGAACTGGTCGGATACTGCGCGCGGCGCGATCTGCAGTGCCCCCGACTGCCAGTGGGTCATCCAGTTGACCATGCCGAAGATGCCGAAGGAAATGATGCGCGCATCGTCGAAGGCGAGCGATCCGTCCTTTCGCCCGACCTCCAGCCGGTCGAGCAGGTCGCGGTTCAGCATCCGCTTGTAGTTGCGCGACTTGGCCTTGCCCGCATCGCTCATCACGCGTTCGTCGGCGACGATCATCGACAGGACATTGTCCTGCAGCAGGTCGACATAGCATTCGACGAAGATGCGGACGCGTTCGCGGCCGGGCAGGCGGACATCGTCGCGATCGGCTATTTTCTGCTGGAACAGGATATAGCCGCGCGCGATGCATTCGAGCAGGATCTCCTCCTTGCTCGCAAAATGATAATAGAGGCTCGGCTTGGTGATCGACAGGCCCGCGGCGATATCGTCGAGGCTGGTGCGGTCGTAGCCGCGTTCGCGGAACATCGTCGAGGCGATCCCCATGATCAGCTCCTTGTTGACGCTGCCGCGCTTGCGCCCCGGCTTCGCTGCCGCGGCCGAACCGGCCCGTGCCTGGGCGGGCGATGCCGGCGCCCGTGTCTTCCTCGATGCTTCCGCCATTGCCTTCACCATGCGCCGGGCACCGCTCCTTGCGGCGCTTCCGGCTGCCCCTGACCGCGAGGCATAGGTCCGTCGCGACCCGCTGGTCAATAGGCGCGGCTGTCATTGTCGATTTGACAATGGCTGAAAGCAATATTACCGACCGGACGGTAACAAAAGATTTGAACGCTCTTTCCGGATCGGAACCGGGCGTTACAGATGGTCATCGGGAGGGAAATTATGGCGCTTTCAAAGATGCGTAGCTCGTCGTCGGTTGCGGCCCTGCTGCTCGCGTTGGTCGCGAATCAGGCGGCGGCGCAGGATGCGGCCCCGGCAGAGGAAGGCGAGGCGGCCGGCACGAACGAGATCATCGTAACCGCGCAGAAGCGCAGTGAGGGCATCAACAGCGTGCCGTTGTCGATCACCGCGGTGTCGGGGGACGATCTGCAGGCGCAGGGCGTGACCGACGTCGCCGGGCTGGCGAAGGTGACCCCCGGCTTCAACGCGATCAACAGCGGGTTCGGCACCCCGGTCTATTTCCTGCGCGGCATCGGCTTCTTCGACAGCAGCCTTGCGGCGAAGCCCACCGTGACCGTCTATACCGACGAAGTGCCGATCCCCTATTCGGTGATGACGGCGGGCGCCTCCTTCGATCTGGAACGCGTCGAGGTGCTGAAGGGGCCGCAGGGCACGCTGTTCGGGTCGAACGCTACCGGCGGCGCGATCAATTATATCGCCGCCAAGCCGACCTGGTCGCCCGAGGCCGGCCTCGCGCTTTCCTATGGCCGCTTCAACCGCTTCAGCGCCGAAGGCTATGCCAGCGGGCCGTTGTCCGACACGCTAGCGGCGCGCATCTCGCTGCGCCACGAGGGCGGCGGCGACTGGCAGAAAAGCTACACCCGCGACGCCAGCCTCGGCCAGCGCGCCTTTACGCAGGGGCGCGTCCAGCTCGCCTTCCGGCCCGTCGACACGGTGCGCCTGAACCTGATGGTCAACGCCTATCAGGACCATGGCGACACGCAGGCGCCGCAGTTCATCGCGCCCTTCCAGCAATCGGCGGGCTTCTTCGACCCGCGGCTGCCGACCTATCCGGTCGCGCCGGAGGATAATCGCGCCGCGGACTGGGGCACCAGCTTCCCGCTGAAGAAGGACAATTGGCAGGTGCAGGCGGCGCTGCGCGGCGAGATCGACCTCAGCGACGACATCACGCTGACCTCGATCTCCGCCTATACGCGCTTCAAGGAAGCCTATGGGCAGGAGTCCGACGGCACGACGCTGCGGCTGACCGACGTCTTCCTTGAGGGCGACATCAAGGCGTTCAGTCAGGAACTGCGGCTGGCGGGGTCGCTGATGGGCAAGGGATCGTGGATCGTCGGCGGCAATTACGAATGGGGCAAGACGCACGAGCTTCTGACCCAGCGGCTCAACGACCAGTCTTCGGCGCATGTGTTCGACCGCTTCGGCTTTCCCTCGATCGAACTGGTGCCGCAGCTCGGCGACACAAAATATCGCAGCATCGCGGCCTTTGCCGACGTCAGCGTGCCGATCGCCGACACGCTGACGCTGATCGGCGGCGTGCGCTATACCGACACGAAGGTCGATTTTTCGGGTTGCACGCTCAACGCGGGCAATGGCACCTATGCGCGCGGTTTCGAGCTGATCTTCGGCCTGCCGTCGGGCACGATTCCGCCCGGCGGGTGCGTCACCTTCAACGACGCCGGCCAGCCTGCGCTGTTCGAGGGCAGCCTGCCCGAAGACAATGTCTCGTGGCGCGGTGTCGTGCAGTGGAAGCCCGCGAACGGCCAGCTTTTCTA
Organism: Sphingopyxis sp.; assembly: GCF_035250425.1. Lineage (GTDB taxonomy): Bacteria > Pseudomonadota > Alphaproteobacteria > Sphingomonadales > Sphingomonadaceae > Sphingopyxis. The sequence goes on from NZ_DATFFD010000170.1 coordinate 73,325, forward strand.
TGCCAGCGTCAGCCGCGGGTACAAGAGCGGCTCGTTCGCGACGCTCGCGGGCAACCGCTTCTCGCAGTACAAGCCGGTCCGGCAGGAGCAGGTCACCGCCTATGAAATCGGTTTCAAATCGGCGCTGCTCGACCGCGCCGTCCAGCTGAACGGTGCGCTCTTCTATTACGACTATCTCGACAAGCAGCTGAAGGGTCGGACGATCGTGCCGGTCTTCGGCCCGCTCGAGGCGCTGGTCAATGTGCCCAAGTCGCGGATCAAGGGCGCCGAGCTTCAGCTTGTGGTCACCCCGGTCGACGGGCTGCGCGCCAACCTTGGTGCGACCTATATCGACAGCAAGGTGACGCGCTCCTTCTCCAACTATACGGCGTTCGGCGCGGTCACCGACTTCAACGGTTTCCGCTTCCCCTATACGCCGAAATGGCAGCTCAACGCCGATCTGGAATATCGCTGGGATGTCGGCGGGTCGAAGGAAGCCTTCGTCGGCGCGAACTATACGTACCGCAGTTCGACCTATGGCGATTTCAAGCCCGATGCGCGGCTGTTCATCGACGATTATGGCCTGCTCGATCTGCGCGCGGGAATCGGACAGGCCGACGGCAAATGGACCGCGAGCCTGTATGCACAGAATGTGACCAACGAATATTACTGGAATACGGCGGCGCGCCGCGGCGATGCGGTGATCCGCTTCACCGGGATGCCCGTTACGTACGGCCTGAATCTGAGCTTTAAGTTCAGGTAGCGGTTGTTCATAGGCAGCTATGCTCGACAGCCGGCCGGTAGCGGACAGTCCGCAACCGGCCGGACATGCTAGGGTGTCGAGGGTTGTATGCTTGGCTTGGGCTGGTTGCGCGCGGGTATGCCAATGCTGGGGCGATCTCGATATATTTTGCGTCGCGCACTTCGCGTGCCGGCAAGACGCGCACGCTCGTCCATTGGATAGCCGAGATGTCTAAACGCGAACGGCTGGCCGATCGTTTCGCGGGGATCCGATGAGGATCTGGGTAGTCGACGCTTCCCGCCGTGTTTTCATGGCTATGCCGGCGGTAAGGAAAAAGATTCAATTCCTGGCAGCCGACGTCGCGCTATATGGCATCGTCAACTGGACCGCGACGAGGTAGCGTTGCTCGATAAAGAGGGAACTGTCAGCGCGCGCCCGCCGCGGGCGTGCTTCGCGACCTGCATCGCTTCAGCGATTGCTCGGCTGAACGGCAAAATTGATGTTCCGTGACCTCGGACCCGCACTCTGAAGTCCGGAATCGGACTACGCTCCTTGGGGAGCAGGATAGACCATCTTCTTCTTTACCTGCCCGTAGGCGACGCTTGTATCGATTGACGCGACGCCTGGCACGGCATGGAGTTCGGCTCGCACGAATCTTTCATAGTCCTTCAGGCTGGCAACCAGAACCCGCAACAGATAATCTGATCTGCCCCCTTCTGAGTGGTCCAAGATTGATGATATTTTGGACGACGAAGGAGAATATGAATGCCGAGCAAGAAGCATCGCCCGGAAGAGATTCTCGGCAAGCTGCGTGAAGCGGAGGTTGTGCTGGCGCATGGGGCGACGACGGCGGAAGCGTGTGGCCGGATCGGCGTTACGGAGCAGACCTACGATCGGTGGCGCAAGGAATATGGCGGCCTGAAGACCGATCAGGCGCGTCGGATGAAGGATCTGGAGAAAGAGACAATCCGATGCCAACGGAACTTGTTCCGATGCGCGAGGCCTATGAAGCGATGGGGACAATATTCACGGTAGCGCAGGGCGTGCGGACCGCGCGAGCGACACTCGGTTATCGCCCAGCGGAATGGTATGTCCCGGACACCGGTCCGCAAAACGGCATCCTTCTATATTTGCACGGCGGAGGCTATGCCATCGGCTCGATCAACACGCACCGGCATCTGGTCAGCGAGATGGCGCGACAAACAGGCTGCGCGGCCGTG
>NZ_DATFFD010000171.1:0-5238 GCF_035250425.1 Sphingopyxis sp.
TGCGCCTTTTCGAGCGCGGTCGCGCCGGCCTGGATCGACATGCGGCCCGCGACCTGGCTCATCGGTTTGAGCAGCGGCAGGCCGCCGTGCGGGCTGGTGACGGTTTCATAGGCGATGCACACCGCGCCCGATTTCATCAGGTCGCGCGTCTGGTCGGGATCGGGCGCGAGATGAAGATAGGTATAGAGGATCTGGCCTTCGCGGAGCATCGCGCGCTCGACGGGCTGCGGTTCCTTGACCTTCACGACCATGTCGCACTGCGCGAAGATTTCCTCCGCGGTCTGGACGATCTCGGCGCCCGCCTCGACATAGAAGCGGTCGTGCGCGCCGATCCCCTCGCCCGCGCCGGTCTGCACCAGCACGCGGTGGCCGTGGACAACGAGCTCGCGCGCGCTCTCGGGGGTCAGGCCGACGCGATATTCGTGATTCTTGATTTCCTTGGGGGTGCCGATGATCATGGTCGCTCTCCGAATATGGATGTCATCGGCGATCGACTATCGCCGCCGAAAACTTGTCGGCGCTTTTAGCAGAAATGGATCGCGAGGTGCTTGCATATCCTTTGCGGATTCGCGACATACTTGCACGATTTTGGCGTGAAATGGAGCAAGGACGCACGATGATTGACCGGATCGACGCGAAGCTGCTCGACATGCTGCAACGCGGCGGCCCGCGCCCCGCCGCCGAACTGGGCGAGGTGGTCGGTCTCTCCGCCTCGGCGTGCCACCGGCGCATCCGCGCGTTGGAGGCCGCGGGGATCATCACCGGCTATACCGCGCGGCTGAACCCCGAGAGCATCGGACTGGGGCTCGACGTGTTCGTCGACATCAGCCTGACGTCACAGAGCGAGGAAGCCCTGACCGCGTTCGAAAGCGCGGTGAAGAGCTTCGACGAGATCCTCGAATGCCAATTGCTCTCGGGCGCGTCGGATTACCGGCTGCGCGTCGCGGCGCGCAACGTCGCCGATTTCGACCGGCTGCACCGTCACTGCCTGTCGCGCCTGCCCGGGGTCGCGGCGATGCACAGCGCCTTTGCGCTGCGCACGATCAAGGCGTTCGTGGGCTATCCGGTGCCAATTGCGGGTTAACGGCGAATTTACTAATTTTACCGCATATCCCGTTCACCAGTTTCATGGGACGCATGCGGGCAGCAGACCCGCGCGCCTTACGGGGATCGATCAGGGATGCCAAGATCATGGTGAAGGAAAATCCGATTCATAAACAGCAGATCGATCCGGTGCCGATGGCCGATCGCTTTCCCTATTACGACGTGGACGGCCGGCTCGCCGCCTGCGCAGCCGAAATCCACCAAATCATCGCCGGTCGCGAGGAGGCGATCGGGCGCGCCTATTGGGACGCGTTCAACAAGCTGCCCAGCGTCGATCGCAAGGTCGAGGGCGAGCTTTACGACAGCTATATTCGCGGCAGCGCGCGCCACACCGTGGCCAAATATGCCGACGCCGCGGGCCAGGAGGTCGCGACGATCGCGTGCCAGAACGCCCATATGGCGCGGCGCGTGAAGCTGCCGCTTGCTTCGGTGATGTCGTGCATCGCCGAAAGCCAGCGGCTGACGATCGAATATGTCGTCGAGGCCTGCCTTGGCGACGCCGAGCGGCTGGTGCGGCTGATCAACGCGGTAAATCGCCTCGCGCTGCTCGAATTCGACATCATGCAGCGCTATGCGACCAAGCTCGACCGCGCGGTCTTTTCGAGCGAGCGGCAAGCCCTTGCAGGCGATTTCGACCGCTCGATCGCGTCGCTGGTGCAGGACACCGACGGGGTACGCGAACAGCTCGCCAAACAGGCGGCCTCGGCCGACCAGGCGGCGAAGGGCATGATCGCGAAGACGAGCGAAGTCGCCGCCGCGTCCGAACAATCGGCGATGGCGATGCGCGAAGCCGCCTCGACCGCCGCGGGACTGATCCGCGCGATCGAGGATGCGCGCAGCGAGGTCGAAGCCTCGGCCAGCGTCGCGACGCGCGCGTCGGAGCAGGCGGGCGAAGCGGTCGCGATGTCGGCGACGCTGTCGCACCATGCCGAATCGATCGAATCCATTTTGGGCCTGATCCGCGAGATCGCGGGCCAGACCAACCTCCTTGCCCTCAACGCCACGATCGAGGCGGCGCGCGCGGGCGAATCGGGCCGCGGCTTTGCCGTCGTCGCGCAGGAGGTGAAGAGCCTCGCCAACGAAACCGCGCGCGCGACCGACGAAATCGCGGGCAAGATCACCGCGATCCAGCACGCGACGCGCGGATCGGTGAGCGCGAACGAGTCGATCCAGGCGACGATCGTCGAGGTGCAGACCTCGGCACAGCGCATTCGCGACGCCATGGACGCGCAGGCGCAGACGGTCACCTCGATCACCGCGGCGGTCGACGAAACCGCGCTTGCCGCCGACAGCATGTCGTCGACGATCGCGAGCATCCGCAACGATTCGGGCATGGTCGCGAGCGAGATCAGCGTGCTGAGCCAGGAATTCGCCAAGATGGGCGGGCGGTTGCAGCAGCTGGAACAGGCCGCGAGCGAATTCAGCCGCCGCGTGGCGTAAAACACAGCCGCTTCCCCCGCTTGGCAAGCCCCGCCCCGCTGCCTAAGGCGGGGGTATGAGTACGCATATCCTGATCACCGGCGCGAGCCGCGGCATCGGCGCCGCGATCGCCGATGCCCTCGCCACCGATGCGACCAAGATCGTCGCGTTGTCGAGCGCCGACGGCGACCTGTCCGATCCCAGCGTGCCCGACCGGCTGTGGCAGGCGAGCCTCGACCGGCTCGATGGCCGCATCGACGTGCTGATCAACAATGCCGGGATATTCGAGGGCAACCCGCTGGGCGACCCCAACGCCGACTGGCTCGCGAACTGGAACCGCACGATGCAGATCAATCTGACCGCGAGCGCGCAGCTCTGCCGCCATGCGGTGCTGCACTGGCACGAACGCGGCGTTCCCGGCCGCATCGTCAATATCGCGAGCCGCGCGGCCTATCGCGGCGACAGCCCCGCGCACTGGCATTATGCGGCGTCGAAATCGGGCATGGTCGCGATGACCAAGACGATCGCACGCGCCTATGCCAAGGACGGCATCCTGGCCTTTGCGATCTGCCCCGGTTTCACGATGACGGGCATGGCCGAAGACTATCTGGCGAGCCGCGGCGGCGAGAAATTGCTCGCCGACATTCCGCTGGGCCGCGTCGCGATGCCGGACGAGGTCGGCGAAATGGCGCGCTGGTGTGCGCTCGATGCGCCCGCGGCGATGACCGGCGCGGTGCTCGACGTCAACGGCGCGAGCTACGTCCGCTAAGGCCATGAGCTGGATCGTCTCCCTCCCCTGCACGCGCGACGAGGCCGAAGCGCTGTCGGGCGAAATCGCCGAACTCGACGCCTCGCCCGAGGCGCCGGTCGTGGTGACGCGCGAGATCGACGAGGATGCGGGCGAATGGCAGCTCGACGCCTATGTCGACACCAAGCCGACGCCCGCGCTGCTCAGGATATTGCAGGCGCTGATCCCGAGCGCGAAGGGCAGGAAACCCGTCGTCGCGGAATTGCCCGAAGAGGATTGGGTGACGCTGAGCCAGCAGGGGCTGGAGCCCGTGCAAGCGGGGCGCTTCTTCGTCCATACGAGCAGCTATGCCGACCGCGTGCCCGCGGGCAGCACCCCGTTCCTGATCGACGCGAGCCAGGCGTTCGGCACCGGCGGGCACGACACCACCGCGGGCTGCCTGTCGATGCTCGACCGGCTCGCACGGCACGGCGCGAGCCCGCGCAATATCGCCGACATCGGCACCGGCACGGGCCTGCTCGCCTTCGCCGCGATGGCGCTGTGGCCGCGCGCCAAGACGATCGCGTCGGACATCGACCCCGCGAGCATTTTCGTGACGCGCGACAATGCGGAGATCAACAAAGTGCCGCTCGGACGCGGTGGCGGGCGGCTGGCGCTCGCCGTCGCACCGGGGACCAATCACCCGTCGATCAAACACCGTGCGCCTTATGATCTGGTTATCGCGAACATCCTCGCCGGACCGCTGATTACGCTGGCGCCCGATATCGCCGCGGCGACCGCGCCGGGCGGCCATGCGATCCTTGCCGGCCTCATCGCGCGGCAGATGGAGCCGGTGCTCGCCGCCTACCGCGCGCAGGGCTTTCGCCTCGCCGCGCGCGGCGGCAGCGCCGAATGGCCGTGCCTGCTTCTGGTCAAGCGCCGCCGCTATGGCTGGCGCCGCAAGGAACGCGCGTTCCACCGCGCGAGCCCGTCGGATGCGAGCTTTGGCAGCTGGTGAACTTATTGGCAGCCCTCCCGGCAAGCGGGAGGGAGGTCAGGCTTTCGCCTCTGCATAGTCCTGTGTACCGCGCGTGATCACCGTATCGCCGGGGAGAATATCGGCGATCGGAATCGGCGGCAGCGCGGCGTTGGCGGTATAGAGCGGCGCGAAATCGGTGTTCACCGTCGTGTCGAGCAGCTGGTCGAGGCTGTCGATGACGAAATAATTCTGCTGGAAATCGTCGATCCGGTAATCGGTGCGCATTACGCGCGCGAGATCGAAGCCGATGCGGTTCGGGCTGTCCGAATCGAGCGCAAAGACGCTTTCGGCAAAGGAAGAGACGATGCCCGCGCCATAGATGCGCAGCCCGCCCGCCTCGCGGATCAGGCCGAATTCGACGGTGTACCAGTATAGGCGCGCGAGCTGTTTCAGCGCGTCGAACTTCAGGCTGCGCAGCCCGCCCTCACCATATGCGACCATATAGTCGGCGAACACCGGGTCGGCGAGCATCGGGACATGGCCGAAGACGTCGTGGAAGACGTCGGGTTCCTGAAGATAGTCGAGTTGTTCGGGCGTACGGATGAAATTGCCCGCGGGAAAGCGGCGGTTCGCGAGATGGTCGAAAAAGACGTCGTCGGGAACGAGCCCCGGCACCGCGACGACCTGCCACCCCGTCGCCGCCATCAGCCGTGCGTTGAGCTCGCGATAATCGGGAATGCCGGGCTTTTCGAGGCGCAGCACGTCGATACCGCGCAGGAAAGCGTCCGAGGCACGGCCGGGCAGCATCTCCGACTGGCGCGCGAAGAGACGGTCCCACATCGCATGTTCGTCGGCGGTGAAGGCGTCCCAATCCTGCAAAATCGTCCAGTCGGCCGCGGCGCCCGGCGGCGGCGTGTCATGGACGTGGGTAAACTGGCTTTCCATGGGACCGCTTCTATCATCAAAATGGTTTCAAGTGAAACTTTATTCGCCGATCTCCACCACCGAC
>NZ_DATFFD010000172.1:0-18807 GCF_035250425.1 Sphingopyxis sp.
CCGATCGCGACCCCCGACCATATCCACCTGACCCCCGGCCTGCCCAAGACGCGCTCGGGCAAGATCATGCGCCGCATCCTGCGCAAGATCGCGGAGAATGACTTCGGGTCATTGGGCGACACATCGACGCTGGCCGACCCAAGCCTGGTCGACGGGCTGATCGAAGGGCGGAAGAACAAATAACCACCATCGTCATCCCGGACTTGATCCGGGATCCATTACGACGGCGCGTCCATGGACCCCGGACCAAGTCCGGGGTGACGAGAAGCCGTGCTATTTCGTCAGCGCCTCGCACAGCCGGTCGGTCGCCAGCGCGATGCGCGATTCCGCCGTTTCGCGATTGGCGGGGCTGTTCCGAACCGCGCGGGTTTCGGTGTTGAACGCCAGCAGGCTGCCGACACGCTGGTCCGGACAGAGGCTCAGATAGGCGCGAAAGCCGTTCTGGTCGCCGTTGTGCCCGACAAACCGCACCCCCGCGCTGCGGTCGATGAAGAAGGACAAGCCGCTCTGCGTCGTCTTGGCCATGCGGCCCTGCGTGAAATCCTCGCCGGCCGCGATTTGCGGCGCCCACATTTCCTCGAGCGAAGACCGTTTCAACACCCGATCATAATCCGACTGGCGCGCCGGATCGCCGAGCAGGAACGCCGCATATTTCGCCATGTCGGGCATCGGCGCGTTGAGCCCGCCGTTCGACACCGTCACCCCCGTATCGACATCGAACGGCGCGGCCACCCGCCGTCCGTCCCTGATGTAATAGCTGTGCGACCGGTGGGGCAGCAGGTGCGGCGGGGTGCGGTCGAAATAGCTGGCGTGCATGCCCAACGGTTTCAGGATATTTTTGTCGACATAGACTTCATAATCCTCGCCCGACAGGCGCTCGATCACCTGCCCCAGATAGACGATGCCAGGGTTCGAATAGCCAAAGCGCGTGCCGGGTTTGAACTCGACCTGCGTATAAGACAGCATCGCCGCGAGCTGCGACCAGCTTTTGGGCTCGAACGGCTGCCAGTCATGATCGCGCCACGGCCATGTGCCGCTGCGAAATCCCGCGCTGTGGCTCATCAACTGGCGCAGCGTGATCGCGCCCGTGTCGCCGTAAGGATTATGGACGGCGGCCAGCTCGGGGACATAACGCACGATCGGATCGTCGAGCGACAGCAGTCCGCGATCGCGCAATTGCATGATCGCGACCCCGGTCATCGTCTTGGTGATCGAGGCCCAATGATAGATTGTCGCGGCGTCCACCGGGATATGGGCTTCCACATCCTGCTCGCCCAGATGATCGGCGGCGACGGTCCGGCCATCGCGCACGACGTAAAAGCTGCTACCCGCGATTTTCGCCCGGCCGGTCTCGCTGCGGTGCAGTTCGCGAAAATCGCGCAGCGCCGCGTCGAAGCGCGACTCTTCGGCCGCCGCCGGATTGGCTATCAGAACAAATGCGGCAGCAATCCAGCGCGACATCACGATCCCTCCTGTTCAACCACGACAAGGGACGGTGGCCGAAGGCGGTCAGAAATGGAAGTCGGGAAGCTCCGCCAGCGCGATCCCCAATGCCTCGGCCCAGCCGTCGGCGACGCTTTCGAAATAGGGGTCGCCCCGCTCGAACCGCCGTTCGCGCACCGTGGCAAAATCGTCGCGCTCGTGCACCTTGAGGTCGATCGGCAGGTCGACCCCGGCATTGGCGCGGATCGTCGAATCGAACGAGACACAAAGCAGCTTCACCGCATCCTCGAACGACATCGCCGGGTCGTAGGAGCGCACGATGATCGGCCGCCCATATTTCGTCTCGCCGATCTGGAAAAAGGGATTATCCTCGCCCGCCTCGATGAAATTGCCTTCAGGATAGATCAGGAACAGCCGCGGTTCGGACCCCTTGATCTGCCCGCCGACGATCAGCGAGGCGCGGAACAGCGATTCCGCCGCCGGCCCCTCGTCGCTGTGGCGCATGACGATATTGCGCAGCGTCTCGCCGACGATCGTCGCAACCGCGAACATCGACGGTGCGGCCAGGATCGACGGATGCCGATCTTCGGGGGCCTTGGTGCGCTCGTCGAGCAGGCTGACGACCGCCTGCGTCGTCGCCAGATTGCCCGCCGACATCAGCGTGATCACCCGCTCGCCCGGCAGGTGCCAGCTGCGCATCTTGCGGACCTGCGAGATGTCGTCGACGCCCGCGTTGGTCCGGGTGTCCGACATGAACACCAGTCCCTTGTTCAAACGCATGCCTACGCAATAAGTCATCGAATCCCGTTTTCCCCGCCCGGAAAGTCCTGATCGTCCAGCCCGCTTATTGCTGGACCTGCAATTGAACAACCAGATTTTCCTGCGCCGCACCATAGCGCATGCCGCGAACCGGGGCGGCATCGCGATAATCGAGCCCCGTAGCGACGCGGATGTACCGCTGGTCGGGCGAATGGCCGTTGCTGACGTCGAAGCCGATCCAGCCGATATGCTCGAAATGCGCCTCGGCCCATGCATGGGTCGCATCCTGATGCGTCCGGTCGTTCATCATCAGATAGCCCGAGACATAACGCGCGGGGTGGCCGAGGTGGCGCATCGCGGCGATGAAGATATGCGCATGGTCCTGACACACCCCGCCCTCGCTGCCGAGCGCCTGTTCGGCGGTGGTTTCGGCGTCGGTAAAGCCGATCCGGTACGCCAGGCGGTCGATGATCAGCGCCGACAGCGCGTGTGCGCGCTCGATCTCGCTGGCATGGTCGCGGCCGAGCTGCGCCGTGAGCGCGCGAACGTGCCGCCCCGCGCGCGTCAGCGGCGTGGGGCGCAGAAAGGTCCACAGCGGCATCGCGCCGCGATGCACGCCGATCACGCCATCCCATGTTTCGAGCTCGATCGCACCGTGACAACGAATGATCAGTTCGGTCGCCTCGCCCTGCACCGCGATCAGGTCGACGCCGTTCCCGTGGTGGTCGGTGTAGTGCAATTGCTGCGCCCCGCCCTCGACCTCGATCATCCAGTCGAGAACGCGCTGCTGGCCCGGCCGGTCCTTCGGCGTCAATTTGAGCTGCTGCAGCGCATAGCTGACCGGCGCATCATAGTGATAACGAGTGGTATGTTCGACGCGGAGTTTCATTCCACAAACCTGTAATCGCGCTCGACCTGCCGGGCGAGGGCGGCGGTGTCGCGAAGAAAGCTGGTCACATATTGGTGCAATCCCCCGTCGAATATCGACTGGATCGGCCCGGCGAGCTTCTCATCGCTGAGGGCATGCGCCAAGCGCCAGGCATCGGTCTCCTCGCCATAATGCCGCTGGAGCTGCGCCAGATGAGCTTCCATCCGCTCGCAGCAGAAAGCGAGGCTGCGCGGCATCTGGCGATAGAGGATCAGGAATTCGGCGATCTTGAGCGCACTGATCTCGGCCCCGTAAAGCCAGCGATAGGCGCGGTGCGCCGACACCGAGCGCAGGATCGTTTCCCACTGCACATTGTCGATCGAACTGCCGATATGCGCGACCGAGGGCAGCAGCAGATAATATTTGACGTCGAGGATGCGCGCGGTGTTGTCGGCGCGCTCCAGAAAGGTGCCGAGCAGCGCAAAATGATAGCCATCGTTGCGCAGCATCGTGCCGTTGAGCGCCCCGCGCACATGCGCGCTCTGCTGGCGGATCGTCGTCAGCACGTCGGGCAGATCGTCCTCGCGCACTGGCCGCTTCAGCAGCGCGACGAGCGTCATCCAGCTCGTATTGACCGCTTCCCATGTCTCGCGGGTCAGCGCAGTGCGCGCGGTGCGGGCATTGTCGCGCGCCTGCCTGATCACCGAGAGGATGCTCGACGGATTAGCGGGATCGCGGAGCAGGAAGTCGATCACGCGCGCCGAACTATAATCGCCGTGCGCCGTCTGAAACGCCTGATTGACCCCCGCGGTCACCAGCACCGACTTCCATTCGGCGGCCGCGGTGCTCGACCGCGTCAGTGCGATGCGGAACCCGGCGTCGATCAGCCGCGCGTTGTTCTCGCTGCGCTCGAGGTAACGCGCCATCCAGAAGAGCGAGCCTGCGGTCTTGCCTAGCATTTAAGCCCCTCCCCTTTAGGGGAGGGGTTTGGCTGTGAACAGATCGACCCGTCGCGCATCAATCCTCCAACACCCACGTATCCTTGGTCCCGCCGCCCTGGCTCGAATTCACCACCAGCGACCCCTTGGTCATCGCGACACGCGTCAGCCCGCCCGGCGTGATCGTGATCCCCTGCGGCGACATCAGCACGAACGGGCGCAGGTCGACGTGCCGCGGCGCGAGCCCTTTCTTGGTAAAGATCGGCACGGTCGAGAGCGACAGCGTCGGCTGCGCGATATAATTGCCCGGGTTCGCCTCCAGCTTGGCGCGGAACGCCGCGAGTTCCTTCTTGCTCGCGGCCGGGCCGATGAGCATCCCATAGCCGCCCGACCCATGGACTTCCTTGACCACCAGTTCGGGCAGCCGGTCGAGCACTTCGCGCAGATGCTCGGGGTCCGAACAGCGCCACGTCGGCACATTGGGCAGCAACGCCTTTTCGCCCGTATAAAATTCGATGATGTCGGGCATATAGCTATAGAGCGCCTTGTCGTCGGCGATGCCAGTGCCCGGCGCGTTGGCGAGGGTGATGCGCCCCGCGCGATAGACGTCCCAGATGCCCGGCACACCGAGCATCGAATCGGGCCGGAAATTCAGCGGATCAAGGAAATCATCATCGACGCGGCGATAGATGACGTCGATCGCCCTATATCCTTGGGTCGTGCGCATCGCGACGCGCCCGTCGACGACGCGCAGGTCATTCCCCTCGACCAGTTCGGCGCCCATATGGTCGGCGAGGAAGCTGTGCTCATAATAAGCGCTGTTGTGGATGCCCGGCGTCAGCACCGCGACGGTCGGCGTGCCGCCGCACGCCGGCGGCGCACAGGCGGCGAGCGATTTCAAGAGGTTGATCGGATAGTCGCTGACTTCGCGCACCGGCACCTTCGCGAACAGCTCGGGAAACATCTGGAGCATCGTTTCGCGGTTTTCGAGCATGTAGGACACGCCCGACGGGGTGCGCGCATTATCCTCGAGCACATAAAATTCATTCGCGCCGGTGCGCACGATGTCGGTGCCGCTGATATGCGTATAGATGCCGCCCGGCGGATCGAGCCCCATCATCATCGGCAGGAACGCCTCGTTCCCCGCGATCAGTTCGACCGGCACGCGCCCGGCGCGCAAAATCTCCTGCCGGTGATAGATATCGTGGAGGAAGGCGTTGAGCGCGCGCACGCGCTGCTCGATGCCGCGCGACAGGCGGCGCCATTCGCTGGCAGAGATGATCCGCGGCACGACGTCGAACGGAATCAGCCGCTCGTCGCCGTCGGCGGCGCCATAGACGTTGAAGGTGATCCCGGTGGTGCGGAACAGCGCCTCGGCCTGCTGCGCCTTGCGCTGGATCCGCGCCGCATCCTCGGCCTCGAACCACCCGCAATAGTCTCGATAGGGCGACCGGGTTCCGCCCTCCTGGCTCGTCATTTCATCGAAGAAGGAAATGCGCCTGCCCTTTCCACGCAACATGCCGTCATCTGCCGCGCATGAAGCGCGCGGCATATCATGTCCCTGCTGCTGCGTCGCCCGCCGGCTACATGGCCCTTGGGCTTATAAGGGCGATGCTAATCGCGCCAGCGCGCAATGGCAAGCGGGCTCGTGAAGCGCGATGTTACCGTAACATCAAGGGCTTGCCGCCATTAAAGCCCCTCCCCTTCAGGGGAGGGGTTGGGGTGGGGTCTATCGAGATTGCGCAAGGCCGATGGCACCCACCCCCGCTCGACTAAAGCCAGCAAGCTGGCAAGTCTCGCCGCCCTCCCTGAAGGGGAGGGTTTGATCGGATCAAATCGCGCCGTAAAATTAAATAGGGACAGTCCCTATTTAAATCGCGCCGTGGCAATGCTTGTACTTGCGGCCCGAACCGCAGGGACAGGGCGCGTTGCGGCTGATGTCGAGCGCCGCATAGGGATTTTCGCCCTCGGGCAGGTCGGGGCGCGGTGCCTGCATCGGGGGCAGCGTGTTCGCGATCACGCCCAGCTGACCGTCGTCCAGATCGGCGCTGTTGTCCTCGCCCGTGAACGGATCGATGTGCGTCGTCAGGAAATCGGGCAGGTCGGGCAGCGGCAGCGCCTCGGGCTCTTCGAAGCGCAGGTCGATCCGCGCGACGGTGCGCGTCACATCCTCGCGGATATTCTGCAGCATGCGTTCGAACAGCGCGAAGGCTTCCTGCTTATATTCGTTGATCGGCTGCTTTTGCGCATAGGCGCGCAGGAACACGACCTGGCGCAGCGCGTCGAGCGTCGAAAGATGCTCTTTCCAATGATGGTCGAGCGTCTGGAGCAGCACCGATTTCTCGATGCCCTTCCATGTTTCCTGATCGACAAGCGCGGCCTTTTCGGCAGCGACGGCGTCGGCCGCCGCCTGGATGCGCTCCTCGAACATTTCGGCGTCGACCGCATCTTCCTGCATCCACGCATCGATCGGCGGCGAAAGGTCGAGGATATTCTCCACCCGCTCCTTCATCTGCTCGACGTTCCACTGTTCGGGATAGCTGCCCGGCGGGCACGCGTCGGCAATGATCGAATTGACCGTTTCGGCGCGCATCGCCGTCATCACTTCATCGACGGTCTCGCTGTCGATGATCTCGCCGCGCTGTTCATAGATGACCTTGCGCTGGTCGTTCATGACGTTGTCATATTCGACGACCTGCTTGCGGATGTCGTAGTTGCGCGCCTCGACCTTTTTCTGCGCGGTCTCGATCGCCTTCGACAGCCATTTCGATCCGATCGCCTCGCCATCCTCCAGATTCTTGTTCATCATCTTGGAAAAGAGCGTGTCGGGGCCAAAGATGCGCAGCAGATCATCGTCAAGGCAGAGGTAGAATTTCGACAGGCCGGGGTCGCCCTGGCGCCCCGAACGGCCGCGCAGCTGGTTGTCGATGCGGCGGCTTTCATGACGCTCGGTCGCGAGGACGAACAGCCCGCCCGCGGCCAGCACTGCCTCACGCTCGGCGGCGACCTCTTCGCGGATGCGCGCGATGCCGGCGTCGCGCTCGGGACCCGCGGGCAGGTCCTTCAGTTCGTCGTCGATGCGGAATTCCTCGTTGCCGCCGAGTTTGATGTCGGTGCCGCGGCCCGCCATGTTCGTTGCGATGGTGACCGCGCCGGTGCGCCCCGCCTGCGCGACGATATGCGCCTCGCTTTCGTGGAAGCGCGCGTTCAAAACGCTGTGCGGTACGCCTTCCTTTTCGAGATAGGACGACAGAAGCTCGGACTTTTCGATCGACACGGTGCCGACGAGCACCGGCTGGCCGCGCTCGTTCGCCTCGCGGATCGTCCTGGCGATCGCGCCGAACTTGTCGGTGATATTCTTGTAGAATTCATCCTCGTCGTCGATGCGCGCGATCGGGCGGTTGGTCGGGATGTTGACGACATTCATCTTGTAGATGTCGAAAAATTCGGCGGCTTCGGTCGCCGCGGTGCCGGTCATGCCCGAAAGCTTGGGATACATGCGGAAATAATTCTGGAAGGTGATCGACGCGAGCGTCTGGTTCTCGGGCTCGATCTGCACGCCTTCCTTCGCCTCGACCGCCTGGTGCAGGCCGTCGGACCAGCGCCGCCCGTCCATCATGCGGCCGGTGAATTCGTCGATGATCACGACCTTGCCGTCCTTGACGATATAGTCGGTGTCGATGCGGAACATCTGGATCGCCTTCAACGCCTGATTGACGTGATGGACGACCTGCGTGTTCTCGATGTCGTAGAGATTGTTGCCCTGGAGCAGGCCGGCGTCCTCGAGCAGGCGCTCGACATGCTCGGTGCCGTCCTCGGTCAGGTTGATCGACTTGGACTTTTCGTCCTTCTCATAATCATTCTCGGTCAGCTTGAGGACGACCTCGTTGACGCGGATATAAAGCTCGGACTTGTCGTCGGTCGGGCCTGAGATGATCAGCGGCGTGCGCGCTTCGTCGATCAGGATCGAATCGACCTCGTCGACGATGCCGAAATTGAAGGTGCGGTGGACCATCTGCTGGCGGTCGAACTTCATATTGTCGCGGAGGTAATCGAACCCCAGCTCGTTGTTCGTCGCATAGGTGATGTCGCTGTTATAGGCGTCGCGGCGCTGCATCTCGTTGAGGTTCGGGACGATGATCCCGGTCGTCAGGCCGAGGAAGCCATAGACGGTGCCCATCCACTCGGCGTCGCGGCGGGCCAGATAGTCGTTGACGGTCACGACATGGACGCCCTTGCCCTCGAGCGCGTTGAGGTAGCAGGGCAAGGTCGCCATCAGCGTCTTGCCTTCGCCCGTCGCCATTTCGGCGATCTCGCCGCGGTGGAGGACGACCCCGCCGATCAGCTGGACATCGAAATGGCGCATGCCGAGCGTGCGGACCGCGGCCTCGCGCACCGTGGCAAAGGCTTCGGGCAGTATGTCGTCGAGCGTCTCGCCGGCGGCCAGACGGTCGCGAAATGCCTGCGTCTGCGCCTGCAATCCGGCGTCGTCGAGCGCCTGCATCGCGGGTTCGAACGCGTTGATCTTGTCGACGATCTTGCGGATCGAGGCGACATAACGGTCGTTGGACGAGCCGAACAGGCTCTTGGCAAGGCCAGCAAACATGGAATTTCCCTTGGAATTTGAATGGAATGGCGGCGCTTCGGCCGCGCGAATATACGAAAAAGGCCCCTCTGCGGGGCGGCGCCTCAGGAAAGGCGCAAAAACGCTGCGCTATTCGAGCGCGCGGTCGCTGCCGGTGAGCAGGCCGGGAAGGTGCGGCGGCGCCGCCTTGCGCGGCTTGCCGCTCCCGCTGGAGACGCGGCGGGTCGGGGTGGTGGTGGTCGGACGACGCTCGACGTCGCTCGTTTCGGCCTTGCCCGCGGTTTCGGCGAACATGACCAGCGACCCCATCGCCGCCGGAACGGCAGGCGCGGCAACGGCCCGGTCGGCGGTCGCCAGGCCGGTCAACAATGCCAAAAGGGTCAGCAACAGCCGCAAGAATCGCCCCTAACTACGTCCGGAGCCCAGATTATTGCGCCCCGTTCCCTGAACATAGGGTGAAAGCGGCGGCTCGTCTAGGGTCAGGCTGATGCGAGCCGCGGCGCCCCGTCGCAATAAGAGACGTCGCCGCTGGGGGGAGCCGGGTGCGCCCGGTTCCTTTCGTCGTTATGCCGCGCGGGTTTTGCCGCACCCGCATAGGAAAATGGCCCGCCCCAGGGGAGGGAGGCGGGCCAGTTCGGTGCTGGCGCGCCCGATTGCGCTGCCGGCCCTCTGTTATCTCGTCGAAACTATTTGGCCTCTTCGAACAGGTCGACCGCGTTCGCGGCGTTCGCCGACAGGCGGACCGTGTCGCCCTCGACCGCCGCGACCAGACCCGCGGGCAGGTAATGATGCTTGCCGTCACCGCTGTCGGCCCTGGTCAGCTTGATGCGTTCGCCATCGAGATGGTCGACGGTGCCGACGTGGACGCCATCGGCGCCGACAACGTTCAAGCCTTCCTTGATCGCGCTATGGTCATGCTCTGCCATGGTCATTCTCCTTACCGCTCCGGGGAGGGGAGCCTCGCCATCATACGCGCAGAAAGCGAGTCGGCTCCCCATCCCGAGGCAGGACGCCCGAAAGCCGCGCCCGCTTTCCATCGCGCCGCCTGGGGTCAGGACCTAGCACCAGGGGCGCCGCTGCCCCTCCCAAGGTCGCGCCAGCCCCTCATCGACGAGCACCGACCCCACGCTCGTCCCGCCGCGCGTGACGATACGCAGGTTGCGGCCGTAGCGATCGGTGTCGCGCCCGGCGCTTTCGAGGCTGAACGCGCCCGCATTCAGCCATGTGCGGAGCCGGTCGGTCGCGGCATCGCCGAGCGCCGCTTCCTCGGCGCAGCGCGCGGGATGCGTTTCGGGGGTGTCGATGTCGGCGATGCGATATTTGTCGCCGGCGAACCAGAAAGTGTCGCCGTCGACGACGCAATTGCGGCCGCCGCCGCTGTGGCAAAGCGCGAAGCGCGCCGACAACGCGTCGCGCCCCGCTGCGCCTTCGCCGCCCGCGAAGAAGGATGGCGCGGGCGCGGACGACACCGCTTCGGCTCCGCCCGGAAAGCGCTGAAAGGTCGCGAGCGCGGCGACGAAGGCGACCGCCATCACCGGGGTCAGCCACAGGTTCGGTCGGACGGTGCGCCGCCCGTGCACCGGCCGGCGGCGGCGAACGGTACGGCGCCCCGGATAGTGAAAATCGGGTCCGGACATGCCGCGACCCTAGCGGCGAAGACTTAGCAAAATCCCAACGAGGCCGCTCCGCTATGACCGGCAAAGCGGGTCAATCACGCCCATTGCGGCGCCGTTTTGATGTTCAGGCCAACAGAGGCGGCTGATCAGGACACACCGCGCGGCGCGTCGTCCTCGACCCCGCCGGGGCCAAGCTCGTCATCCTCGTCGTCGTCGCTGCGTTCGCCGCGATAGGCATCCATGTCGGCCCGGCCCGAGCGCTCCATCTGGCGCATATGGTCGACCAGATCCTGCGCATCGTCGCTCTCGTCGCCGCGGCCAAGCTTGGCGCTGTCTTCCTGCGGCCGGTCGCGGCGCGCCGCTTCGGCGACGCTTTGCGCCTGCGCTTGCTCGTCATCCTGTTCGCGGTTGCGCGTTTCGGGGGCATCTGCTTCGGGCTTGCGGGGATCGTCGATCATGACCGGCTCCTTTCAAGAGATAGCCGGAAAACGCGCGGCGCCAGACAGCCGTTCCTCAAGCGGCGGCGGCCAGCACCTTATTCTCGATGACGCGAATAAATATCTCGGGATCCTGCGCGCCGGGGACGAGCATCCGCCCGCCCAGGATGAAGGCGGGAACGCCGGTTATATTCTGGTCGGCCCAATAGGCTTCCTCGGTGCGCACCATCTCGCCGAACTCGCCCGACGCCAGGATCGCCGCCGCGCGTGCGCGGTCGAGCCCCGCCGACGCCGCGACATCGGCGAGCACCGCGTGATCGCTCACGTCGCGATTGTCGGTGAAGTGCGCGGTGAACAGCGCGAGCTTCAGCGCGGTCTGCCCACCCGTCGCCCCTGCCTGCCCGGGCTCCTCGAGCGCGCCCGCCCAGGTCAGCAGGCGGTGCGCATCGAAACTGTTGCGCATCCGGAAATCCGGCCCGCGGTTGAAGGCGAAGCCAAGGTCGGCGGCAACCCCCGCCATCTTGCCGCTGTTCGCGCGGCTCTGCTCGGCACTGATGCCATATTTGCGCATCACATGGCTTCCGGCATCCTCGCCCTCGGGCGGCATATCGGGGTTCAGCTCGAACGGATGCCACTGAACGCGGAAATCCAGCCGGCCCGCAAAATGGTCCATGACTTTCCGGAATTTCAGCCAGCCGATGATGCACCAGGGGCACATCACGTCGGACACGATGTCGACGCTCAGGCGCGGCACGCGCGGTTCGGTCAAATTTCTTCTCCTGCCGGCGCGCCCGCCGCACTCAGTCGGAACGGCGATCCTTGCCCGTCCGCCGGTCGCCCTTGCGGCGATCCGGTCCGTTGTAATTCGGGTCGTCGGTTGTCCGGCGGTCACTCGATCGCCGCTCCGAACTCGACCTTTTATCCTCATCGCTAGCCATACGCTTCGTCCCCACCACAAAGGAAAGCAGAAGCGACCCGGCGCGCAGTAACTCATAAAATGGATAAAAAGACAAGCAACGGCAGAAATCCGCCGATTGTAAGCAGGTTCAGCTTTGGTGCGGGGCGGAATGACCGGGGTGGGGGGTGAGCTGCCGTTGCGACGGCAAACTGTTCTCCCCGCCCGTAGGCGGGAGGGGCAGCGAGACTTACGAACTTTGTTCGTTAGTCGCAGCGGGGTGGGCCATCGCGACGTCGCTGCCCACCCCCCAACCCCTCCCGCCTGCGGGAGGGGAGAAGATAGCATAAACCGGTCGTTAGCCGCTATCCCCCACCCCTGAGCGCAATCGCCTTTTACATCGTTGGCCGCGAAGGCTAGCGTCGCTTCGCATTGCAGGAGCAACCGGACATGACCGACAAGTTGGACATCCTGGACCGCCTCGTCCAGCTGCTCCTGCTGATCGCCGCGGTCACGACGATCGCCAATGGCGCCTTCATGCTGGTGAAGCCGCTCGACTGGTATGTCTTCGTCCCCACCGTCGTCACGACCGGCCCGCCGAACGCGCATTTCATCCGCGACATCGGCCTCGCCTATCTCGGTTCGGGGCTGATCCTGCTCTACGCCGCCGCGAACCCGGCGATCCGCTGGCGCGCGGCAATCGTCGGCGGGCTCTGGCTGTCGTTTCACGGCTTGCTCCACATCTATGAAGTCGCGGCGGGCATCTGCGGCCCGGCCACCTTCTGGGCCGATGCCCCCGCGGTGATCGGCCAGCCCGCGCTCGTCATCGCCGCGCTCGCGATATTGAAGGCCCGAAAGCGCATTTGACAGCCGCGCCGCGCGCCGACACACAGCGCCATGACCGTCACCATTCGCCCCGCCGCGCCCGCCGACCTGCCGCTGATCGCGCAGTTCATCCGTGACCTCGCCGATTATGAGAAGCTCGCCCACGAAGTGCGCTTCGACGAAGCGAAGCTCGGCGAGAAACTCTTCGGCCCGCGCCCCTATGCGGAAGTTCTGATCGGCGAGATCGACGGCACCCCACAGGGTTTCGCGCTCTTCTTCCACAATTTCTCGACCTTCGAGGGGCGCCCCGGCATCTATCTCGAGGATCTGTTCGTCCGTCCCGAAGCGCGCGGATCGGGGCTCGGCAAGGCGCTGCTCGCGCATCTCGCGGGCCTTGTGGTCGAGCGTGACTGCGCGCGGCTTGAATGGTCGGTGCTCGACTGGAACGCCCCGGCGATCGGCTTCTACCAGAGCCTCGGCGCCAAGCTGATGGACGAATGGACCGTGATGCGCGTGGACGGCGAAGCACTGACGAGGCTTGCGTCCAGCTAATCCCTTCCCCCTCGAGGGGGGGAAGGATATGGAGCCTTATCGCGTAGCGATTAGGCGGAGTTGGATGGGGGTGAGGGCGCGGCCGTACGCGCCGGCTTCGGGCCGAAACGCACCCCTGCCGCTGCGACTAGCGAACAAGTTCGCAAGTCTCGCTGCCTCCCCCTTCAAGGGGGAGGATCGAGGTTATTTCGCCCCGCGCGGCTTCCGTCGCTCCATCGGCCAGCTCGGCATATGCGCGTCGGACAGCGTCTTCGCCTCCGCCGGCGCCACGCCCAGATCGGTGAGCACCCGCACGAGCGCATCGGCGGGCGGCACGGCGATGTCGGGTAAGACGCCCTCGCCTTCCCAATCCTTGCCGGTCGTGGGATCATAGGTGCGCCCGACCGGGATGAACGCCGCATAGCCGCCGCCCAGGTCCTCGCCGCTGCCGAAATGATTGGCGCCCGCAGTCGGCGCGCCGACCAATGTGCCGCGCCCGGTGTGCTTCATCGCGAGCGAGAAATGCTCGGCCGCCGACGCGCTCGCGCCCGACGTCAGCACATAAACCTTGGCATCGCGCAGCCTTTTGTCGGCATTCGGCGTCGCCCAATGCTCGCGCGCCACCATGCCCGCATCGCCCTTCACCACCCGCATCGAGGCCAGCCCGTCGATCGGCGATCCGCCGCGCGCATCGACCGACGCGCGCGTCGCCATCGTCACCAGCCGCGTCGGTTCGGCAAACAGCCACGGAAAGATGACATCCATCTGATCGAGCCCGCCGCCATTATGCGTGCGGATGTCGAAGATGATCGCCTTCGCATCGGCATGATCGGCCATGAATTTCGCCGCCTCGGCCGTCACCGCGGCATCCATCGGAAAGACGTTGAAGCGTATGAAGGCGATCCCCGGCGCGATCCACCCCGCCTGCTCGACCGGCACCTTCGGCGGACGGCGCACCGGCGCCGCGCTGCCAGGCGCGGGCGCTGCCGGTACGGCCGCGGTTTCGGGCGCGCGCAGGCGCAAATGCCCATCGGGCGCAACGGCATTCACATCGGCGTCGATCGCCTCACCCAGCGCCGGGCCAGTGAGCGTCTTATAGCGCCCCGCCGCAATGCCCGCGCGGATCGCCGCGGCATAGCGCTTGCCGGTTTCGGGATAGACATAGTCGCGCTCGAGCAGCGTCGCGTAATTTTCGGCGATCGTGTCCGCGCTCGCTTCCTCCGCCGCCTGGACCGGCGACGGGGCGAGAACAGGAACGACCGCCATCCCGGCGGCCACCAGCAGCGCGGGTAAAATATGCGAAGAACGAATCATCCTCATCTCCAATCCAGCCCCGGCCGGACGAAGGTGTATCACATATGCAATACAGATCAACTACATTTGTAGTCGATCCCGCTCAGCGTCGGCGCGCGAACCAGACCAGCACGACGCCGACAACCGCGAGCACCACGCCATTACGCGTCCATGTGGTGTCGCCCAGCATGAAGCTGCTCGCCGGCCAGCGTATGATGTCGAGCCCCTGCAGCGCCCACAATCCGCCGACCAGAATCGCCGCGACCCCGGCGATCGCCAGGATTCCCCTGAAAGCCCCCATGACGCCCTCCCCTATCTGCGCTGCAATCCGATCAGCGGCCGCAGCCAGCCGATGGTGCGCCCGATCGAATAGAAAAGCCAGCATCCAAGCGTCGTCGCCGCCAGCAGGACAAGGAAGGACGGCAGCGCCGCAACGCCGGCCTGGAGCAGATACCAGCCGGCGGCGACGATGATCGTCTGGTGAATGATGTAAAAGGGGAACACCGCCTCGGCGAGCGTCGTGCGCCACGGATGATCGCGGTCCCAGTAACGATCGGCAATCCCGACCAATGCGACGATCGTCGCCCACCCCTGCACCAGATGCGCGATATTGAACGGGATAAGGCCCCAGTCGGCGGGCTGCGCCCCGGTCAGCCACAGGCACATGATCCATGCGACCACCCCGAACGCCGCGACCGCGATGACGAGCGCGGCGCGCCACCAGCGCGCCACCGCGCCGAACAGCTGCGGCCGCACCCGAAGCAGCCAGCCGACGAAGAAGGGCACCAGATAGTGAAGATGCGACGGCCCGTCGTCGAACAGCGCGTGCGTCTCGTCATGGCCCGGGAAGGCGGCATAGATGAGCAGCCACGCCGCGAGCGGCCAGATAAGCAGCCCGGCACCGCCAAGCCACCGCGCCGCGCCATCGGCGATCCGGGTCCGGATCGCGCCCGGCACCAGCGCCACCAAGACCGCCGCCAGCATCGTATAGACCCACAGATAGACGACGAACCACAGATGCTGCCACGTCGGCAGGACGATCCCGTCCAGCGATCCGAAGCGGAAATAATCGCGCGCCCAGAAATGCAGGAAGCCACGGGTATAGCCATGCTGGCCGACCAGCTCGATCCACGGCTGCGACGGGATGATGACGATGATGCCGAACGCGAGCGGGATCAGCAGCCGCGCGCTCCGCGACCGCGCAAAGGCGCCGCTGCCGCCCAGCTTCGCGAACTGCGCCGCGCTGGCATAACCCGACACGAGGAACAGCAGCGCGAGCCGCCAGCTGTTCGTCGCGAGCATCGGCAGCTGCGCCCAGTCCAGCGGCTCCGCGGTCTTCACATGCCAGCCCCACGGGACGAAATACATGCCGATGTGATAGAGGATCAACAACCCGAACGCCCCGATCCGGAGCCAGTCCATGCCGTGATGGCGCACGCCGGTCACAGGCACGCCCCAATAAATAGGGACGGTCCCCATTTAATTATGGCGATCAGGTCGATCACAACCGCACCCCCTCCATTAAATGGGGACTGTCCCTATTTATTGCGTCCTATCGTTCGAGCACCCGCCAAGCGAGTTCCGCAAACTCGCACAGGAGCGGCCGCGTGTCGCGCGGGTCGATGATGTCCTCGACGCCATATTTCTCCGCCGTGCGGAACGGCGAGCGCACGCGATTGAGCCGCTCGCGGATCGCCTCCAGATGCGCCGCCGGATCCTCGGCGGCCTCGAGTTCGCTCTTGTACGCGACCTCGACCCCGCCCTCGATCGGCAGGCTGCCCCAATCGCCCGATGGCCAGGCGAAACGGTACTGGAAACGCTCGGCATTCGACATCGCGCTGCCGGCAATGCCGTAAGCGCGCCGCACCACCACGCTCGCCAGCGGCACCGTCGCGCGGTAGATCGCGTTCATCGCCTGCACGCCATAGCGGATCGTCCCCGTCCGCTCGGCCTCGCCGCCGATCATAAAGCCCGGATTGTCGACGAGGTGGACGATCGGCAGCCGGAACTGGTCGGCCATCTTCACGAAACGCTCGGCCTTCTCGCTCGTCTTCGCATCCCACGATCCGCCAAGATACGACGGATCGCTCGCGAGCACCGCGACCGGATAGCCATCGAGCCGCGCGAAGGCGGTAATCACCGCCCGCCCCCAACGCGCGCCCATCTCGAAGAAACTGCCCTGATCGAACACCGCAGCCGTAATCCGCCGCATCGAATAGACCTGCTTCGCCTCGCGCGGCACGACCGACAGCAAGCTTTCCTCGCGCCGGTCGATGGGATCGCTGCATTCGGTCCGCAAGGCGCGGTCGTGGATCGACGACGGCAGATATGACAAAAACCGCCGCGCCGCGGCGAACGCCTCTGCCTCGCTCGCGACTTCGTCGTCGACGACGCCGTTGCGCGTGTGGACGTCGCTGCCGCCCAGCTCCTCGCGGTCCAAGGTGTCGCCGATCGCCGCCGCGACCGCCGGCCCCGCCGCGAACAGCTGCGACAGCCCGCGCACCATGACGCTATAATGGCTTGCGACGACGCGCGCCGCGCCCAATCCCGCGGTCGGCCCGAGCGCGAGCGCGACCACCGGCACCGTGTCGAGATTGGCGATGATCTCATGCCACCCCGGCACATGCGGGATATAGGTATAGCCCATATCCTCGAGCGATTTCACCGACCCGCCGCCGCCGGTGCCGTCGATCATGCGGATCAGCGGCAGGCGATATTCATGCGCCATCGCCTCGCACTGGACGAATTTGCGGTGCAGCGCCGCATCGGCCGCGCCGCCGCGCACGGTGAAATCGTCGGCCGACGCGACGACCGGCCGCCCGTCGACGTTCGCGCGCCCGAAAATGAAATTGCTCGCGGCGAGGTCTTCGAGTTCGCCATCGGCGCCATAGCGCCCGCGTCCCGCGATCTTGCCGATCTCGCGAAAACTGCCTGCATCGACGATCCCCGCGAGCCGCGCCCGCGCATCCATCTTGCCGCGGCCGTGCTGCCGCGCGACCTTCTCTTCCCCGCCCATCTTCTCGGCCATCGCGCGGCGCACGGCGAGTTCGTCGACTTCTTTTTTCCAGCTCATGACGTGAAAGCTAGCTTACGTTGACGGAAACGTCATTCCCAAATCTCCCCCTCCCGTATACGGGAGGGGCAGCGAGACTTGCGGACTTGTCCGCTAGTCGCAGCGGGGTGGGCATCATGCGCGAACGTCGCCTGCCCACCCCATTGCGGCTAGGCAGCAAGCTGCCAAGCCTCATTGCCCCTCCCGCAAGCGGGAGGGATGGGGAGAGAGAGAGATATGGCCGACGGGATTCTTGCGGGGCGCGTCGCGCTCGTCACCGGCGCCTCGCGCGGGATCGGCCGCGGCATCGCGATCGGCCTCGCCGAAACGGGCGCCGACGTCGCGGTGAACTACACCCGCGGCGAAGAAGCCGCCGCCGAAACCGTCGCCACGATCGAAGCGCTCGGCCGCAAGGCCAAGGCTTATCAAGCGTCGGTCACCGACGAGGCCGCCTGCGCCGCGATGGTCGCCGCGGTCGAGGCCGATTTCGGCCCCATGTCGATCCTGATCAACAACGCCGGTATCGCCAGCCACGGGCTGTCGGTGGCCGATACCGACCCCGCCGAGGTCGACAAATTGTTCGCCGTCCACGCCGCCGGCCCGCACCGGCTGAGCCGCCTCGCGCTGCCGCAACTGCGCACCCACAAGCGCAGCGACATCATCGTCATTTCAAGCATCGCCACCTATGCGAACGCGCCGAACGGCGCCCCCTATACGATGGCAAAAGCCGCGGGCGAAGCGCTCGCGCTGACCCTCGCCAAGGAAGAGCTCGCGAACGGCGTCCGCGTCAACATCGTCGCCCCCGCGCTCACCGTCAGCGATATGGGCGAGAAACTGTCGCGCGCGATCACCGGCAATACCGACATCCACCACCTCGACGCCAAAATGCCCTTCGGCCGCGTCGCCGTCCCCGCCGATGTCGCGGCAGCGGTGGTGTGGTTCGTCAGCGACGCGAACAGCTATTGCTCGGGTCAGAAACTCAACATCGACGGCGCGGGTCAGGCGACGTTTCGTTAGTAGATTAGGAACGAACAATGCATCCGTTTCCGGCACCTGCCGATCTGAATTTTCTGATCGGGAAAGAGATTGGGCAGGTTTGTCTCGATCCAAACTCGGTCCAGATTCTGTTCTGGAATGGCGGCAGAGTTCATATTGAACACGATCTTGAGCATGTAGCCGAGAATAGAAACCGTTACCTCTACGACTGTACCGCCCACATGGGTCCACCCCTTCTTCTCCATCGCTTGGTCGCTAAGGTCGTCACGTCACTTGATGTGACGCCGTTCCGCCTGACCCTGAATCTGAACGATGGCCAAAAATTGATCCTCCATTCAGAGGAGGGGCCGTATGAATGCGGGCAAATCTGGTCGGCCGACGATCCGGCCGAGGGATATATTATCTACTGACGCACCGCTACAGCTCCGGCATGCGCCCCGATTCGCCCTCGCCCGTCCTCCCCTTCCTGATCGCATGCGCAGGCATCGCGACCTTTTCGGCGATGGATGTGCTGATGAAGGGGCTGTCGATCGATATCGGCGCCTATAACGCCGTGCTCTGGCGCACCG